>NZ_JBICXU010000003.1:87240-415466 GCF_043200435.1 Streptomyces sp. NPDC048416
CCCGGGCCCCCCCCCCCCCCCCCCCCCCCCCCCCGGGGGGGGGGGGGCCCCCCCCCCGGGGGGGGGGGGGGGGGGGGGGGCGCGCCCCCCCCCCCCCCCACCCCACCGCCTTCAACTACCTCAGCCGTCCCCCGTCGCCCATCACTCTCGACTACCGCAGCGGTCCCACTCCGCCCCCGCCGCCACTACCCCAGCCGTTCCGGCCCGGTCCCGGCTCGCTCAGGAACCCGCCGCACGTGCCAGCTCCAGCGCATACTGCGGCCACCAGCGTCCCGCGCTGGGTCCGCCACGGCAGGATCCGTCCGATTCGCCCGGGCGCTTGATCCACAGGTAGGCGTCGATCAACGCGTCCCCTGTCGCCGTCGTGGGCGGGGTGCCGAGTGCCCGGCCGGGCGGGTTGCACCAGGAATCGGTGCCGGAGTACGGGCCGTTGCCGTTGCGGCTGGTGTCGACGACGAAGTGCTTGCCGCCGAGCGCGTCGGAGAGCCGGTGGCCGTACTCGGCGCTGGACGCGTTCGTCTGGAACGCGGAGACGTTCAGGGCGAACCCGTCCGCCTTGGCCACCCCGGCCTGGCGCAGCGGCCCTTCAAGGCGCGACTGGTCAGTGATCCAACCGGAGTGCCCGGCGTCCAGGTACACCTTGGTCGCAGGCCCCTGCTTGAACCGCTCCACGGCGTACGCGAGAAGAGTCAGCCGTTCGTCCGAGGGGGCCGACTCGCACCCGCTCACCAGGTGCGCGATCGCATCCGGCTCGACGATCACGACGGCCGGCCGCTCGCCGATGCCCCGCGCGTACGCGTCGACCCACAGCCGGTAGGCGTCCGCGTCGGCCGCGCCGCCCTGCGAGAGGCCACCGCAGTCGCGGTGGGGAATGTTGTACGCGACGAGAACCGGGATCCGTCCAGCGAGCGCGGCGGCGCCGGTGAGGTCGCGCACCGTCAGTTCCACACCATCGGGCCGCGGCCAGTCCGCCTGGGGCCGCAGCGAGATCCGCTCCACCAGCTCGACGTCCGCGGCCCGGCCGGCCCGGCGCCACTCCGCCGCCTGCGTCGCCGCCTGCCCCACCGGGTTCACCCAGAAGGGCCCGGGGTACGGCTCGCCCGGCGTGAGCACCGGCGCGGGCATGGACGTGGGTGTGGGTGTGGGTGCCGGAAGGGACTGCGGCAGCGCACAAGCGAGGGAGAGCGTGGCGGCGAGTGCCGCGAGCCAGTAGCGGACACGGGAGCGTGATCTGCCGGGCATGGGACTCCAAAGATGCCGAACCGAACCCACCCCGGACGACGAACCGACCCCGCCCCATGGGGAGATCTTGGCATCCCGTACGGGCTCGACGCCCCGCATCCGGGGCCGTACGGGGGAACGTCCGCGGGCAGGAGGGGGGCTCGGGCAGCCACGCTCCGTGGCTCGGGCCCCGCACATCGCGGCGCGCCGTCGCATCCGCGCCTCAGGGACCTCGCGCGGTCGATAGCGTGCCGAGTCGGCGGCCAGTCGGCGGCCAGTCGCCGTGGGTCGGCGCGGATCAGCCTGCATCAGCCCGAAAGGCCCCGGCCTGGATCAGTCCGATACGGCCCGGCCCAGATCGGCCCGGAAGGCCCCGGCCTGGATCAGTCCGAAAGGCCCCGGCACGGCTCGGCTCCAAAGGCCCCGGCCCGGATCAGCGACTCAGCGGCCGGCCGCGCGCACGTGGCGCACGTGAAGGTGGCCGTCCTTGGGGTAGGGCGGTATGGGGGGCAGGACGCGGTCGAAGCGGAAGCCGCTCTTCTCCGCGACGCGACACGAGGCGAGGTTGTCCACCTGGTGGAACAGGACGAGGCGGCGCAGCCCCTCAGCCGCGAAGATGTCGAACGCCCAAGTTGAGAGCGCTTCCACGGCACGCGGGGCAACACCACGCCCCCGCGCGTGCGGCATCGTCCAGTAGCCGACCTCACCCGCCTCGCGGCTGGGGTGCTCGTGCCACTTGAGTACGACGTTTCCCAGCAACTCGCCCTCGCCGCCCCCGGGTTGCACCTCACACACCGCGAACCCGAGCCGGATCCCACGCTCCCGGTCCTGCCGCTGGAGCTCGATCCACGACAGGGCGTCTTCGTAGGTCTCGATGGAACGGGTCGTCCACAGGGACATGCCGGGGCCGCGGTACGCCTCGATCACCCCTTCGGCGTCGTCCGGGTGCCACGGCCGCAGCACGAGGCCGCCCGCCATGGAAGTCGCCTCGACCCGCAGCGTCTCCGTCATCGACATCCCCCTTGAAACCGCTGCCGGCTCCACAGCCCGCCGCATCGACCCCAAGAGTACGCAGAGAGTGCGTGAACCCCCTGGGTGCCTACCTGCCCCAACTCGCCTCATTCCAGCGCATATTGGGGTCGCCGGGTCAGTCCTCAAGGAGCCGCGCCACGGCCCGCTCGGTCCACAGTCCCGCCGTTCCGGGGCAGTCGGCCAAGTAGGCGGCAACCGTGTCCCGCGACCATGCGCCCGCCTCCAGCAATCCACGAGCCAGATGCCGCAGGTAGGCCGCCGACGGCGCGGTCCAGGTGACCTCGGCCATGCGCCACGGCGCGGTGAACGTGAGCACGGGCAGGCCGTCGAGCCGCCCCGCACAGATGAGAGTTTCGTACCGGCCCCGGCCCAGGACGGACCTGCCCGTACGCAGAGCCTCGCCGAGGTCGAGGTCCACTCCGGGATCGCGGTACATCTCCTGAGCCACGATGTCAGCGAACTGGCCGGCCGAGACCAGGTGGGCGCGGGCCAGCAAGCGGCCGTCGGCCCCCGGGTCGTAGAACGCCCGGCCGCCGCGCCACACGGGGGACCGGGTCGCGAAATAGAGCGCTCCCAGGAGTTCGACGGGTACGGATGCGGCGGGAAGCCTACGGTCCCGGCACCCCGGGTAACTCCGGGCCGCACCCGGTGGCCGGCCGCCCTCGATGTAGTGGGCCAGCCGGTCGAGATGCATGTTGGACCCGTACGAGGCGTACCAGACCTTCGCATCCGGGGCGCTTGCGCCACCCAGCTCCCTCGCCCCCGCCGATGCGCCCGGCGCGACCGCTCCACCGGCTCCCGTCGGCACCTGTGTCCCGTACGGCACGAACGGACCGTTCGGGCCACTCGCGTCGCCCCTCCCGCCCCCATCGTTCAGGCGGCCCGGCCGGTCGCCGGGCACGTCGTCGCCCACCCTGCCCCCTTCCATGGCGTCCTCCTCCGCGCATTACCCCACCGGTAATCGACCCCTCGGCCGCACCCCGGCAGAGTTACGGACACCGGGACCCGAGCGGCGCACTCCGATCGGGTCCCGGGTCCCTGACCAGGGAGGACGCGTGTCATGAACGTACGGCAACGCGTGCGCCGACACGCACACCCGACACGTGCGCCGACACGCACACCCGACACGCACGCCGACACACACGTACCCAACGCGTGGCCGCACCACCTGCGGCAACGCCTGCCGCACCACACAGCCACACAGTCACACACTCCACGGAGGTAGTCCCCATGTCCGAGAACCGCTACGAGACCGCTGTCGCCCGCTACTTCGACGCCTGGAACGCCGCTACGGCCGAGGAGATCGCCACAGCCGTCGCTGCCGCGTGGAGCGAGGACGGTACCTACACCGACCCGCTCGCCGACGTCCGGGGGCACGACGGCGTCGCCGCTGTGATCGCCGCGGCGCACGCCCAGTTCCCCGGGTTCGAGTTCCGGGCGCTCGGCCCGGTCGACGGGAACCACCACATCGCGCGCTTCGGATGGGAGCTGGTGGCAACCATCGACGGCTCGGCTCCGGTCGCCGGGTTCGACGTGATCACGCTCGCCGAAGACGGCCGCATCCGCTCCGTCGCGGGGTTCCTCGACCGCGTACCGCCTACGGCATGAGCGACTGAAGGTACTTCGCCGTCTCCGGATCGGCCGGCAGGAACGTCTCGATGGCGAGCTCGGAGACGGTGACGTCCATCGGCGTGTTGAACGTGGCGATGGTGGAGATGAAGGACAGGACCGTGCCGGCGTGTTCGATGCGCAGCGGCAGCGCGAACGGGAACGCCTGATGCGCCTGCGTGTCACCGGGTGGTGTCTCCCCGCCGTCCGGCACGGGGTGTGCGGCGACCTCCTCGTACAGTGCGCGCAACGTGTCGCTGCGCAGCAGGGCGATCTGGCGCTGCATCTGCTCAAGGAGGTGGCCGCGCCACTGCGGGAGGTTGCGGATGCGCGGGGCGAGGCCCTCGGGGTGCAGGGTCAGCCGCATCGCGTTCACCGGCGGGGCCAGCAGATGCGGGGCCACGCCTTCGAGGAGCATCGCGATGCCGCGGTTCGCGGCGAGCACCGTGTACGTCGCGTCCACCATCAGTGCGGGGAAGGGCTCGTACGCCTGGAGCAGGCGCTCCATGCCCTCGCGCAGGGAGCTCATCGACGGGTCGTCCAGCGGAGTCTGTGCGTAGTGCGGGGCGTAACCGGCCGCCAGGAGCAGCGCGTTGCGCTCGCGGACCGGCACGTCCAGGTGCTCGGCGAGGCGCAGGATCATCTCCTCGCTCGGGCGGGACCTGCCGGTCTCGATGAAGCTGATGTGGCGCGCCGAGGAGTCGGCGCGCAGCGCGAGCTCCAGCTGGCTGATGCGACGCTGCATGCGCCAGCCGCGCAGCATGGGCCCTACTCCCGTTTCCAGGGCGGCAGTTGTCATACCTCAGACACTAACCCGGCCCTGTGACAGCACCTCCGGCCGCGCCGCCGGGTGCTCGGTGCGCCGGCGCAGGCGCCGGACCACCCAGCCCGCCAGGACGGCGCAGGCCGCGACGCCGTACGCCGTCTTCGCCATGGGGAAGTCCCCGAGCGCCTTGGCCACCACATAGGTGCATGTGCCCGCCGCGGCGACCGTGAGCCATTCCCACCGCCCGTCCAGCGCCACCAGCGCCACCAGAAGCAGCGCGTACCAGGAGTACCCGGGTGTGAGGAGCAGAAAGGCCCAGCCGAGCAGCAACACGGCGCCGGACCACGGGCGTTCGGCCTTCGCGCGTCGCAGGACGTACGCCGTCACCGCGAGCAGTGCCGCGAGCGCGACGGGCAGCGCCCAGCTGTCGGGCAGCACCAGGCGCAGCAGGGCGAACCGGCCCTGCCCGGACGGGTCGTCGTATCCCTCCTCCTCGGTGTATCCGCCGAGGTAGCCGAACACGGAGGAGTGGGAGGCGAGGACGTACGGGAGGTAGGAGAGCGCGATCAGGCCGGCTGTCGACAGGAGCACGGTGACCGGCCGACGTCGCAGCACGGCGGGCAGCACCACGGCGGGCAGCATCTTGACCGCGACGCCCGCGCCGATCAGCATCCCGCCCGCCGCGGCGCGCAGCCGGCCGGCCCCCGGCCCGCGGGCGGCCGACAGCGCGCCGAGCCCCGCCACCGTCAACAGGACGGCCAGAACGTCGATATGGGCGTTGTTGACCGCCTCGGCGGGTACCGCGGGGCACCACGCCCACCAGGCGGCGCCCGCCTCCTGGCCCGGCTTGCCGTCCGCACCCCGCCGCCGCAGGATGCGTACCAGAACGAGCGTGGTGCCCACCGCGAACAGCGCACCGCCGATCTGCAGCGGCTTGAGGCGCACGCCGGAGGGTGAGATCTGTTCTACGAGGAGGTAGTACGCCTCCGCGACCGGCGGGTAAATGGTGTGCACAGAGGGCCTGTTGAGGCGGGTGCAGCCGTCGTCGACCCGGGCCCGCTCCGGGCCCGCGCACTGGGAGGGGGTCGTCGGGAAGAGCCAGGGGTCACGCAGACGGGCCAGCTCGTGGTCGGCCGGCGCGTAGTCGTACGGGGAGATCCCGGCCGCCTGCACCCGTCCGTCCCAGGCGTAACGGTAGGCGTCGGTGCTGGTGCGCGGGGGAGCGAGCAGGCCGGTCGCGGCGACGGCGACCGCGCCCGCGACGATCAGCGCGGCACGATGGCGCGCCGGTACCTTGCGGACCGAATGGGCGGCGAGCGCGAACAGCGCCCAGGACGCCGCGTACCACCAGGAAAGCCCGACCGGGTCGGTACGGAAGCCGTCCCTCTGGATCGTGAGGGCGAGCGCGGTGGTGAGCGCGGCGAGCAGGACGGCGGTGCATACGGTACGTCGATGGGTCACCCCGCGAGCCTCGCAGCTCGGGGCCCTCACGAGGCGCAAGCCACCCCTGCCGTCCGTGAACCGTAAGGTTCACCCGGAGGTGCGGAGCCGGCCTGCGCCGCGCCGGTGCGTTACTGCCAACCGCCGTAGGGAACGGTCAGGAGTTCCAGCCAGTGGCCCGAGGGATCGGGGAAATACACGCCCCGGCCGCCGTCATTGTCATTGATCTCATTGGGGCGCTTGCGATGCGGATCCGCGAAGAAGGGCAGCTTCAGTTCGGTGATCCGCTTGAATGCCGCGTCGAACACTTCCTCGGAGACGAGGAATGCGTAATGCTGTGGCGCGATCTCGATGCCGTCGGGCACGGTCGCGAAGTCGAGAGTGACGCCGTTGCTGGTCGAAACAGGGATGAAAGGACCCCATTCGGTCCCGACCTCAAGGCCGAGCATATCTGCGAGGAATTCGGCGGAAACCCGGTTGTCGCGGGATCCGATGATGGTGTGATTCAACTGCACTGACACGGTGGAATGCCTCCGTCGGGCATGTCGCAGACACCTCCATGCCCCACCCGGACGGTGACCGGCACGCGATGCTGCCATAAGATCCTAACCGCGGTCCGGTGTCCTGTCAGGGGATCGATTCGCGCCATCGCATTCCCCCCGGGAAGGATGGAGCCCCCGCGGCACGCAGCCCATTCGTGCTCCCCTCCCGGCGTGCGTTCGTGAACCGTAAGGTGTCGAAGAGCCTCGAACGGGGGTCGGCCGGGGTGGGATGGATCCATGAAGCCACGACTTCCCGCAGTGCGGCTGCCCGTCTTCAAGGGCAGACTGCACGACGCACGAACGGCGACCTCGATCGGCCGCTGGCTGGGTGTCGCGATCGCGGTGTGCTTCGGCACCGGACTGATCAGTCACTACCTTCAGCACCAGCCCGGATGGCTGCTGGACGTGCTGCCCAGCAGGCCCATCTGGGGGTACCGGCTCAGCCAAGGGCTGCACGTGGCTTCGGGTATCGCCGCGATTCCGCTCCTGCTCGCCAAGTTGTGGACGGTGTACCCGAAACTGTTCGGATGGCCGCCTGTGCGTTCCGTGCGCCACGCCCTGGAGCGCCTTTCGGTCGCCGTTCTCGTCGCAGGCGCGGTCTTCGAACTGTTCACCGGGCTCCTGAACACGGTGCAGTGGTACCTCTGGCCGTTCTCCTTCGTGCCGGTGCACTTCGCCGTGGCGTGGCTGCTCGCCGGCGCGCTGATGCTGCACGTGGCCGTCAAGTACCCCGAGATCAGCAGGCATTGGCGCAGCACATCCCCGGGCACACGGGCGCTCCCGGCGGCCGACGGACCGGACCGGCGCTCCCTGCTGACCGGCGTGGCGGTCGCCGCGGGCGCCGTGACCCTGACCACCGTCGGCCAGGCCTTCACGCCGCTGAAGTTCTTCGACGTCCTCGCGCCGCGCCACCCCGACTACGGGGCCGAGGGGCTTCCGGTCAACCGGAGCGCGGTGGCGGCCGGAACCACCCAAGTCGACGGAGCCGCCTACCGGTTGACGGTCACGGGCCCACGCCCGTACATCCTCACCCTCGCCGAACTGTCCGCGCTCACCCAGCACGAATCCGTCCTGCCCATCGCCTGCGTCGAGGGCTGGAGCAAGACCGCCCACTGGACGGGCGTGCGCATGACCGACCTGCTGCGTCGCGCGGGCGCCCCGCCCAACGCGCGGGTGCGGGTGGTGTCGCTTGAGCGGTACGGGGCCTATCGGGTGATGGAGATGGGCCGCGACTACGCCCACGACCCGTTGACCCTGCTCGCCCTGAAGCTCAACGGCCAGACCCTGACCGCCGACCACGGCTACCCCGCCCGCATCATCGCTCCCAACCGCCCCGGCGTGCTCCAGACCAAGTGGGTCACCCGCCTGGAGGTGATGTGATGCGTGGTGAGGTGATGCGTGGTGCTGTGCTGCGTACCGTGCTTGGCGCGTCCGGACTCGTCCTGATGGCGGCGGGCGGAAAGCTCGTCTGGGACCAGGCCACCCACTGGGACGTGCTGGTCTGGCTCGCCGGAGCCGCCGTCCTGCACGACGGGATCGTCGCGCCGCTGGTCCTCGCGGTGGGACTGCTGACCGGCGGCCTGAAGAACCGCGGCCTGCTGCGCGGCGCCCTGCTGACGGCGGGCTGCCTCACACTGATCGCGCTCCCCGTGCTGCTCCGGCCCCTCCCGACGGCCAACCCTTCGGTGCTGCCCCTTGACTACGTACGGGGCCTGCTGATCTCCCTCGCGGTGCTGCTCGCGCTCACGCTGCTGCTGGGCGCGGTACGTCGAGTCCGGGGGAGGCGGCGCGCCCAGGACGTGGGCGCCGTGGAGCGCTGAGGCGGGGCGGCACCCAGGATGTGGGCGCCGCGGAGCGCTGAGGCGGGGCGGCACCCAGGATGTGGGCGCCGCGGAGCGCCGATGCGGTCGGAGTGGCGCGATGCCGAGGGGGCCGAGGCGAGCCGGATGCGCGGCCCCCGCCCCCTCGCTCAATCCGTGTCGCTCTGTGCCACTCCCATCGGCTCCGCCGCCTCCCACACGCTCTGGAACGCCAGCCGAAGACAGGCCGCGAGCGCCGGATGCTCGATGTACAGGGCGGTCGTGGAACCGGTCCCCGCGACCGGGTCCGGCATGTCGCACAGCACCAATGAGGCGTCCGCGATGACCAGTTTGAGCGGCAGGCGCTGAGTGAAACGGGCTTCCTCGCCGGCCTCCGCGAAGCGGCGCACGTTCTCAAGGACCTCCTCGTCCGCCAGCGCGTCACGCGTGTACACCGCCCGCACCGTGCCCTTGGCACGTCGAAGACGTCGCGTCGCCTTGATTCCCGACGTGTTGGCGGCCGGGGCCACGAACGGGGGCATGCAGAACGTGAGCAGCTCGGAGTCGGCCTGCTCCTGGATGTCCGCGAAACGCTCGGTGATCCGGCGCTGATCGCGCAGCACTTCGATGTAGTCGAGCGGATCGGTGTGGGCGCGGCCGTCCGTCCACAGGGGCAGCAAGAGCGACGTCAGACCCGTGGACACCTTCTCCAGGCGTTCCAGGGACTCTCTTTGACGGTTCATCAGGCGCGTCAGTGCGAGCTCCGGGGCGACCGCGGTGAACGTCGCGACGCGCCCCCGGTGGGCGACGGCCAGCTGGGAGCGCACCAGTCCGTCGAGTACGTCGTAGATGCGCTGCCGCGGCACCTCCGCCTCGCGCGCGACCTGCGCCGCGGTGTAGGAGTCGCGGCGGACGAGGGCGAGATAGACCCGGGCCTCGTACCGCGAGAGGCCCAGCTCGACGAGGTCACCGACCGACCCCTCATCCGGCTCCATGCGCATCCCCGTCCGACTCCATGTACGTCCTCCTCGGCTCGATGCCCGCCACCGTATCCATCAACCGCGGCTCTGAGCAGTCCTGTGATCCGCGGGGAATCCGTGCGCGCACATCCGGGCGGGGCGGACGCTGATCCATCCCCTTTCGAGGACAAGGCTTTGCCTGCGGCTTGCCTCAGCCTGTTGTCGCCCCCGGCAACCGTCGCTACCTTCGTCCCTGCCACCACGTGAGCGGGTGGCAGTTTTCGCGAGACGCACCTGTCATGCACTGATCAAGTAATGCCGCTTCCACTGATCACGCGCATGTACACGTACTGCCGGTCGCACAGCGAACGCACTGCGCGTACCGCCGAACGAGCCGTACACGTCCGCCGACCGCATCACACGCGCGGCCGGCATCCGCAGCACAGCCCACACGCGCAGCGCGTGATCCACCCACACACACCGCAGAACGCGCCGTCGGTCACCGCTCACAGCACAGCCGATCCGCCGGGCACACGTAACGCCGAACGCGCCGGATCCGCCCCGCCGCACGCCCGTGACCCCGTACCTCCGCGTGCCTCGTTCCGGCGAACCGACCCCCCATGGAGGGCAGTTCCTTGTACTTGAAGAGACCCTTCGGCCTCCCCGCGCTCACCGGGCGCGCCGCCACCGCCGCTCTCTCCGCGGCGGCCCTGGTCACCGGCGGACTCATCGCCGTCGCCCCGGCGGTCGCCGCCGCCACCCAGAGCTCCGCAGGCCAGACCGCCAACACCCAGCGGCTGTGTGCCAAGCCCGCCAAGGCCGGCATGATGTCCTGCCTGGCGCTGGCCCGCACCGATGTGCAGCACCACCTCGGCATATCCCCGAACGCCCTGCCCTCCGGCTACGGCCCCTCCGACCTCCAGAGCGCCTACGCCCTGCCGTCGAACGCCGGCGCGGGCACGACCGTGGCGATCGTGGACGCGCAGGACGACCCCAGCGCGGAGTCGGACCTGGCCACCTACCGCTCGCAGTACGGACTGCCCTCCTGCACCACCGCCAACGGCTGCTTCAAGAAGGCCGACCAGAACGGCGGCACCAACTACCCGACTGCCGACTCGGGTTGGGCCGGCGAGATCTCCCTCGACGTCGACATGGTCAGCGCCGTCTGCCCGCAGTGCCACATCCTGCTCGTCGAGGCCAACTCCGCCAGCATGGAAGACCTCGGCGCGTCCGTGAACCGCGCGGTCGCCATGGGCGCCAAGTACGTCTCCAACAGCTACGGCGGCGACGAGGACTCCACCGACCCGAGCTCCGACGCCTCCTACTTCAACCACCCCGGCGTCGCCATCACCGTCTCCTCCGGTGACAGCGGCTACGGCGTCGAGTACCCCGCCGCCTCCCAGTACGTCACCTCGGTCGGCGGCACCTCGCTCAGCCGCGCCAGCAACACCCGCGGCTGGTCCGAGTCGGTCTGGGGCTCCAGCTCCGGCGGCGAGGGCGCGGGCTCGGGCTGCTCGGCGTACGACCCGAAGCCGTCCTGGCAGAAGGACACCGGCTGCGCCAAGCGCACCGTCGCCGACGTCTCCGCGGTCGCCGACCCGGCCACCGGCCTTGCCGTGTACGACAGTTACCAGGCCAGCGGCTGGAACGTGTACGGCGGCACCAGCGCCTCCTCGCCGATCATCGCCGGCGTCTACGCGCTCGCCGGCACTCCCGCCGCGGGCACCGTCCCGGCGTCCTACCCGTACGCCCACACCTCTGCCCTCAATGACGTCACCTCCGGCGCCAACGGCAGTTGCAGCCCGGCCTACCTGTGCAAGGCGGCCGCGGGTTACGACGGCCCGACCGGCCTCGGCACCCCGAACGGCACCGCGGCCTTCACCAACGGCAC
This sequence comes from Streptomyces sp. NPDC048416, assembly GCF_043200435.1. Lineage (NCBI taxonomy): Bacteria > Bacillati > Actinomycetota > Actinomycetes > Kitasatosporales > Streptomycetaceae > Streptomyces > Streptomyces sp. NPDC048416. The sequence goes on from NZ_JBICXU010000003.1 coordinate 98,499, forward strand.
CAGCACCGGCAACTCCGTCTCGGTGACCAACCCCGGCAACCAGTCGACGCAGGTCAACACCGCGGCCTCGCTCCAGATCCACGCCACGGACTCCGACACCAGCCAGTCGTTGAGCTACAGCGCCACCGGTCTCCCGGCGGGCCTGTCCATCAACGCCTCGACCGGCCTGATCTCCGGCACCCCGACCAGCGCCGGCAGCTACAACGTGACGGTCACGGCCAAGGACTCCACCAACGCCACCGGCTCGACGTCCTTCACCTGGACCGTGACCACCAGCGGCGGCGGTGGCTGCACCGCGGCCCAGCTGCTCGGCAACCCGGGCTTCGAGACGGGAAGCGCGACCCCCTGGTCGGCGACCTCGGGCGTGATCGACAACTCCAGTGGTGAGGCGGCCCACTCCGGCTCCTGGAAGGCCTGGCTCGACGGCTACGGCAGCAGCCACACCGACTCGCTCTCCCAGTCGGTGACCATCCCGGCCGGCTGCCACGCCACCCTCACCTACTACCTGCACATCGACACCAAGGAGACGTCGGCCTCCACCGCCTACGACAAGCTGACGGTGACGGCCGGCTCGACCACCCTGGCCAGTTACTCCAACCTCAACAAGAACACGGGCTTCGCCCAGAAGTCCTTCGACCTCTCCTCGTTCGCGGGTACGACGGTCACCCTCAAGTTCAACGGTGTGGAGGACAGCAGCCTGGCCACGTCGTTCGTCATCGACGACACCGCGGTCAACGTGAGCTGATCCCAACGCGCGAAGGGCGGGGCGGGGCCGGTCCCCACCCCGCCCTTTCGTCCCCTTCGCCCGCATGCGACTTGACGCGTGGGGCTGGAGGCACACGGCAGGACACATACGGCAGGACGCATACGGCAGGACGCATACGGCTGGACGCATCCCCCCCGGGGCGCGTCCAGCCGTATGTGCGACGAAGGCCTCGCTCACACCGTCACATGACCGTGCTGGGGGCCCTCAGTCCTGCCGAAGGGCCACGAAGGCGCGGCCCGCCGCCGTCCAGCGCCCGGCCGGGCGCCAGCCGAGAGGGCGGGCGCAGGCCAGTAGCGCGTTCGTGCCGAGCCGGGCCCAGGGGAAGTCGCCACCGGCCGCGCCGCATGCGTCGGTGACCCGGACCCGCATCCGTTCGTCGATCTCGTACGGGGCCGCCTCGGCCAGCAACAGGCCCCCCGGCGCGACGAGTTGGGCCACCCGGGAGAGCAGCGCCGCTGGGTCGCCGCCGATGCCCACGTTCCCGTCGACGAGCAGCGCGGTGTCCCAGCGGCCCTCGCCCGGCAACTGGTCGAAGACCGAACGGCACAGCGCGCTGCCACCCCAGTCCCGGGTGTGGCGGACCGCTTCGGCGCTCACATCCACCCCGAGCGCGGCGATTCCGTCAGCGGCGAGCGCGGCCACCAGCCGGCCGGGCCCGCAGCCGATGTCCAGGACCGCGCCCCGACAGCGCCGCAGCACGGTACGGTCCGCGACGTCCGGCTCCGCGCACCAGCGTTCGACCTCCAGAGGCAACAGCCAGCCGTCGGGTCTGCGCAGGAACAGCGGACCGCGGCCCGAGCGGAGCGCATCGGTGTAGGGGTCGGCGTGCCAGGCAGCGGCCGGAACGGTGGCCGAGAGCGCTCTCACCATGCGCGCGCCCCGGTCGACGACTGTCCGGTCGACGGCTGTCCGGCTGTCGGCTGTCCGGCCGTTGGCTGCCGCGCCGTCGACTGCCCGGCTACGGGGGGTCGCGCTGCGGGGGGTCGTGCTGCCGGGGGCCGGGCTGCCGAGGGGCCGGTTGTGCGGGGCCCGACGGCCGGGGGCCTGACGGCAGGGGGTCCGACGGTCGGGGGTCCGACCAGGACGGGTTCGCTCGTCGTCGGGGATGTGGGCGACAGGGCCACGGTCGCGACCGGGCCGGCCGTCAGGGACCGGGCGAAACGGCCGTGCGGAGCCTCGGCGGCGACGAGCCGGGCGTCCCGCGCGGTGTCCACGTCCCGCAACCGTGCCAGCTCGTGCACCGTGAGCCCCGCGTCATGCAGCCGCTGCCGCTGGACGCGTCCGGTCTCGGACACCGACATCGGCACGCCGAGCAGCAACGACGGGTCGGGCTCCGTCAGGCCCAGTGCCCAGAAACCGCCATCCTCAGCCGGGCCGAACCACGCGTCGCCCGGCCCGGACCCGGACAGGGCGGGCGCGAGCAACGCGGGGGTGACCTGCGGGGTGTCCATGCCGATGAGCAGCGTGGGGCCCGTGCAGCCGGCGAACGCGGCCGCGATCCGCTCGTCCAGGCCACCTGCACACTGCGCCACCACCTCGATGCCCGGTGGAAGCCACGGGCCCGGCTCGCCGTCGAGCACCAGAACCCTTCTGCGTACGGGAGTGGCGAGGACCGCGTCGAGGGTGTCGGCGAGGGACGCCTCGGCGATCCGGGCCGCCTCCTGCGGGGTGTACGGCGGGGTGAGCCGCGTCTTGACCCGGCCGGCCACGGGCGCCTTGGCCAGGACGAGCAGCGTCGTGCCCGAGGCCTGAGAGCGCTCTGCACGGCTCATCGCACGACCGCCGTGGCAGGCGCTACGACCGATGGTTCGGCCAGGACCTGACGCATGTCATGCACGGCCTGCCAAGTGCCTCGCCAGGTGCCGGTGACCTTCGACTTCCCGGTGCGCGGCCGGTAGTCCACCTCGTACTCGGCCACCTTCCACCCCGCGTCGGCGGCACGCACCACCATCTGGAGGGGGTAGCCGCTGCGCCGGTCGGTGAGAGCGAGTTCGAGCAGTGCCTCGCGGCGCGCGGCCCGCAACGGACCCAGGTCGTGCAGGCGCAACCCGGTGCGTCGCCGCAGCATTCCGGCGAGTGCCAGATTTCCGGCGCGCGCGTGCAGTGGCCAGGCGCCGCGCCCTCGCGGCCTGCGCCGGCCGAGCACCAGGTCGGCGGCGCCGGACGCCACGTCCCGTACGTAGCGGACGAGCTCGGACGGGTCGAGCGAGGCGTCGCAGTCGCAGAAGCAGACGAATTCGGCCTCGGCGGCGAGCAGCCCGGCGTGGCAGGCGGCGCCGAAGCCCCGGCGGGACTCGTGCACCACGGTCGCGCCGAGAGCGCGTGCGATGTCGGGTGAACCGTCCGACGAGCCGTTGTCGACCACGACGGCCCGCCAGCCGTCCGGGATCCTGGCCAGCACCCAAGGCAGCGCCTCGGCTTCGTCGAGACAGGGCAGCACGACGTCCACGGTCACCGCGCGCGGTACGGCGGGGGATGCGGAAGGGGTTTCAGTCACGCACTCACCGTACGAATCCAAACCGGACAAAACGGATTTCGGGTTCTTACGAAACGCGGACATCCCCCACCTGGGGCCCACCTGGCGCAGACGGACGCCCCCGGGCGGTGCGACGCTGGGTGCCATGCACAGCACCGAGAGCCGCATCCTGGTCGTCGACGACGATCCGACCGTCGCCGAGGTCGTCACCGGCTACCTGGAACGCGCCGGCCACGCCGTCGACCTCGCGGCGGACGGCCCCGCCGCCCTGCGGGCGGCCGCACGCCGCCGTCCCGACCTGGTGGTCCTCGACCTGATGCTGCCCGGCATGGACGGCCTTGAGGTGTGCCGCCGCCTGCGCGCCGACGCCCCCGTGCCCGTGATCATGCTGACCGCGCGCGGTGACGAGGACGACCGCATCCTGGGTCTGGAAATAGGCGCCGACGACTATGTGACCAAGCCCTTCAGCCCGCGCGAACTGGTACTCCGTGTCGAATCGGTACTGCGCAGGGCCCGCACCGCCACCACCCGCCCGGGCCCGCGCCTGTCGCGCTCCGGTATCGCACTTGACCCCGCCGCGCGTACCGCGACCAAGGACGGAAGCGAACTCGCTCTGACGCTGCGGGAGTTCGATCTCCTCGCCTACCTGTTGGCCCGTCCCGGCGAGGCGATCACCCGTGAGCGGCTGATGCACGAGGTGTGGGGCTGGGAGTTCGGGGACCTGTCCACCGTCACCGTTCACGTACGCCGCCTGCGCGGGAAAATCGAGACCGACCCGGCGAAGCCCGCGCTCATCCGCACAGTGTGGGGCGTCGGCTACCGCTTCGAAGCCGAACCGGACGCCATCGTCACGGACACCGAGCCGGACACGGCCCTCGGGCGGCCCGAACAGGAGCGGTTCGGACAGGCGGAGCCCGCCGCACCGCCGGGGCGCGTCTCCGGGGCGGGGCTCCTGGCGCCAGCCCCGCGTGAGAGCGCTCCCAGGGCCGACACCGGGAACCCGGCCGGGCAAGGCGGCATCGGGCAACGCGGCACCGGGGAAGGTGTCACAGGGGAAGGTGTCACAGGGCGGCGCGACATCGGCCAAGGCGCCGCCGGGCACCGCGTCACAGGCCAGTGCGACATCGGCCAAGGCGCCGCCGTCGCGCAAGGTGTCACAGGCCGGCGCGGCGCCGGGTCGGAGGACGGTGACGTTGTCACCGTCAGCCGGGAGAGCGTTCTCGCCAAGGGCGCCGACAGTGAATGACGTACTGCTCATCGCCCTGTACGCCTTCCTCGGTGCGGCGCTCGCGGGACTCGGCGGGGCGCTGGCCCTGCGCCTCCTGCGCCACCGCTCGCTCACCGCGTCGGTGACCGTCGTCTCCGCCGTCGCGGTCCTCGCGATGCTGGCCGGCACGCTCGCCGTCGCCTGGGCGATGCTCCTGAACTCCCACGACCTGACGGTGGTGACCGTGGTCGTGGCGATGGCCGCGGTCGCGTCCCTGGCCACCGCGCTTCTGCTCGGCCGCAGAGTCGTCGCGAGCAGCCGACGCCTCGCCTTGGCCACCCGCTCGTTCGGCGACGGCGGCAGTTTCGACGCCCCGGCAGGCCCCGCCACTGCCGAACTCGCCGCGCTGAGCCGGGAGTTGGCGGCGACCAGCGCCAAGCTGACCGAGTCGAGGGAGCGGGAGAGGGCGCTGGAAACCTCGCGGCGTGAACTCGTCGCGTGGATCTCCCACGATCTGCGCACCCCGCTGGCCGGCCTCCGAGCGATGGCCGAAGCGCTGGAAGACGGCATGGCCAAGGACCCGGACCGCTACTTCCGCCAGATCAGAACCGAGGTCGAACGCCTCAACTCCATGGTCGGCGACCTCTTCGAACTCTCCCGGATCCACGCGGGAGCGCTCTCACTGAACCCCGCCCGCATGTCCGTCCACGACCTGATCGGCGACGCCCTGGCCGGCGCAGACCCGTTGGCCCGTGAACACGGCGTACGTCTGGTCGGCAAGCGTGTCGATGCGGTGCCGGTGGAGGTGGACGGCAAGGAGATGACCAGGGTGCTCGCCAACCTCCTGGTCAACGCCATCCGGCACACCCCGGCCGACGGCACCGTCGCGGTGGCCGCCGAGGATCGCGACGGCGCGGTCACGCTCTCCGTCACCGACGGCTGCGGAGGCATCCGCGACGACGACCTGCCCCGAGTCTTCGACACCGGCTGGCGAGGCACCGAAGCGCGCACCCCGCCCGGCGGCGCGGGCCTCGGCCTCGCGATCGTGCGCGGCATCGTGGAAGCCCACTCCGGCCGCGCCGAAGTACGCAACGTTGCCGGAGGCTGCCGCTTCGAACTGACCCTTCCCACGGCGAGCGCCACGAGCTGACCCCAACGCATCAGGCTCTGGCGCGGCCGCCCCGACGACGCTTCCTCCCGACGACGCTTCCTCCCGGCGACGCTTCCTCCCGGTGGGGGCCGCCCGTGCGTGTTGCCGCCGGGGCCATGCCTGCGGCTGCCTGCGGCTGGTGACGGCACAGCAGGCACATGGCGAAGCGGCTGTCGCGGGGTGGCACGGGAGGCCCTGGGTGAGACCGCTCTGTCGGGAGCCCCGGCCCCAGCCGGGGGTTAACCCCACCCCCAGGACGCCGGAGCGCTCCAGTGCACAGACCTCTGTGCACAGACGAGTGTGTACGCATGGCAGAAACCCCCCGCGCCACCGAGATCGCGGAGCTGGCTGCGCTCAAGGCGCTGGCGCAGCCGCGACGCCAGCAGATCCTCCAGCAACTCGCCCTGCGCGGCCCCGCCACCGCCGCCATCCTGGCCCGGAGCCTCGGCCTGAACACCGGCGCCACCAGCTATCACCTTCGTGAACTCGCGCGGTACGGATTCGTCGAAGACGCCGAAGGGGAGAGCCCCCGGCGGGAGCGTTGGTGGCGAGCCGTCCCGGGCGACCGGCGGTTCCCGCCGCGCAGCAGGCAGTCTCCCGAGATGCGGCTCGTCATGGACGAGCTCAACCACCACGCCTATGCGGCCGACGTCGAACTCTTCGAACGCCTTCAACGCAACTCCACCGACGACGACTTCGCATACTCGCGCAGCGAGATCACTCTCACCGAGGCCGAACTCAGCGCGTTCTTCGAGGAGTACATCGCACTCCTCAACCGCTACAAGCGCGCCCCGGACCAAACACCACCGGGCGCCCGCACCGTGCACACGCGACTGATGGCCTTCCCGGCCCCATCGAACCCCGAGGACGCGTCATGATGCTGCGTTACGCCCTGCAGAGCATCCGGCACCGGAAGGCTGGATTTCTGGGCGCCCTCATCGCCCTGATGTGCGCGGCGGCCCTGATCACCGCCTGCGGAACCCTTCTGGAAACCGGCCTGCGAGGCAGGATCGTCACCGAGCGCTACGCCGCCGCGCCACTCATCGTCTCTGCGGACCAGAACGTGCACCAGACCACGGTCGAGAAGAAGAAGGGCAAGACCAAGGTCAAGCACAAGGAGAAACCGATGCCCGAGCGGGCATGGCTGCCCGAGAGCACCCTGAGGACCGTCCGAGCCGTGCCCGGTGTCAAAGCGGCTGTACCCGAACTCACGTTTATGGCCCGGCCGTTGACACGAGGCGACACATCGGGCGCCTCCTACGGGCACAGCTGGGGCTCCGCGGCCCTCACCCCCTTCGAGCTCACCCAGGGGCACGCCCCTGTCGCGGACACCGACCTCGTCATCGACCAAGGGCTCGCGACGCGCGCACACCTCAGGCCCGGCGACCGGTTGAGCGTGCAGTCGACCCAGTCACCGCAGCCCTACACCATCACGGGTATCGCCGTGCCACCCGCCGGCCTGCTTCGACAGCAGACCTCCCTCTTCTTCTCCACCGCCGAGGCGACCCGACTCGCGGCCCGGCCGGGCCAGATCACCACCATCGGGGTCACCCCCACCACCGGTACCAGCGAGGTGCAGTTGGCCGCAGCGATCCGCAAGGCACTGTCCGGCGGCACGGCCCAGTTGGCCACGGGGAATGCCCGTGGCCCCGTCGAGTTCCTGGACGCGGCCGGCGCCAGGACCAAACTGGTTTCCCTGGGTGGCGCCATCGGCGGGATTGCCCTGCTCGTTGCCCTTCTCGTCGTCGCCGGCACCTTCGCCCTGTCCATTCAGCAGCGCCACCGCGAGCTCGCCCTGTTGCGCGCGATCGCCGCCACGCCGCGGCAGATACGTCGGCTGATCGGCCGCGAGGCGCTGCTCGTGGGCGCCGTCGCCGGCCTGCTGGGCTCGCTCGCCGGACTGCCGCTGGGCGCATGGCTGCACGGCAGGTTCGTCGAGATGGGTGCCGCCCCCGCCACGCTCGAACGCGCTGTCAGTGTCTTCCTGATGGCCGCAGCCGTCGCGGCGACTCTCCTCGCGGCCTGGGGGGCAGCCCGTATCTCCGCCCGCCGCATCTCGCGCATCCGGCCCTCCGAAGCCATGGCCGCGGCATCGGTGGAGCGCCATCCGGCCCGGAGCCGGATTTTCGTGGGTCTGGTGGTCCTTGCCGCGGGCGCCCTACTCATCGCGACGCTGAGCACACTGCACACAGAGGCCGCCTCAACCCCCGTCACCTTCCTGGCCGTTGTCGTCCTTTCGGTCGCAGTCGCGCTGCTCGGTCCGATCGTGGTCCGGGCCGCGGCGGCGCTGCTCTCGGGGCCGCTCGGCATCGCGGGGCCCGGTGGTCGGCTCGCGACCGCCAATCTGCGTGGCAACGCGGCGCGTATGGCCGCGGCAGTCACCCCGCTCGCCCTGCTCATCGGTATGACCTGCACCGTTCTCTGCATCCAGCCCACCGTCCGCGATGCCGCCCGCGCCCAGAGCCACGACGGCATGCGTGCCGACTGGGTGCTGTCCGCCCACGGCCCGGGCGTGCCGGCCGAAGCCGCACGCAGAGTCCGGACAACTCCAGGTGTCGCCGCCGTCACCGAGATCGTCCACAGCACGGTGCGCGTCGGCCTCGACCAGTACACAGCCCAGGGCGTCACTCCGACCGGTCTGGCTCGCACGTGGAACCCGGGTGTCACGGGCGGCGCCATCGAACGCTTCAGCGCCGACAATGCGACAGAAGCCCGCTCCGTCGCGGTCAGTCAACTCGCTGCGGATCAGCTGAACCTCCATCCCGGCAGTCGAATCCGCCTCTCTCTGGGTGACGGCACCCCGGTTACGCTCACCGTTGCCGCCATATATGCCCGTGGGCTCGGCTTCGGTGATGTGACCCTCCCGTACGACCTTCTGGCACGCCACATGGACAACCCCCTCGCGTCTGCCGCCGTCGTTGCTCTGGACGCGTCAGCCCCGTCCGTTACGCACAGTGAACTGATCGCTGCAGTCCGGGAGTTCCCCAGTATCTCCGTACTCACCCGTTCGAGTGCCGAGGGGATTCAGGCTGACAAGCAGGAAACCAACGGAGAGGTGAACTACCTGGCGATGGGACTGGTCCTGGCTTTCACGGCGATTGCCGTCGTCAACACGCTGGCGATGTCCGTATCCGGGCGCGTCCACGAGTTCGCGATGCTGCGGCTGAATGGCGCGACCCGCCGACAGGTCCTGAGCATGCTCCGGATCGAGGCCTTGGCTGTCCTGCTGATCGCGGTGGTGCTCGGCTCGGGGACATCGCTCGCCGTCCTCGTCGCGTTCAGCCGCGGAATGACGGGCAGCGCCGCGCCCACCGTCGTGCCGCTCGCCTACGCCACGGTGACAGGGGTCGCCGCGCTGCTGGCATGTGTCGCCACCGCCCTGCCCGGACGCGTTGCGCTCAGGACCCGCCCCGTGGAGGCGGCCGCCTCCCAGCAGTAGCCCGGTCCTAGGGCTCTGCGGTGGCGAACTCCGCCATTCCCTCGTCGAAACCGACCGCCGGCTTCCAGCCCAGCTCGTTCCTCAACCGCGCCGAGTCCGCAGTGATGTGGCGTACGTCGCCGAGCCGGTACTCGCCCGTCACCACCGGCTCGGGGCCGCCGTGCGCTGCCGCCAGCGCATGCGCCATCTCGCCCACGGTGTGGGGCGTGCCGCTACCGGTGTTGTACGGGGTGAGCGTCCCGGGCTGTCGGCTTGAGAGCGCTTCCAGCGCCGCTACGTTCGCCTCCGCCACATCGCGTACGTGCACGAAGTCGCGACGCTGACCGCCGTCCTCGAAGACCCGTGGCGCCTCGCCGCGCGCCAACGCCGAGCGGAAGAACGAAGCGACCCCCGCATACGGCGTGTCCCGGGGCATACCGGGGCCGTACACGTTGTGGTAGCGCAGCGACACCGCTCGCCCTCCGGTCGCCCGGGCCCAGGCGGCGGCCAGGTGCTCCTGCGCCAGCTTGGTCGTGGCATACACATTGCGCGGGTCGACCGGCGCGTCCTCCGCCACCAGACCCGGACTCAACTCCGCTTCGCAGCACGGGCATTGGGGCTCGAAGCGTCCCTCGCTCAGCCACTCGACCGGCCGAGGACCGGGGCGTACGACACCGTGGTCGCCGCACTCGTAACGCCCCTCCCCGTAGACCACCATCGACCCAGCGAGCACCAGTTCCGGTACGCCCACCTCGGCCATCGCGGTCAGGAGCACCGCGGTGCCGAGATCGTTGTGGCTGACGTACTCCGGAGCGTCGCCGAAACCGGTGCCGAGGCCGACCATCGCCGCCTGGTGGCACACCGCGTCCATCCCGCGCAACGCCCCGGCGACGATCTCGGGGTCGCGAACGTCGTCCCGTGGCCGGATCGCCCGGTCCAGGACGAACGGCTCATGGCCGTGCGCGGCGAGCGCTGTGACAATCTGCGAGCCGATGAAGCCCGCGCCTCCCGTGACAAGTACACGCATACGGGAGACGCTACGGATGCGGAGCCTCCGCGTCACTGTTCCACTCCGTCATGTCACCACCCCGTAAGGAGTATTCGGACATGCCCCTTGAGCCGCTGTCACAAAAGGACGTCGAGGACCGGTTGCGCGAGTTGCCGGGCTGGTCACTGTCGGACAACCACGACCGGATCTCCCGCAGCTACCGCCTTGCCGGACACTTCGCCGCGACCGCCATGGTCGTGCACGTCGCCCAGATCCAGGAGGAGCTGAACCACCACAGCGACCTGACCCTCGGCTACAACACGGTCGCCCTGTCGGTGAACACCCACGACGCCGGCGGCGCGCTCACCGAGCTGGACTTCCGACTCGCCCACCGGGTGGAGGAAATCGCCCTCGGCCACGGCGCGGAATGATCGCGCTCTCACGGCGGCTTCCTTCCTGAAACGAGTGGGCAAACTTGCCCGTCGTGCCGTCCGTCGTGCGGTCCGTCGCGCAGCCCGTCGGTTTACGCCGTGCCGTGGCGTGCCTTGCCTTGCATTGCCTTGCTGTGCTGTTCTGCGCCACCTTCGCTTCGTGGGGGCCGACGTTCGGTTCGCCGGTGTGCTGCTGTGTACGCACACGGCGTCTCGCGGCCCGGCCCGGAATCGTTCACCGAACTCGGAACCGGGCTTTTTGCGGAAGCGGCAAAACTAGTCCCGCTTGTGGGAACAGCTGGGTGAGTCTGGCGGCATGAAGCGCTCTCAAGACCAGCAGTACGACGATTCCGAACACGGTGATCACGCCGACGCCGACGCCGACGCCACGACGCAGCGGCAGCACGCGTCACCGTCGCGCTCGGGGCGCACTCCGCAAGCGGTCGGCGACTCACCTGACGCGCACGTCGGCCATGCCGACCACGCTAGCCGCGCCGGCCACGCCGACGAGGCCGGCCACAGGGGTCGTCCCGGGCAGCCTCCCCGGGACACGCCCCCGCCCGCACCCACGCACCCGCACCCGCCCACGCGCCATGACGCGTCGCCGCACGGGCAGGATGGGCACGACCATGGGCACGACCATGGCCATGGCTCCGCCGACTCCGACTGGGATCGCATCGCCCCCTTCCTCGAAGGCGAGGCGGAGGCTCTTCGGCCCATCTATGAACAGGCCGCAGCGCGTGTGGCCGAGTTGCGGCCGGTCGCCGGGATCCGGCGCATCCTGGACATCGGCAGCGGACCCGGTGTGGTGACCTGTTTGCTGGCCGAGATGTTCCCGGCGGCGGAGGTCGTGGCCGTCGACTCGGCACCCGCACTTCTTCAGCGGACCCGCGAGCGCGCGGAACGCCTGGGTCTGGCCGGGCGCGTCCGCGTTGTGCAGGCCGAAATGCCGCGCCAGATCGGCCAGTTGGGCCAGGCGGATCTGATCTGGATGGGTAACTCGCTGCACCACATCGGCGACCAGGGTGCGGCGATGAAAGCGCTCTCAGGGCTGCTACGCCCGGAAGGTGCGCTCCTTCTTGTAGAGGGAGGTCTTCCCAGTCGGCATCTGCCACGCGACTTCGGCATCGGCGTACCGGGGCTTGAAGCACGGATGGAGATCGCCAAGGAGGGGGGCTTCGCGGACATGCGTGCCGGGTTGCCGGACACGAAGGCCGAAGTCGAGGACTGGGCAACGCTGTTCGTCGCCGCGGGGCTTGTCCCGGCAGGTACGCGTTCCTACTTGGCCGATCACCCGGCCCCGCTCGGACCGGCCGTACGTGACCTGGTGATCGCGGGGTTCGCCCGCCACCGGGGGCCGCTGGCGAGCCGGTTGTGTCCGCAGGACCTGGCCACACTCGATCGACTGCTCGACCCGACCGATCCTCAGGGGCTCGCGAACCGTCCCGACGTATTTCTGCTGGCAGCCAAGTCGGTGCACATCGGCCTGGCGAAGTCCTAGCAGGACCTTTCAGGCCCGGATGCGCTGGGAGAGATCGTCGTTGCCGACCACGCGGAACACGCCGCCGCCGAGCGAGGGGCCGACGAGCCCCGCGAGGCGGTCCATCCGGCGCTGTTCGGAAGCGGCGATCCGCTCCATCCATACCGGTATGTCAGTCGGCTCGGCGTCGATCAGCGCGCAGGTCAGGATCTCCTGGGGGTCGTCGAGGTTGAGAGCGCTCAGCACGCGACGCGGGTCGCCGGGAAACGTCTCGTCGGGCAGCCACGCCTTGCGGAAGGCCGCGTAGTCGACGCCGTCATTCAGGCGGCGCAGCGAAGTACCGATCAGCATGGTGAAACCTCCGGTCGTGGATCCCTGTACCCGTAGACGCCTCTCCGGCATCTTGGGCCGACTTGATTCTTACGTTGTAAGTTTCTGCTGCGACTAGACTGCCCTTACGGCGTAAGAATCGTCAAGTGGTGGACCAGGAGGAGTGGATGACGGACCGGCGAGCGCGGCCCAAGGCGGGGCTCAGTCGCGACAAGGTGCTGGACGCGGCGTTGGATTTCGTCGACCGTGAAGGCGTTGCCGCGCTCACCATGCGCAAGCTCGGCGCCGAGCTCGGCGTGGAGGCCATGACGCTCTATCACCATGTGGGAAACAAAGGCGAGTTGCTTGACGGGCTGGTCGGCCGGGTGGTTCGTCGAGCCGGCGCGGGGCTGCCACGCGGCGCGGCGGCCACACGGTCAGTCGGCGTCGGCGCCGCCGACGTCGGTGACTGGACGGAGTGGGCCCGGGCGTTTGCTGTCGCGCTGCGGTCCGAGCTCCTGCGTCACCCAGGCGTGCTGCCGCTCGTGGCCACCCGGCCAGTGAGCTCCGCCGACGATCTGGAACTGCTGGAAGAGTGGCTGTCCGCCCTAGCCGGCGCCGGGCTCGGGCTCGGCCGTGCGATGGACGTCATCAACGCCCTGGCCGCCTTCGTCATCGGCCACACCCTCGCCGAGGCCGGCCGCACCCCGGGCGAACGTACGGACGCCCCCGACCTGGACGACGTGGCGCCGGACCCGGAGCGCTTTCCGTTGCTCGCGGAGGTGACGACCACCCGCGTAGGCCTGGACTTCGCCGAACGCTTCGATCGTACGGTCGACTTCATCCTGGCCGGCTACCGGGACTTGCCGCAGCACTGAACCGTTGCCGACCGATACCAACAGGTGCCGCAGTGCCGCAGTGCCGCAGTGCCGCAGTGCCGCAGTGCCGCAGTGCCGCAGTGCCGCAGTGCCGCAGTGCCGCAGTGCCGCACCGTCGGCCCACACGTGTCTGGGAGCGCTCTCAGCAGACCGGACCTGCCCGGCCGCGCCTGCCAACCGGCCGCCGAGCCCGCGCGCATTCACTCGACCGGTTCCAACTGCCACCACTGGCCGGGGGAGTCGGTGTCCTCCCACTGCTGTACGTTCGCCCCGTCCTCGGCCGAACCGTCGGCGACCTCCAGGAGCAGGCCGCTGATGTAGCTGACCAGGGTGACTCGGCCGGGCGCGTCCACATGTCGCTCCACGAGCCACTCCTGGGCGCCGTAATTGTTCGCCCTCCACTGCTGGACGTTGGCACCGTTCTCCGTGGAGGCGTTCGCGACGTCGAGCCGCTTGCCGCTCTTGACGTTCACCAGGTGGTAGAGCCCGCCGCCGGTGTGCACGGGGGAGATGTGCCACTGCTGCGCCGTGGAACCGCTCTCTTTGCCCTGCTGCACATTGGCTCCGCCGCCCTTGGCGCCCCCGTGGACGTCGAGCAACAGTCCGCTGCCCACGTTGCGTACGAGGTACCGGCCCTCGGGCAAGGAGTCGGGATTCTGCTTGGCGTTCATGGTCGAGAAGAATAGGGCCGCGGCACCCGTGGAGGGGCGGGAGAGCGGTATCGGCCACCGGACCACCCGGCCGCGCATTCGGTCCGCCGGTCCGGTCCGCATGACTGGGCCGCCGGTCCAGGCCACCTCGCAGGATCACCTCCAGTCGGGCACGGTGGCACGGGCGCGGGGCACGGCCTCGGCGGCACGGGCACGGGTGGCACATGAAGGCGCCGCCGCCCGGAGGAACGGGCGGCGGCGTCTCAGGCGAGGGTGTGGCTTCGTCAGTGGTGGCGGCTCTCGCGGGCCAGCGCGGTGACGAAGTGGGCTGCGTCGATGGTGCCGACGCCGGTCGCCATGTCGTAACCCTTCACCGCGGTGTAGCCGGTGACGCCGGCGTAGCTGTTGTTCGTGCCGTCCTTGACGTCCACGAGGCCGGAGCCCGGCTTGTACCCCTCGTGCTTGTAGAGCGAGTACAACGCGTCGTTGATGTTGCCGAGGCGGTGCCCCGCGGCCTGGTCGGCGAGGGCGACGATGCCCGAGAACAGCGGGCTCGCCTCGCTCGTACCGCCGGAGACGTCCCAGCCGACGGCGGTCGGGTCGTAGCTGGAGTACACCCAGGCGCCGCCGTTGACCGCGGCCGCCATCGAGATGTCCGGGGTGCCGCGACGGTTGCCGACGGCGCCGCGCACGCCGTTCTGGTACGAGGGGCGCTGGAAGACGTGGGACTGGCCACCGCCGCCCGAGCCGTTGTCGTTGTAAACGCTCTCAGGGCTGAGCCGGTTGCCCTGGTCGTCGAGGTGCAGCTGGGTGCCGCCGATCGACGTGACCAGTGGGTCCGAGGAGGGCCAGGAGTTGACGCGCTCCTTGTAGTAGCCGGAGCCGTCCGCGGTGTTGTCGGTGGCGCCGCCGTCACCGGAGGAGGCCAGCACGGTGACCCCGTGCGCGGCCGCGTCCTTGAACGCGTACCGCAGCTTCTGGATGCTGGAGAAGTCGCCCCTGTCGAAGCCGGGGAACGTGTTCTCCGTCGCGCCGAAGCTCTGTGTGATGACGTCGCCGACGCCGTGGTCGATGAGGTGCTTCTCGGCGTCCATCATCTCGGGAAGACCGGTGACGCCCTCGGTCTCTGCGACCGCGGTCTCCACCAGGACGATCTTCGCGCCGGGGGCGACCGCGTGGGCCATCTCGACGTCGAGCGTGGACTCACCGGCCCAGCCGGTCATGTCCTTGTTCTTCGGGTCCCACTTGGGAACGTTGCCCCACTTGACCACGTCGACCTTGCTGCTGGGGATGCCGTACTGCTTGCTGTACACATCCAGGTCGTGCTGGATCGTCGGCGAGCCGAAGGAGTCCACGATCACGATCGTGCGGCCCTTGCCGGTGATGCCCGCCTTGTAGAGCGGGTTCAGGTTGTACGCCTGGCGGTACTGGAGCGGGCCGTAGCAGGCGATCTTCCACTTGGCCTGGCACTGCTCGCTGGTGAGCGGGCCGCTGGTCGAGTGGGCGAGCTGGTGCCCGGCGATCGCCGGGACGGGCTTTACCTGCGGGGCGGCAGGTGCGGCGGTGGCGGACCCGGACAGCGGGGTGGCTATCATCGCGGCCGCGGCAAGGGCGGTGGCCCCAACTGACGCTGCTGCGGTACGAGTCCGGGGGCGGGCTATGCGCATGAATGCTCCCTGAGTGGGGGTGAAGCCGCGCGGGGCGGTCTTCGCGATCCCATCGGGAAGGTCATGCGCAGGACAAGAGCATTTATTGCTTGATGCCGAACGCTTTGCCTGAGGGGCACACTTAAATGAACATTCTTGATTGGTAGCTGACCAACCAAGGCCGAAAAGCGACAAAAGGGGTGCCGCCAACCGAGGTTGGCGGCACCCCTCCCGCTAGGGGGCGATCAAGGTGTGTTCGCGGTCAGAACACGTCTGATCAGGCGCCGAGGTTGAACTCGGACGGGTTGGGCCCCAGGCGCTTGCCCTCGTCCAGCGCGGCGAGCGCGGCCAGGTCGTCCGCGTCGAGCTCGAAGCCGAAGACGTCGATGTTCTCCTTGATCCGCGACGGCGTCACGGACTTCGGAATCACCACGTTGCCGATCTGAAGGTGCCAGCGGAGGACCACCTGCGCCGCCGTGCGGCCGTGCTTCTGTGCGATCGCGACCACGGTCGGCACGCCGAGCAGCCCCCGGCCCTGGCCCAGCGGCGACCAGGCTTCGGTCGTGATCGCGTGCTTGGTGTGCAGGGCGCGCGACGTGGCCTGGGCGAGCTGCGGGTGCAGCTCGATCTGGTTGACCGCCGGGACCACCGACGTCTCGTCCAGCAGGCGCTCCAGGTGCTCCGGCTGGAAGTTGGAGACGCCGATCGCCCTGGCCCGGCCGTCCGCGTAGATCTTCTCGAATGCCTTGTACGTGTCCACGTACGCGTCCTTGGCCGGTACCGGCCAGTGGATCAGGTACAGGTCCACGTAGTCGAGGCCGAGCTTGTCGAGCGAGGCGTCGAAGGCCCGCAGGGTCGAGTCGTACCCCTGCTCGGTGTTCCACAGCTTCGTCGTGACGAAGAGCTCTTCGCGGGCGACCCCGGAGGCGGCGACGGCCTTGCCGGTGCCCCGTTCGTTCTCGTAGATCGCGGCGGTGTCGATGCTCCGGTACCCGGACTCAAGCGCTGTCGCGACCGCCTTGGCGGCCTCGTCGTCCGGCACCTGCCAGACACCGAAACCGAGCTGCGGCATCTCGACGCCGTTGTTGAGGGTGATGGAGGGGACCTTGCTCACGAGCGGTCGATCCTTTGCGTCGTCGGTTGGTACTCACATCGTCAACGAAGGGACGCAGTGACGCATTCCCGACAGGCCGGACCGATTGCCCCTGACCTGCGGGGGTGCCTCCGCACCCTTTGTCGAGGAGTTCCCACGCTCGCGGTCGGACACGCGCCGTGGACCCCACCCGAATCCGGTCGGTTCGCACCATTGACCGCGCGCCGACAAGTGACCGCGCGCCGAGAAGGCGCGGCCCTCTGGCGTAGGTGCATGAATGCCCGTGAGCGAGTTGGAGACCCGGTCCATGACGACGTGGGACGACGTCCGTCGTGGCGCCGGGCCCGGCCTGCCGCACCGTTGACCCTGCGTCCGCGATGCGACGGGGTGATCCAGCGCGACGAATCCGCGAGGAATCGCGAGAAAAAGGGGAGGCGGAGCGCTGGGGTGGCGGGCAGGATGGTCGCGCTCTCAGCCCGCTCCGAAAGGACCCCACGACCGTGGCACGTGCGATCACCCTGATCCGTTCCGCCGGCCTTTCCGACGTGGCCGAGTACGCCTACGCCTCGACAGCGCCCCCCCGAGTCGCGCCTGATCTTCCTGGCCGGCGCGTGCCCCTTGAACGAGGACGGTTCCACGGCCGCGGTCGGTGACTACGCCGGCCAGGCGGCGAAGGCCGTCGAGAACATGGAGACCGCTCTCGCTGCCGGCGGCGCCTCGCTGCGGGACGTCATCAGCACCCGGGTGCTCGTCGCATCGAGCCGGCGCGAGGATCTGGTGGCTGCCTGGGAAGTGGTCCGGGATGTGTTCGGTGACCACGACGTGCCCAGCACGCTCATGGGCGTCACCGTGCTCGGGTACACCGACCAGCTCGTGGAGATCGAGGTTATCGCAGCGGTGCTCGATTCCTGACGCCGACCAAGGCGGGGCAAGTCGCCCCGCCCGAGAGCGCTCTCACCCCGCCGCCCCACGAACGCCGCCGCCCACCCCCCCGGGACCGCCGCACCTCGCTGCTGGGCGCGCCCTTACCGGTACAGCGCGTCCACCTCGGACTCGTACGCCTCCTCGATCGCGCGGCGCTTGAGTTTCAGCGACGGAGTGAGGAGACCGTGTTCCTCGGTGAACTGGTGGGCCAGTATGCGGAAGGTGCGGATCGACTCCGCTTGCGAGACCAGGGTGTTGGCGGCCACCACCGCCCGGCGCACCTCGGTCTCCAGGTCGGGGTCGCGCACCAGCTCGGACGGGGTGAGCGGGGGCTTGCCGCGCATGGCGAGCCAGTGGTCCACACCCTCCTGGTCGAGGGTGACGAGCGCCGCGATGTAGGGGCGGTCGTTGCCGACCACGATGCACTGGGCGACCAGGGGATGGGCCCGCACGCGTTCCTCCAGGGCGACCGGCGAGACGCTTTTGCCGCCCGACGTCACCAGGATTTCCTTCTTGCGCCCCGTGATGGTGAGGTAGCCGTCCTCGTCGAGCGCCCCGATGTCGCCGGTGGACAGCCAGCCGTCCCGCAGCACGGCCTCGGTGGCCTTGGGTTCGTTGAGGTAGCCGGAGAACACCTGCCCGCCGTGGATCCACACCTCCCCGTCGTCGGCGATGTGCACCGTGGTTCCTGGGATGGGCTGCCCGACCGTGCCGTACCGGGTCCTTTCGGGGGGATTGGCGGTCGCGGCGGCGGTCGACTCCGTCAGGCCGTAGCCCTCGTACACCGTGACGCCGGCGCCCTCGAAGAACAGGCCGAGCCGGCGGCCCATGCTGGAGCCGCCCGACATCGCGTGCCGGACCCGGCCGCCCATCGCGTCGCGGACCTTGCCGTACACCGTCTTCTCGAAGAACTGGTGCTGCATCCGCAGGGCGGCCGAGGGACCGGCGCCGGTACCGAACGCCTTCTGTTCCACGGCCTCGGCGTACTTGACAGCGATGTCTACGGACTTGTCGAACGGTCCCGTCTTCCCTTCGGCCTCCGCTCTGCGGCGGGCCGCGTTGAACACCTTCTCGAAGATGTAGGGGACGGCGAGGATGAACGTCGGCCGGAACGACTGGAGGTCGGGCAGCAGCGCGGAGGCCGAGAGGGCCGGCTGGTGGCCCAGTTTGACGCGGCCCCGGATGGCCGCGATCTCCACCATCCGGCCGAAAACGTGGGCCAGGGGCAGGAACAGCAGGGTGGATGCCTCGTCGCCCGGCCGGGAGTGGAACACCGGCTCCCAGCGGGAGATCAGCATGTCCGTCTCGAACATGAAGTTGGCGTGGGTGATCACACAGCCCTTGGGGCGGCCCGTGGTCCCCGAGGTGTAGATGACGGTCGCCACCGACTCGGGTGTCACGGCCCTGCGGTGCCGGTCGACCACCTCGTCGTCGATGGACTCACCCGCCCTCAGGAGAGCTGAGAGCGCTCCCGTGTCCAGCTGCCACAGCCGCTTGAGGTGGGGGAGACGGTCGACGACCGAGCCGATCGTCATCGAGTGGTCCTCGTGCTCCACCACGCACGCCGTCGCCTCGGAGTCGTGCAGCATCCAGAAGACCTGCTCGGCCGAGGACGTCGGATAGATGGGCACCGACTGCGCCCCGATGCTCCACAGCGCGAAGTCGAAGAGTGTCCATTCGTACCGGGTGCGCGCCATGATGGCGACCCGGTCGCCGAACCGTACGCCGTCCGCGATCAGCCCTTTGGCGAGCGCGAACACCTCGTCCCTGAAGGCTGCCGAGGTCACGTTCTGCCAGTGGCCCGAATCGTCCTTGCGGCACAGTGCGATGCGGTGGGGATCGTCGAGGGCATGGGCGTAGACGGCGTCCGCAAGGCCGCCGACCTGAGGCGGCGTCGCCATGGGTGGGACCGTGAACTCGCGCAATGACCTGCCTCCCTCCGGGGTGGCCACCCCCGGTGGCGCTCCGCACAGCGCGGTGACCGTACCCCACGCACAGTTCCGGTGACAGGGGCCTTCTGCAAGTCGAGACGTACGACGTCTTCACAGGTCAGCGGCCGAAACAGGCCCACATGGGGACCGCTCGGGCACTCAGCTGACTCAAAGACACGTTCTGCGCAAGGCAATCTCCACGGAATCTGTACGCTCCAATCACCCCCGACGCACTGGTGCACCCCGCTTGGACTGGACCACGCTCCGTCGCCGCAGGCCGAGGCGTCTCCCCCTGCCGGTGCCCCGGCGCGGCCCGTCGCCCGGGACAAGCCACCGGCGGCCCTGACCGGTCGGTGTTCGGCCGGTCCGGTGGCCGCGGTGCAGCCGGTCGCCGCCCGCCAGGATCGCCGACGCCAGGGCGCCGGCCGCCTCCTGCGCCGCCGAGCCCCGCCGGTTGTGCAGCAGCACGAAGTCCACCCCGCCGAGCTCCGGCAGAGCGCTGCGCGCGGAGAGCGGGTCGAGGCCGGGCGGGATCAGGCCCCGGGTGTGGGCCATCACGCCGAGCCCGGCGCGGGCCGCCGCGATCAGGCCACTCAGGCTGCCGCTCGTACAGGCGATGCGCCAGGAACGCCCATGGTCCTCCAGGACTTCCAGCGCTCGGGCCCGGGTGATGCCGGGCGGCGGGAACAGAATGAGCGGAACGGGGCGCTCCGCCTCCAGTCGCAGCCCTGGCGCTCCGATCCAGCACAGCTCGTCCGTCCACACCAGTTCGCCGTGGCTGTCGCCGGGGCGCCGCTTGGCGAGCACCAGATCGAGCCGGCCCGCTTCCAGTCGCCGGTGCAGGGTTCCGGAGAGCTCGACCGTCAGCTCCAGATCGACCTCGGGGTGGTCGCGGCGGAAGGACTGAAGGATCTCCGGCAGCCGTGTCAGGACGAAGTCCTCGGAGGCGCCGAACCGCAGCCGGCCGCGCAGCCGCGTTCCGGCGAAGTAGCCGGCGGCCCGCTCGTGGGCGGCGAGGATGGTCCGGGCGAAGCCGAGCATCGCCTCGCCGTCCTCCGTCAGGCGCACGCTGTGCGTGTCCCGGCTGAACAGCAGCCGCCCCGCCGCGTCCTCCAGGCGGCGCACGTGCTGGCTCACCGTCGACTGCCGCAGGCCGAGTCGCCGCGCGGCCTGCGTGAAGTTGAGCGTCTGGGCGACGGCCAGGAACGTCCGCAGCTGGTTCGCGTCGTACATGACGTCCACGGTAGCCATGACGTTCACGGTGGCCATGACGTTCACGGTGGCCATGACGTTCACGGTGGCCATGACGTTCACGGTGGTCATGACGTTCACGGTGACCATGACCTCCACGGTGACCATGACCTCCATGGCAGCCCGGCCATCGTGAAGCGTGATGACAGTGAGAGTGGCATACGGGATTCCCGATCGCGCAGGACAGGAGGATGATCGGCAGGGCGCAGCCCCGGCCGGGCCCGCACGGCCCACGATCCCCTTCTGCGCGGCACTGGCCCGCCGCGCCGCGCAGAACCCCCCTGTGCGTCCCCTCCGGGTCCGGTCCCACGCCGGGCAGAAGCCCGTGCGCGTCCCGTGCTGGGTCCGGTCCCCGTGCCCGGCCCGGTCGCCGCGCCCCGCACCTGAACACCCGAGCCCGCAAGTGGAGCACATGAGCCGCCACATCCCGAAACTGCCGTCCTGGCTGCCGGTCGACCCATACATTCTGGCGCTGCTCGGCACGGTGGGACTGGCCGCGCTGCTGCCGGCGTCCGGGCCCGCCGCCCCCGTCGCGAGCGGCGCGTCGACCGGAGCCGTCGCGCTCCTCTTCTTTCTTTACGGAGCCCGGCTCTCGACCCGTGAGGCGATGGACGGGCTGCGCCACTGGCGGCTCCATGTCACCGTCCTCGCCTGCACCTTCGTGGCGTTCCCGCTGCTCGGTCTGGCGGCGAAGGGCCTCGTCCCCTTCGTCTTGACGCCGGATCTGTACAACGGTCTGCTCTTCCTCTGCCTGGTGCCCTCGACCATCCAGTCGTCGATCGCGTTCACCTCGATCGCCCGCGGCAACGTGGCCGCCGCGATCTGCGCGGGTTCCTTCTCCAGCATCGCCGGGATCGTGGTCACGCCGCTGCTCGCGGCGCAGCTCCTGGGCGGCGGCGGGGGCGGGTTCTCCGGGGACTCGCTCGTGAAGATCGTCCTGCAACTCCTGGTGCCGTTCCTGACCGGGCAGATCCTGCGGCGCTGGGTCGCGGGGTTCCTCGTCAGGAACAAGAAGGTCCTCGGATACGTCGACCGCGGCTCGATCCTGCTGGTCGTCTACAGCGCGTTCAGCGAGGGCATGGTCCGCGGCATCTGGCACCCGGTGAGCGCCGGCAGGCTCGCCGCGCTGCTCGCCGTCGAGGCCGTACTCCTGGCGGCGATGCTCGCGGTGACCTGGTACGGGTCGAAGCGGCTCGGCTTCGACCGGGGTGACCGGGTCGCGATCCAGTTCGCCGGCTCGAAGAAGAGCCTGGCCGCCGGGCTGCCCATGGCCAGCGTGCTGTTCGGCGCCCAGGCCTCATTGGCGGTGCTGCCCCTGATGCTGTTCCACCAGATGCAGCTGATGGTGTGCGCCGTGATCGCCAAGCGCCGGGCCCGCGATCCACTGCCCGGGCAGAGCGAGGACCCGGCCCGCGAGGAATCCGGCCGCGACCCCGTACGGGCCGGCCGGGGATGACGCACCCGGAGGCCCCGAGGCCCGGAGGCCCCGAGGCCTCGCCGCCGACCTCGGCCGTGGCCGGTCGGGGATGACGCACCCTGAGGCCCCCGCCGTCGACCTCGGCCGCGGATGGCCGGGGATGACACACCCCTGAGGCCCCTGCCGTCGACCTCGGCCGTGGCCTGAACCGGTCCCCGCCGTACGGTGTAGATCATCGGGGCCGGTACGGTGCCGCCATGACCGCACTCGCAGGCGAGCCCGCCACTCTCGACCCCGCGCGCACCGCGCTCGTCCTTGTCGACCTCATGGACCGGATCACGGCGCTGCCCCTCGCGCCGCGGACTGGGGACCAAGTAGTCGCCACGTCACGGGAGTTGGCGGAAACCTTCCGTGCGGCGGGCGCCACCGTGGTGCTCGTGCGGGTCGAACGCCCGGGCGCGGCCGCGCAGCCGCCCGGCAGCGAGCTCGTCGCGGGCCTCGCGGTGGACGGCGATCTGCTCGTCGTGAAGCGCACCGTCGGCGGCTTCCACCAAACGGAGCTGCACGAGCTGCTGAGCGAACGCGCAATCCACACCCTCGTGTTCGGTGGGATCGCCACCAACCTCGGCGTCGAGTCGACGGCCCGCGCCGCCGCCGACCACGGCTACGAGCTGCTGTTCGTCGAGGACGCCATGGCGGCGCTGACCGAGGACGAGCACCGCGCCGCGATCGCCCTCAACTTCCCCCGGCTGGGCAGGGTCGTCACCGCGTCGGCCCTCGGGTTCGGCTGACCGGCATGCCCAAGTTCACGATATCCGCCGCCGGTTCACGCCCCTGCACCCTTGTCGTCTGCCGCGGATGCTGCTGTGGAGATGCCCGCAAAACGCCCGGAACCGACCATGCCCGCCAGTTGGACCGGCTGCGTGCGGCGGCCGCCGCGTCCGGCGGGAACATCGCGGTGCGCACCACCGACTGCCTCGGCCCCTGCGGCCAGGCCAACGTGATCGTGGTCCAGCCGTCGGGCCGGGCACGCCAACGGGGTGCCCGCGCGGCATGGATCGGCTGGGTCCTCGACGACGAGGCCACCGACGACATCCTGCACTGGGCGGGACAGGGCGGCCCCGGGGTCGTGGAACCCCCGGCCACCCTCGCCCTCCAGCTGATCCCGGCCCCTTCCGAGGCGCGCAGGCGGGCGCGCTGAGCTGAGCCGACCCCGTCCGCGCCGCGCGGTACCTCCCCGGGGAGCGGTGCCTCCCCGGGAAAGGGGTGGGCCGGGCGGTGTGCCGGGCGTGGACAAAAAGGCCCGGCCGGCGCAGGGGGCGCTCCCCGCCGGCCGGGCCGCTCGGTCGCAGCGGGTCAGACCTCCGAGCGCAGCGCGATGCGCTCGTCCCCCGCGTACACGTTCATGGAGCTGCCCCGCAGGAACCCCACCAGGGTCAGACCCGACTCCGCGGCCAGGTCGACGGCGAGCGAGGACGGCGCGGAGACCGCTGCCAGGACGGGGATGCCGGCCATGACCGCCTTCTGCGCGAGCTCGAAGGAGGCCCGCCCCGACACCAGCAGGATGCACCGCGACAGCGGCAGCCGGTCGTCCTGGAGAGCGCGTCCCACCAGTTTGTCGACCGCGTTGTGACGGCCCACGTCCTCGCGTATGTCGAGCAGTTCGCCCTCGGGTGAGAACAGCGCCGCCGCGTGCAGGCCCCCGGTCCTGTCGAAGACCCGCTGCCCCGCGCGCAGCCGGTCGGGGAGGCTCGCGAGCAGGTCGGGCTCCACCCGGACCGGGGGAGTGTCGCTGATGGGGAAGCGGGCCTGTGTGCGGACGGCGTCCAGGCTGGCCTTACCGCACAGACCGCACGACGACGTCGTGTACACATGGCGTTCGAGCGTGATGTCGGGCACCGCGACGTCCGGCGCGAGCCGCACGTCGACCACGTTGTACGTGTTGTGCCCGTCGGCGGTCGCGCCCGCGCAGTACACGATCGACTGGAGCTCGGACGCGGCCCCGAGCACCCCCTCGCTGACCAGGAACCCGGCCGCGAGCGCGAAGTCGTCGCCCGGGGTGCGCATCGTGATCGCGAGGGGTTTTCCGTTGAGGCGGATCTCCAGTGGTTCCTCGGCGACCAGGGTGTCGGGCCTGGTCGAGACCACGCCGTCCCGGATGCGGATGACGCGGCGGCGTTCGGTGACCCGTCCCATGTCCTCAGTCCCTCGATCGCTCGGTCGCTCTGGTCAGTCTCGTGTCTGTACGTGCTGGAGGCCGAAGCGCCCCTTGATGCACAGGTTGCCGTGGGTCACCGGGTTGTCGTGCGGCGAGGTGACCTTGACGATCTCATTGTCCTGCACATGGAGGGTGACGTTGCAGCCGACGCCGCAGTAGGCGCACACGGTGGTCGTCTGCGACTGAACCGACTCGTCCCAGGTCCCGGCCGCCCGCATGTCGAACTCGGACCTGAAGGAGAGCGCTCCCGTGGGACAGACCTCGATGCAGTTTGCCGCAGTACACACACGCCGAGTCGGTGAGCGGGCCGTCGTGCTCGGTGGAGATCCGGGCATCGAAGCCGCGCCCCGCCACCGCGATGGCGAACGTGTTCTGCCCCTGCTCCCCGCAGGCGTCGACGCACTTGTAGCAGAGAACGCACTTGTCGTAGTCCCGCACATACAGGTCGTTGTCGATCCTCGGCTGCTCATCGACCCGTGCCGCATCGGCGCCGAACCGGCCGGGCTCGGCCCCGTACCGCGCCAGCCACTCGTCGGCGCGCGGCGTCGTGGACAGGTCGACGGACGAGGCGAGCAGTTCGAGCACCACCTTGCGGCTGTTGCGGGCACGCTCGGTGTCGGTGCGCACCGTCATGCCCGCCTCGACCCTGCGCGAGCCATTCCTGGGGGTCAGGGTGTCGCCCTGGCAGAGGGTGGGAATGTCCTTGCCGGCGCTGCGGCAGACATCGAGGACGGTGTCGCCCTCCGGCGCCCGTACGGACTCGCCGTCGATCGTCAACTGGACGATACGGCGCGGCAGTTGAAGCGGAATCGCGGTCACCGGAAGGCTCCTGTTCGCGTCCTGTCAGTGTCAGTGTCCTGGGGGTGCGGGCCTTGGGGGTACGGGTCCCGGGGGTGCGGATCCCAGGGGTACGGGTCTTGGGGTACGGGTCCCGGGGGCGCGCCGAATACCGGCCGCGGGTTCATTCGAAGGCGCCCAACCGGTCGATGGCGGATTCGACGGCGTTCCAGGCGGTCTGTCCGAGGCCGCAGATCGAGGCGTCCCGCATGGTCCGCCCCACGTCCCGCAGCAGCGCGATGTCGCCCGCGGCGGCCGCGCCCGTGCGGTCCTTGATGCGGTGCAGCGCCTCCTCCTGCAGCACGGTGCCCACCCGGCACGGCACGCACTGGCCGCACGACTCGTCGCGGAAGAACTCCGCGATCCTCAGCAGGACCCGGGGCAGGTCGACGGTGTCGTCCAGGACCAGGACCACGCCGGAACCGAGTGTGGCGCCCGCCAGCCGGGTCCCCTCGACGTGAGCGGGATGTCCAGCTCGTCGGGGCGTACGAAGCCGCCCGCCGCGCCACCGAGCAGGACGGCCCGCATGCGCTCGGGCGGTCCTGAGAGCGCGATCAATTCCCGGAGCGTGGCCCCGAAGGGCAGCTCGTACACGCCAGGCCGTGCCACGTTTCCCGAGACGCAGAACAGCTTGGTGCCGGTGGAGGACGCGGTGCCGGTCCGTGCGTACGCCTCGGCGCCGTGCTCCAGGATCGGCAGCACATTGACCAGTGTCTCCACGTTGTTGACGGTGGTCGGCTTCCCGAAGAGACCGCTCTCGACGGGGAAGGGCGGCTTGGCACGCGGCTCCCCGCGCTGCCCCTCGATCGAGTTGAAGATCGCGGTCTCCTCACCGCAGATGTACGCCCCCGCGCCGCTGCGGATCTCGATGTCGAACGCGTAACCCTGCCCCAGCACGTCGGTCCCGAGCAGCCCCCGTTCGCGGGCCCGGCCGACCGCATGGCTGAGCAACCGGTGCGCACGCGGGTACTCACCGTGCAGATACAGATAGCCGTGGCGCGCGCCGACCGCGTATCCGGCGATGGTCCTGGCCTCGACCAGCGCGTACGGGTCGCCCTCCATCAGGACGCGGTCCTTGAACGTGCCGGGTTCCGATTCGTCGGCGTTGCAGACGAGGTAGTGGACGCGTTCCGGCTGTCGGGCGGTGGCCTCCCATTTGCAATATGTCATGCCGTAGTGGTCGGGCGAAAGCGCTCTCAGCTCGTCCCAGATTTCCTCTTGGTCGGTGAACTTCCAGTCATGGCCAGGAGTTCGGCCATCGCGCAGATGATGTCGATGTCGTCGCGCGCCTCGCCGGGCGGCTTCAGGGCCGCCCGCACCCGCTGCACCCGGCGTTCGCTGTTGGTCGTCGTGCCGTCCGTCTCGGCCCAGGCGGCGGTCGCGGGCAGGACGACGTCCGCCATCTGCGCGGTCTTGGTGAGGAAGATGTCCTGGAAGCCGGGCAGCTTGTTGGGGATGGCGCCCATGTCGCCGCCGCCCTGCGCATTGTTCTGGCCGCGCAGCGGCTGCACGCCCGCTCCCCACCGGCCGAGCTGCCCCGTCAGGAGCGACAGGTTGATGAGCGCCCGGACGTTGTCCGTGCCGTTGTGATGCTCGGTTATCCCCAGCGTCCAGCACAGTTGGGCGCGTTCGGCGCTCGCGTAGGCGTGGGCGAGCGGGATGTCCGTGCCGACGTCGAGCCCGAGCCGGCTCTCGGCCCAGCCGTCGAGGTGCGGCGCGGGTCGACCACGTACATCCTGGCGCCGTTGCGGAGGCCCTTGCAGGCCGCCGGCCTGCAAGGGCCTCGCTGAAGTCGAGACAGCGCCGCGAGATGGTGCGGCCGGGCTCGCCGACGGAGAAGCGGGTGCCTTCCAAGTGGCGTACCACGCCCGGGGATTCGAGCTCGGTGGCCGCGTAGACCACTCATCCGACGGCGTGGGCCGGCGGCAGCATCGCGCTCACGGCGCGTCCCGGGTCGACGCTCTCGATCCGGCGGCCGGTGTACGGCCCGGGCAGGCCGTGGAAGTACCACCGGGGAATGCCGTTCTGGGCGGCGACGACCGCGGTGTTCTCGTGCAGCAGGGGACGCACCAGGGGACCGGCGGCGGCGTAGGAGTGGGCTTTCAGGCCCAGCAGTACGTAGTCGACCGGGCCGACCTCGTGGGGATCGTCGGTGGCGGCGGGGCGGGCGGTGAAGTCGCCGCGCGGGCTGATGACGCGTACCCCGTCACGGCGCATGGCCGCCAGGTGCGGCCCGCGGGCGATGAGGTGGACCTCGGTGCCCGCGCGGTGGAGCGCGGCCCCGACATATGCGCCGATGGCACCGGCGCCGACAACTGCGACTTTCACGGGGCTCTCCGTTCTGTGGAGGGACCGGGTCGAGGGAGGGGCCGTCCGGCGAGCGAGGGCCGCCGAGAGGGCCGGACGTGACGGGCGGGCCGAAGCGAGCGCCGCGTGCGGGGCGGGAATCCACCGCGCGATTGGTCGACAGAATATTGTCTACAGTATTCCTTCTAAGGGGGGCCAAGACGCCCGACGCATTCCCCTGGGGCGAAACGCTGACACAAGGCTCCAAAGGTGCGGCAGTGAATCCTGTTGGGTCCCGCGCCCCTGTACCGATCAGTAGCCGCGAAGACTGGATGGTTCCGGATGTCAGCACTCACAGCTCGTACCGAGGGGATCCGCCATGACCGGCATGCGAGGCTCGCGCGTTGTCGCGGTCGGGCACTATCAGCCCGCCAAGCTGCTCACCAATGACGACCTCGCCGAGTTGGTCGACACCAGCGACGAATGGATCAGCAGCCGGGTCGGTATCCGCACCCGCCATGTCGCGGGCCCCGACGAGCCCGTGGACGAGCTGGCCGCGCACGCCGGTGCGAAGGCCCTGGCCGGCGCGGGGCTCACCCCCGCCGACATCGACCTGGTCCTGGTCGCCACCTCCACGGCGATCGACCGCTCTCCGAACACGGCGGCCCGGGTCGCGGCCCGGCTCGGCATGTCCTCACCCGCCGTGATGGACCTCAATGTCGTGTGCGCCGGGTTCACCCACGCCCTCGCCACCGCCGACAGTCTGGTGCGTACCGGCACGGCGAGGCGCGCCCTGGTCATCGGCGCGGACAAGATGACGGCGGTCACCGACTGGAGCGACCGCAGCACCTGCGTCCTGGTCGGCGACGGCGCCGGCGCCGTCGTGGTCGAGGCGAGCGAAGCGGAACTGATCGGTCCGGTGCTGTGGGGTTCGGTGCCCGAGATGGGGCATGCGGTACGCATCGAGGGCAGCCCGCCGGTGTTCGCGCAGGAGGGCCAGTCCGTCTACCGCTGGGCCACCACCCAGCTGCCGCCCATCGCCCGCCAGGTCTGCGAGCGCGCCGGACTCACCCCCGAGGACCTGGCGGCTGTCGTGCTGCATCAGGCGAACCTGCGCATCATCGAACCTGTCGCGCGCAAGATCGGCGCGGTCAACGCCGTCATCGCCCGCGATGTCGTCGAGTCGGGGAACACCTCGGCGGCGAGCATCCCGATGGCCCTGTCCAAGCTGGTCGAGCGCGGCGAGATCAGCACCGGCGACCCGGTCCTGCTCTTCGGCTTCGGAGGCAACCTCTCCTACGCGGGCCAGGTCGTCCGCTGCCCGTGACGGGCCCGGCCGGCGGCGCGCCGCGGCCGACCCGCCCGCCCGTCAGGCCGGTTGAGGACCCCCCGGCCCCCCCGGACCCCCTGGGCCCTGGCCGGTTGCGGCCCCCGGCCCCCCGGATCCCCTGGGCCTGGCCGGTTGAGGACCCCGGGCCTTCCCGGACCCCCGGGCCCCTCATGTCGTGTCCGGCGTGGTGCGTCCCCCGTCCCGTCTCTCTCAACCCTCCAGCCGTTTGCGCCAGTTCAGCGGTGTGACGGTGATGGCCTGGCCCGGGTCGCCGTCCCACTCCACCGACAGGCCGCACCGCTCAAGCGCGGCCACGGTCTCCCGGCCCACGGACGCGGTGGTCTCCTCCGAGCCGTCGAATCCGCCGTACATCAGGGTCAGCCCGTGGCCCAAGGCGGCCGCGTCGGTCGACTGGGAGTGGAAGTAGACGAAGCCTCGGGCATCCGGTGAGCCCGCTCCGCCTATCTCGGCCTGACCGCACGAGCGGCAACACGTGAAGTTCTCCCGGGCGGTGAGGCCGGCCGACTCCAGGGCGGCGAAGGCGCGGCTGAGCCGTTCCGGATCGGTCTCCTCGCCCTCCTCGTCCCAGGCCGCCTGCTCCGCCACGCGCTCCAGCCACAGGCGGTCCGCCAACTGCCGTGCCTGCTCCGGCGATACGGGCCGGAAGTCACCCGAGACGAGATAGTCCTCGGCCAGCTCCGCAAGCTCCGCCCGCGTCGCGTACCCGCCCAGGATCACCTCGCGAATCCGCGTCTCCAGGAGCGTACGGTCCTCCTCGCTGAGGTCCAGCGGGGGGACGGGGGCAGGGACTTCGAAGTCCAGCCGCTGCCAGTCCGGGCCCGCGTGCCAGCCCGTCGTGGCACGGGCCCAGCCGGTCATGGCCGTTATCACCGGCTCCGCCGCGTCGAGCATGGCCCGGAAGTGCCGGTCTGCCGCGCCGTCCCGGTACTCCAGCGTGTACGGGCCCCCCGCCTCGTGCCACACCTGAATGAACACGTCGGGCAGATCGGGTATCCGCTGGGCCACCAGGAACTTGTCGTCCTCGCCGCCGATGCGGCGGACGAGCCCGGCCAGCGCCTCGGCGGTGACTCGGCTGTGCCGACGCCCGCTCTCCGTATCCACTGTGATCGCTAGCATGTCGTCAACTCTCGCACGGGCCACTGACATTCCTTGTGCGCCTGGGGAGCGCGTACCGCCGAAGAACAGCGCCGGGGACCGCCGGCCCGGTCAGAGCCAGCGCCTGGCCGCCTCCACGCTGTCGCCGCCGCTGGTGTTGAACGCGATCGCGGCTGCGGGCGCGTGCCGGCGGACTAGGTTCACGACCCGTTCGAAGAACGTGAGCAGGGGCTCGGGCTTGCGGATGCCGCCGCCGATCACCACGACGTCCCAGGCCCGCTCCTTCAGCGCGGTGACGACGCTGGTCTCCGCCGTCTCGTCCAGCGCGATCAGCGTCATGGACGCCTCGATGCCGTGCGTTGCGAAGAGGCCCAGTTCGTCGTCGAGGCCTGCGCGCAGGGCGTCCCCGTCCATGCCGGGGACCGTGCGTGGGTCAATTCCGAGTACGAGAGCGGTTGGCATGTCCCGTATGACGGTCGATCGGCGGCGCCGGTTCCGGCCGAGCGGGACCTCTCCACCCGAGCACTGACCGAGCACTGCCCACCACTGTGGGGCGAGTTGCCTCGGGGCTCCCCACCACGCCCTAGGTAAAGGCAATGTAAAGACCGTTGCTAGTGTGTGCGGGACATCGCACCGCAGAAGGATTTCGCATGACAGCGCCCATAACTCCCGCTGAGCCGCAGCCGCAGCCGCAGCCGCAGCCGCAGCCGCAGCCGCAGCCGCAGCCGCAGGCCGAGGCCCAGGGGCAGTCGCCGTGGGCCCCGCCCTCCGGTCACCCGGTTCAGCCCCAGCAAGCCCACCTGGGCATGGAGATGGGGACGGGGATGGGGTCGGGGATGGGGATGCCGCCATGGGCGCCGGTGCCGCCGCAACCCAGCGGCGGCCTCGGTACAGCGGCGATGGTCCTCGGCTCCATCGGCACCTTCGTGGCCTTCCTCCCCTTCCTGTTCTGGATCGCGTGGATCCTCGGCATCCTCGCCGTCATCTTCGGCCTGGTCGGCCTGAGCAACGTGCGCAAGGGGCAGGCCACCAACCGAGGCTCGGCGCTCGGCGGCACCATCCTCGGCGGTGCGTCGATCCTGCTCGCCGTCGTCGGTCTGCTCCTCACCATCACCCTGGTCCGGTCGACGGGGGACGGCGTCGAGGAAGTCGGCAGTCACCCGGCCACATCGCTCCCCGACGAGCCCGAGATGCCCGCGCAGGAGGAACCGCTCGGTACGGAGCTGCTCGACGCGGACGCGGTGAAGTTCGGGGAGAGCCATGCTTATGCGGACGGCGTGACGGTCACCGTCGCCACGCC
Source organism: Streptomyces sp. NPDC048416 (assembly GCF_043200435.1). Classification (NCBI taxonomy): domain Bacteria; kingdom Bacillati; phylum Actinomycetota; class Actinomycetes; order Kitasatosporales; family Streptomycetaceae; genus Streptomyces; species Streptomyces sp. NPDC048416. The sequence continues at coordinate 129,601 of NZ_JBICXU010000003.1, forward strand.
CAGCGAGTTCGACCTCACGGGGTATGTCCTCGGAGTGCACGCGGGCGACCGGACGTTCCACGTCGACCTCACGATCGTCAACAACTCCACCGATACGCTGAACCTGGACTTCGCCCAGCCGAAAGTGGAGGACGCTTCCGGCAAGCGCGTCGACATGCTGTTCAGCAGCAGGGCCGGGTACAAGCCGTTCCGAGGGCCGCTGGCGCCGGGCGAACGGGCCACCGCCCAGTACTCCTACCCCGTGTCCCCCGACGCTGCCGGGGAGCTCCAGGTGGGCGTCCATCCCGGCCTGTTCTACGACGATGCCAAGTGGCGCGGCCCGGTCGGCTGAGGCGGGCCGGGTGAGGCGGGCCGGCTGAGGCCGGGGCGGGTGGAGCGATGGCGGCCCCCGGCCGGGCCGTATCTCCGTCGCGATCTCCGTCGCGAGTGGCCGACCTCGCGCCCCCGGGTGGCGCGCTTCATCCAGGCCAAGCCCTCGGATCCGTAGGACCGGATCCGGACGGAAATCTCAACGGGGGATTGCGCTCGGTAGACTGTAGACGATAACCAATCTCCAGGACGGGCTCGTGACCCGACGTGGCACCCGACGTGGCGCAGGAGGGGGAACCGATGTTGTCCGCAGGACTGCCGCAGGGAACCGTGCCCAAGCTGGAGCGGCCGGGGCCGCTGCGTGAGCGGGTCTACGAGGCCCTGCTTGAGCTGATCACCACCCGGGCGCTGCGCCCCGGCCAGCACTTGGTGGAGAGCGAACTCGCCGGGCATCTCGGAGTGTCGAGGCAGCCGGTGCGCGAGGCGCTTCAGCGGCTCAACACCGAAGGCTGGGTCGATCTGCGCCCCGCCCAGGGTGCCTTCGTGCACGAGCCGACCGAGGAGGAGGCCGACCAGCTGCTCTCGGTGCGTACGCTCCTGGAGGCCGAAGCGGCACGGCTCGCGGCCGCCAACTCCGGCTCGGCCGGGATCGCCGCCCTGGAGAAACTGTGTGCCCAGGGCGAGCAGGCCGTCGCGGACGACGACGTCGATCTGGCAGTGACGACCAACGCCGCGTTCCACGCCAAGGTCATGGAGCTCGCAGGGAATCGGGTGCTCGCCGAGCTGGCGGCGCAGGTCGACCGACGGGTGCGCTGGTACTACACCCCGGTCGCCCGGCAGCGCGGCAAGCAGTCCTGGATCGAGCACCGGGACCTGATCGCCGCGATCTCGGCGCGGGACGAGCACCGGGCGACGGACGTCATGCGCGCCCACACCGAACACACCCGCACCACCTACCACGAGCGGTCCGACCGGGTCTGACAGGGCGCGCACACGGCACCGCCCCGCGCCCGGGCCGACCCCGCACCGTTGCAGCGCGGCAAAGCCCAGCCCCGCGCCGCCCGGGCCCACCCGCCCCGGCCAGAGCAACCAGGCACCGTCACGCACCCGGGCCGACCCCGCACCGTTGCAGCGCGGCAAAGCCCAGCCCCGCTCCCGGGCCGACCCCGCCCCGGCCAGAGCGACACCACACCCTCACGCGCCCAGGCCCACCCAGCGTCCCGCGGAGCGACAACGCACGCCTCAGCACCCTCACACGCCGGCCGGGGCCGCCGCGCCCTCGTGCGCACAGGGCGCCCAGCGTGCTTCGGCGAGCAGCATCGCGATCAGGACGAGCACCAGGGCGAACAGTTCGGCGAGCGAGGCCAGGTGCGTTCCGAGCGGCACGGTGGCGAGCGCGGCGACCGAGCCGGCCGCGCGGAAGCCGAGCGGCGCGATGCGCAGGGCGGCGCGGAACGCGACGTTGCCCGCGAGGAAGAGCGCCACCCCGCCGGCCAGCGCCACGGCGGGAGCGGTGGGCAGCTCCTGCGGCAGATGCCCGATGGACCGTTTCACCCCGGCCGCGAGCACCGCGACCCCGAGCAGCATCGGCACGAAGCTGTAGTAGTACGCGAGCATCGTCATCCGGAACCGGGCAGGCCCGGACACCGTCCGCAGGGCCCGTTCGGCGGCCTCCTCGTCCCGGATGAAGTAGGTCCACCACAGCGCCGTCGCGAGGGCGAGCGCCAGGGCCACTCCGCTGAACAGCCCCCAGTTCAGGGCGAGATCGCCGGAGCCGACGCCGATGGCGATCACGGACTCGCCGAACGCGACGATGAGGAGCAGTCCGTGGCGTTCCACGAAGTGCGCCGGGTCGAGCGCGCCGACGCGGCCCGTGACCGGGATCCGCTCACCGTCCAGGTCCGAGGTGACGCGACCGGACAGGAGAGGGGTGATCGCCTGGAGGACCAGCGCGGCCAGCCACAGTCCTTCCGCCGCCCGGCCGCCCACCGTGCCGGCCGCCGTCACACACAGCGCGGCGAGCACGTTGGTCAGAGCGAAGGCGAGCACGTACCGCCCGTGCAACAGCGCGTACAGCGCGCTGTGCACCACGGTGACCAGGAGGAAGCCGAGTCCGAACGCGACGCCGTCGGTGGTGAACACCCGCGGGACGGCCAGGGCACATGTGAGGAAGCCACACATGCCGAGGATCAGGGGTATGCGCCGGGCGTTGGTCTCGGGTGGGACCTGATTGGTGAGATAGGCGTACGCCCCGTACATCCAGAACAGGACGGCGAAGATCAGCAGGACCCGGCCCGCCTGGGCGAAGGACAGATCGTGGGTGAGCAGCACGGTGAGCTGTGTGATGGTGAAGACGAAGACGAGGTCGAAGAAGAGCTCAAGGGTGGAGACGCGGCGCCCGACGGCGCTCTCGTGCTCCACCTCCGTGCCGTCAACGGCAGGCATACGTTCCCCCAGCAGGCATGTGGTACGAGTGTGCGGCCGACACCCTAGCCGAGCAGCACGAAGCCGCCCCGGCCCGTCTCGGCTCCGGGGCGACCGCGCACATTCGGGCGTTGCACCCGCCCGGACACATGGGGGGCTACACCACCTCCCGGCTGATGGGCTGGGGGTTGGCCGTGATGTCCCGTACCCGGAGCCGGCCTGGCCGGCGCAGCAGCAGGGCTGCGCAGGCAGCCGCCATGGAGATGCCGCCCGCCGGCCCATGGGCGCCGTCGTAGCCCCAGGCGTCGACGACCATCGAGCCGAGCCCGCCGCCGAACAGGCCGCTCACCAGCTTGCCGCTGTAGACCAGGCCGTAGTTGGAGGCGTGGTAGTTCTCGCCGAAGTAGTCCGGGTCAGTGCCGCGAACATCGGGTAGAAGGCGCCACCGCCGAAGCCGGAGAGGAAGGCGAAGAACAGGAACAGCCCCTCGCTGTGCAGATGGCCGGCCCAGATCACCCCGAACTGCGCCAGCCCCAGAACGACGATCACGAACACCAGGGTGAACTTGCGGCCCCACAGGTCGGACAGCCAGCCCACGACCGCGCGGCCGATGCCGTTGATGACGGCCATGACGCCCATGGAGGACGCGGCGACCAGCGGACCGAAGCCCACCTCTTTCGCGGTCCCGGGCAACTTCCCGGCGTACCAGCTGATGCCGTAACGCAACCACGGGCGCCTTCCCCCAACCCCCGTCTCGTTCCGCCAGCTTCGGGCCACTTGTGTCCCGACCCGGTGTCCCGTGTCCCGTTCTCCCTCGGACCACTTCTGCGCCGACTCCGTGCCCCATTCCCCGTTCTCCCTCGGACCACTTCCGCCCGACCCCCGTGCCCTACCCCTCCCCCCCGTTTTCCTCGGACCACTTCCGCCCCAACCCCGGACCGGCACGGCAAGGTCACCCGATGCCCTGCCGGTCCGCCTCCAGGGCGAAAGTGCGCTCGGCCGCCTCCGGTACCGCGAGTGCCACGGCTTGGGCCAGGAGTTCGCGGTGCCGCAGCAGCGGGCGCCGGCGCGACGGCGGGACGAGCCGCAGAAGATCGTCGAGCCCCGCCATGACGCGTCGCGTGACCTGCGGACTTCCCACGGCGCAGAGCCGGATCTCGGTGAACGCGAGATCGACGAGATCGGCCCAGTCCGGCACGTCCTGCACGAGCCGGACCGTGCCCTTGGCGTCCGGATGTCCCACCGCCCCGAGTGGCCGGTCCGCGAGGACCGTCAGCAGCTGGACGATCCGGTCCAGGCACTGGACGGCGGTGGTCGGGTCGTTGATGGCTGCCGAGAGCGCTCTCAACGCCATGTCGCAGAGCTGTCGAAGCCCGAATCCCAGGTCCTGGTGGAACGTGCGCTCCACGCCCACCGACACGGTGTAGCGCAGCGCGCTCCGCGACAGCGGCTTGCCCGCGACGCTGCCGTGCACGGAAAGGAGCGGCGTTCCGGGCACCACGAAGTCGCCGAGCCGGGGGAGGAGCCGCAGCACCACTCCCTGGCGCCGGGCCGCCCGCACGAGCCGCGCGATGTTCACGTCCCGCAGGACACCGGCCCGCCCGCTGTACCCGACGCGGGCGATCTCAGGACCGAGCGCGAGTCCGTCGAGGTCGCCGCGCGGCATCTTGTCCACGACCCGCAGCGCCTCACGGGTGATCCGGTACACGACGTGCCCCACCCGCATGAGCCGCAGCGTGGAGCTCACGTAGGCGATGAAGAGGAAGAGGCTCAGCGCCACCATGAGCAGCGTCAGGACGCTCTGGAGGAACGGCACGGTCGTCACGAGCCGCGGATTGGTCTCGCTGTCGAACGAGGTGAGAACGAAAAGGGTCAGCGTGAACGTGGCCAGGAAGACGGCGAACGTCAGCTTGGTGATGCGGGACCGCACGAAGATCCGCACCACTCGGGGAGTGAAGTGGCCGCTCGCCATCTGCACCGCGACCAGCGAGATGCTGAACACGACACCGATGAAGGTCATCATCGCCGAGCTGACCGTGTTGATCACGGACTTGGCGTCGTTCACGATCCGGATCAGATGGTCGACGTCGTCGAAGTCCCGGTGGTCCTGGAGCAGCCGGACGATGGTCGCGTCGGCTTCGCTCGTCGCGGTCCACAGGATGAAGATCAGCACCATGGCCGCGGTCGGTGCGAACCAGAAGGTGTCACGCAGATGCTCCCGCAGCGGCGAGAGCGCTCTCGGCCGCCGGTACCCCTTGCCGTTGCTCACGCGGTGAGGCTAGGCCCGGCCCGCACCGGGGAGGACGCCGCGGCGCCGTGTGGTCCCACAGTCGTACACACATTGGTCCTCACGGCGTACGAATGCGGACATCTGGACCCGAAGAATGGGAAGCACGGCACGGCACGACGCCGCATCGTGCCGGCGGGGCCGACCTGCCGACCCCGAAGCCCCTGAAGGAGCCAGAGTCATGCCCGCGAGCACCAGGACCCCGACCCGGCCCCCGACCTCGACCCCGACCCGGTCCCTGATCCGGACCCGGTCCCGGACTCGGACCCTCACCATCGCCGTCGTGTCCAGCGCGGTGGCCCTCGCGTTCGCCGCGGTCGTGGCCGTGCCCGCCGTGACGGACTGGTACCACAACCGCCACGAGGAAGCGGCCTCCTACAGCTCGGGCAAGGAGGCGAAGGCCGACCGGGCCTCCGTACCGCGCTGGCTCCCCGACGATGCGAAGCGCGTCGAATACGCGATGCGGACGACGGGCGGTGACCGCATCCTGAAGGCCGTCCTCCCCGCTGCGTCGCCCCCGGCCTCCTGCGAACCCCGCGAGCCCGACGCCGGCCCGCGCCCGCCCGCCATCACGGCCTCCTGGTTCCCGTCGGACGCCGGACAGCGCGCCGCGGTTCGCTGCGGTCCGTACTACGCGTACATGGAGGGGCACACGCTGTACGCGTGGCAGGCGAACGCGGACTGGATGGCCGAGAACAGGGGCTGACCGCTCGCCTGACCACGCGATATGCGGGTGAACGGGACCTCGAACCCCTGGTAGAGTTCTCTATGTCGCCGCGGGGAACACACCGCGAAGACAACACCTGGTCCGGGTGGCGGAATGGCAGACGCGCTAGCTTGAGGTGCTAGTGCCCTTTATCGGGCGTGGGGGTTCAAGTCCCCCCTCGGACACCAGCGAGAACCCCACTTCATGTGGGGGTTTCTGCGTTTCGGGGCAAACTGCCGGGCCTCAGAGTGCCCGGCCCGGCCTCACTGCGACCGGCTCGGCCCACTGCGGCCGGCCCTGCCGCAGGGTGAGCGTCGCGGGCGTCGCGGCCGGTGCGCATGGTCCGGCCGCGCCTTCGGTGTCGGACGCGTCGGTCGACCTCACCGATTCAGGTCGACCTCACCGATTCAGCAAGGGGCCTCGCCCTGCTGCGAGTTGTGACCGTTCACCAGGCGCCGTTGGATGAGCGCGGCGATGACCGCCTCCGCGTGTGTCCGCGCCGCCAGGGCGGCAAGGCGCTCCGCCGTGCTCTCGTCGGGGTCGGCCCCGAGGGCGTTGTCCCGCAGTTCCGCGTCCCACAGGACGAAGTCGCGTGCCGCTTCGTGGGGGAGGTCCGCCGCGCCGAACCGCCCGCCGAAGCCGCTGCTGACCATCCCGGCTATCGCGGCACCGTAGACGAGGTCCACGTCCGCCTGTCGCGTTCTCCATGGTGTGCCGGCCATCGACGGAAGGCGCCCGTACGCCGCTATTCCGTCCGCCGACCAGTGCAGCGGAGCTTGGGCGCACGCCACACCCATGCGCTGGGACAGATCGGTGAGGGCGTTGGCGCCCGCGTCCGAGACGGGACCGATCTGGAGCCACAGGGCTCCGGGCCGCACGGCGGGAAGCAGATGGTGCAGCATGACCACTTCGAGGACGTTGGGGTGGTCGAACACGGTCAGGACGGTGTCGCACGGGGCGAGCTGCGCGGTCCAGTCGGGCACCGAATCCGCCAGCCCCGCGGCCTTGCGGGCGGAGTAGTGTCCGGGCAACGCCCAGGTGTGGGCCGTGAGCCCGAGGGACGTGAGACCGTGGGCGGCGAAGTGGACCACCGGGGCTGACCCCAGTACCGCGACTACAGGCAGTGCAGACACAACCATCCTCAGAGGTGTCGGGAAGGACTCTTGTACAGGGCCTTCACGCTATGTGCGGGCCTGGTCACCGGGGTACTGCACGCATGCACAGTCCGGGGGCCCGGGGAGATCAAACGTGCACAGTCGGCCCCGCGCCCGAGCCGGCGCGCCCCCCCGGCCCCGGGCCCCAGTGGGCGCGACCCCGTGCCCCCGGCCCGAGTCGGCACGGCCACCTCGTCCCCGACCCAGTCGGCGCGGCCACCCCGCCCCCGGCCCGAGCCGGCACGGCCACCTCGTCCCCGACCCCAGTCGGCGCGGCCACCCCGCCCCCGACCCGAGCCAAAGAGCGCCCCCGCCCCCGCCTACCGCAGCTCAGGCAGCCACGGCTCGCCCGTCGTGGCCGCCAGCGCCAGGACGAGAGCGTGCGCTCCGGCCAGCCCTGTCGACAGGTCGCGCTGAATGAGCGCTTCCGCCTGCCGCAGCCGCTTGCGCACCGTCGCAGCGCTGACCCCGACGGCCTCGGCGGTGTCGTCGATGTGAAGGTTGCGGCCGACCCAGGCCCGCACGGTGCAGGTCAGGTCCGGGGAAGCGGCGCGCAGCGGATGGAGCAGCCCCTGCGCCCAGGTCCGGGCCGGCGCGGACCGCAGGATCGAGGTGAGCGAAGGCTGGTCGGGAGCCGTGTCATTGAGCGGATTCCACGTTCTGATCAGGGACAGAGCCAGATGCACGACCGCACGCACCCGTACGTCCTTGAGGTCGAGGGGTGAGCCGTCGGTCCCCAGCACCTCCGCGACGCGCGTCGCGCGGGCGGCGACGGTGTTGCGGTGCGCGCCAAGGATCCGGGCCGTCTGCGTGTACGGGAAGTCGAGAGCGAGGCGCATCGTGCTGATGAGCTCCTCCCGGACCGCGTACGGCATGTCGAGGAGCGGGGCCAGGACGTGCTCCGCCCAGCGGTGTGCCGCTGCGCCGAGCAGCGGCGCCAAGCAGGACGAGCCGTCGAATATCCCGACCCGTTCGAGACTGTGGTGCGCCGACACCAGCGCGTTGCTCGCCTCACCGTAGGCGTCCGACACATCGGCCATGCCATAGGGGCGACTGCCGCCGAGCGCGCAGGTGCGCAAGGAGGACACGGTGTCCGTCAGGATGTGCCGCACACCGCCGGGCGTGCGCTCTCGGCAGCACAACGGCTCCACGACCACGATGTGGTCGCCGCGGGCCGGGCAGCGCACCAGCAGAGCCTCCCCTTCGATGGCGGGCTCCAGGGTGCGCATCAGGTGGTCCCGGTCCTCGGGCGGCGTCGCGATCACATAGACGCGGACGTACTCGGCGCGCAGCAGACCCGGGCTCAGGCCTTCCATCGCTCGCCGCGCCAGCACGGTCTGGCCGCCCATCAGCATCTGGAAGACGCCCAGCCGGACCCCTCGCGCGCTGTCACCCAGCCGCCGTACGCGCAGTACGTCGTGCGCCAGCGCGAGCAACTTGGCCGTGTGCAGTGCCAGTGCGAGCGTTTCCAGCTCGAAGGGGGCGGCGGAAACCAGGACGAGGAAGGACGCGTTCGCCGCCTGCCCCACCGGCAGTTTGACCACATGCAGGCCGTCGCGGAACTGAGGGCGGCGCGTGGTCCCGTTGCCCCGTACGGCGTCGTGGGCGGCCCGGCGCTCGGCGTCCGGCGCGTCGGGCGGGTACTCGGCGTGAACCTCCCCGGCGGCCTGGCCGAGGAAGAGCACATACGCGGCAAGCGACTTGGACAAGCCCGTCACCAGGCGCGCACAGACATCCGCCCGGGTGAAACCGTCCGGGAGATGGTCGACATATGCGGCGATGCGTTCCATGTGGCGCGTCGCCTGCCGCTGCCACCTGCGCGCGAGGTCGCGGTCGACCCGCCGCCATACCGTCACGTCGGCCCGGGTCGTCAGCAGCGGCAGGCGCAGGCGCAGAGCCGTCTGCCGCACGGCCGGCAGGACGTCCCTTGCCGCGTCCGCATGAACAGCCAGTGCGAGACCGGCCGCTCCGTGCTCTTCCAGGGCGCGCAGCAGCCGGTCGGCACGGGCCGGTGACACGGCCGCCAGTGGCGCCGCCTCGGTGACCACCAGACAGTCGGCGATGTCCTGCGCGTCCTGGGCGGCAAGACACGGTACGAATTGCGCGCCCACGACACCCCGGTCGTGATGGGCGGCGCGATTGGCCTCGTCGGCGAATGCGAGAGCGAGCTCGGGCAGTTCCGCCAGATACCCCAGTGTTGACATGGTGTCCCCCGTCGCGGCTCGCGGTGCGGCGCGCGCGACCTTGATGCGTCCCCGTAATCACTTGGTCATGCCCGAAGTCCGGCTCGCGGTGCCACCCTTTCCTTCCCCCGGGGTGGACGACTGCCCGCGGCCCGACGGGTGGTGCGTCCGGTGCTTCACCCGGTCCTGCCCTCGGCATCCACCGTCACCCTGCACACGGCATAGGTAAGTTTCCAGGAATTTGTTCCGCGATGGCTTGAAATGAGTGCGGTCGCAAGGGGTTTCTCAAGGGGTCTTCCACTGGCGTCGGCACATCTGCACGGACCGGAGGGCGACGCTTGCATACGGACGGGCGTAGGGCGTCGACGGCATCGCGCGACGGGAGAGCGCTCCCAACGTGCCGTCCCCTCCGGCGACATCGGGCGGTTCCCGCGGCGCCGAAGCCGTGAAACCGGCGCTCGCCGGGGTACCCGCCGCGCATGGCGAACTTGCATCTTCCATGGCGGGCGGGCGGCCGGTCGCAGGGCGACGGCGGCAGAGACGAGACGGCGCAGGAGGCCGGTCCTGATCCCGCGGTGGAGCGGGCCGCGCCCGACGCTCCGACGAAACTGCCGAAGGGACTGTGGCGCGCGGTACTCAAAGGCAGCCTGAAGGAGTTCAGGGACGACGAGCTCATCGACCGGGCCGCGGCGCTCACGTACTACGGAGTGCAGTCGCTGTTCCCGGCGCTGCTGGTGCTCGTGTCGTTGCTCGGCATGACCGGGCAGTCGACCACCGACAGGCTCCTGAACAACCTTCAGGGACTCGCGCCCGGCCCGGCCCGCGACATCATCACCAGCGCGGTGAAGCAGTTGCAGGGCAGCGCGGGCGTCGGCTCGCTGGTGGCGGTCTTCGGTCTGGTCCTCGCGGTGTGGTCCGCGTCGAGTTACGTCGCTGCGTTCATGCGGGCGGCGAACGCGGTCTACGACATGCCCGAGGGGCGCCCCCTGTGGAAGATCCTGCCCATCAGGCTGGGGCTGACCGTGGTCCTGATGGCGCTGGCCGTCGTCAGCGCCCTGATCGTGGTCTTCACCGGCGGCCTCGCCCACCAGGCGGGTACCGCTCTCGGCATGGGGAGCGCCGCCCTTACGGTGTGGTCGATAGCCAAGTGGCCCGTGCTCGTCGTGCTGGTCGTCTTCATGATCGCGCTCCTGTACTGGGCGAGCCCGAACGCGAAGGTGAAGGGCTTCACATGGATCACCCCGGGCAGCTTCGTGGCCCTGGTGATCTGGATGCTCGCCTCCGGCGGCCTGGCGTTCTACGTCGCCAACTTCGGCTCGTACAACAAGACATACGGCACGATGGCCGGCGTCATCATCTTCCTGGTGTGGCTCTGGCTCACCAACCTGGCGATCCTGCTGGGGCTCGAGTTCGACGCGGAGGCCGTACGGCAGCGGGCGATCGCGGGCGGCATGCCGCCGGACGAGGAACCGTACACACAGCCGCGGGACACCGAGGCGTGGGACGAGAAGGACCGGCGCCGCGTCCGCGAGCTCTGAGGCCCGCCGCCGGGCAGTAAATCCCGCCGAATCGGCGACGGCGCCGACGGTGCGACGCGGTCCCGACGGAACATCCACGGTCAATCCGCCCTGAATCGCGCCATCGGGGGTACTCGCGCCGGGGAAGGCGGCCGGTGGCGCTGGCGCTCACCGGCCGACAGACACACGAGGACGGGAGGTGGCCGTCGTGACGAGTACACGGCCGCACGACGCCGGGCCCGGCCCGGGCACCCATGCGGGGCAGGAGCCGGTGAGTGAACTGGTCCAGCGGGCGTCACAGCAACTGACGGAGCTGGTGCGCGGTGAACTGACGCTCGCACAGGCCGAGATGAAGGAGAAGGGCAGGCGGTACGGCAAGGGCGGCGGCTTGTTCGGCGGCGCCGGACTGTTCGGCTTCCTCACCCTTCAGGCCCTCGTGGCGGCCGCGATCGCGGCCCTCGCGATACCGCTGCCGGTGTGGGCCGCCGCGCTCGTCGTGGCCGCGGTGCTGGGAGCGATCGGCGCGGTCATGGCCCTGACCGGGAAGAAGCAGGTCGGCCGGGCGGCGCCGCCCGCGCCCGAGCGGACGATCGAGAACGTGAAGGCCGACGTGGCCACGATCAAGGGAAGTGCACACCGATGACCCGACCGCCCCACGACGACCGGACCGCCGCCGGCTCCGATGAGCTGCGCGAACAGGTCGAACGCACCCGTGAGGAGCTTGGGCGGACGGTCGAGGCGCTGGCCGCCAAGGCCGACGTCAAGGGCCGCGCCCGGGACAAGGCCGCCGAGGTCCGTCGGCGTGCGGCGGCCAGGGCCGCAGAGCTCAAGGTGAGGACCGCCGAAGTCGCGCACCAGGTGCAGGACAAGGTGCCCGATCCCGTCAAGGACAAGGCCGCTCGGGCCGCGGGGGTGGCCCGGACCGCGGTGGCGCAGGCCGGGCGGGTGGGGGAGGAGACGGACCTCGAAGCGTCGCCCGACGCGGCGCGGCACACCCTGGCGCGGGCCGGGCGCGCCGCCCGGGACCACCGTGCCTTGCTCCTGGCCGCAGGCGGTGCGACCGTCGTGGTGTGGCTCGCATACCGTCGCACGAAGGGATGAGCCGGTGAAAGTGGCGAAGATCATGTACAAGCCGGTCGGTCTCGGCCTGGGAGTCGCCGGCGGAATGCTCGCCGGAATGGTGTTCAAACAGGTGTGGAAGCGGCTCGCCCACGACGACGACGCTCCCGACGCGACCGACGAGGACCGCACCTGGCGCGAGGTGCTGATCGCCGCCACTCTCCAGGGCGCGATCTACGCCGTGGTCAAGGCCACCGTCGACCGCGCCGGTGCCAGTGCGACCCGACGGCTGACCGGCACGTGGCCCGGCTGAACGCCGGCCGAAGCGCAGAGCAGAAGCGCAGAGCAGAAGCGCGGCGGTGCCGGCCCGTTCGTACTCGGGCCGGCACCGCGCGTGATCGCCGGGTTGTGGTCAGGGTCCCGGGATCAGTAGGCCGTGGTGATCGTCACGCCGCTGAACGCGGTCTTCGCGTACAGGCTGATGTAACGGTATCCGGCGGTCTTGTTGGTGACGGTGATGCTCTCGGTGTTGCCTGCCGCCACCGAGCGCTTGGTGTAGTCCGACTTGGACGCCCAGTCGTCGGGGTTGTAGTAGAGGTCGGCGTTTCCGGTGCCGCCGGTCGTGGTGATGTGCAGGGTCGTCTTCCCGGCCGGCAGGTAGAGGAAGAAGTAGTCCAGGCCGCCCTTGTTGGCCGACAGGCCCGAACGGGAGCAGTTTTGGCCCATGATGCGGGTGTCGGGGTCGGTGCAGGTAGGCAGGGCGCCGGTCACCGCGATGGACTTGGTGGCGGTGTTGGTCAGGCCCTTGGCGTCGGTGACGGTCAGGGTGACCGTGTACGTGCCGGCGGCCTTGTAGGTCTTCGACGGGTTGGTGGCGGTGGACGTGGTGCCGTCGCCGAAGTCCCACGCGCGGGTGGTGATGGTGCCCGCGGTGTCCGTCGACTTGTCGGTCAGGGTCACCGAAAGGCCGGAGACGGCGGCGTCGAAGGCCGCCGTGGGGCCGCCGGTCGTGGCGCCGCAGGCGCCGGCGGCACAGGCGTCGAGCCACGTGTTGAAGTCGGCGTCGTACCGGGTGCCGATGCCGGTGCTGTAGACCGCGTACGCCCCGGCGTAGTCACCGCTGCGGAACTTGGCGAGCATGTTCTGGACGTCCGCCGGGTGCTTCTCGACCATGTAACGGGTGGCCAGGTAGCCCCACGGGTAGGTGCGGGTCAGGTCGGAGTTGGAGTACGCGCTCTGCCACAGGGTGCTCAGCGGGTAGGTGTGCTGAGCGGCGTCGGCGATCGCCTCGGTGTCGGGCAGGTTGCGGTAGCTGTAGGAGACGTACTCCGCGAAGCCCTCGATCCACCAGATGTCCGGGACGGCCTGCCCGGCGTCGAAGTCACCGGCCATGTCGTAGCGGCCGTCGAGGTAGTGCGTGTACTCGTGGTTGAGGTTCCAGATGTCCCCGGGGAAGCCGTCGCCCACACTCTTCACATAGGACAGGAAACGCGCCTGGCTGGTCGGGTCGGAGGGGTTGCCCTCCAGGTACTCGCCACCGTTGTCGGTGCTGTTGCCGAAGATCCAGCCGGAGTACGTCTGGTAGTCCTTCGGGCTGGCGAACGTCACGATCTGGATGTTCGTGTTGTGGTCGTCGGCCACCGGGCCGCTGTCCTTGACGATGCTGTGGAAGTACGCGTCCTGGCCCTTGACGCTGGTGCAGGCCGCGGCGAGTGCGGCATCGGTCAGGGACTGGGCGCGGAAGGTGTGGTCGGCGTCGCAGGTGTAGGTGATGGGCAGCGCGGCGGCGGTGAGCTGGGCGATGAAGTCACACGTGCCGTAGTAGGAACACTGGGCCTTGTCGTACGTGTCCGTCATCGCACCCACCGCGACCCACAGCGGCGCGGTCGTGCCGGTGATGGCGGAGGCGCCGAGCACGGCCTTCGTCAGCGGGCGCACCTTGGCCTGGAGGGCCGGGGTGTCGAGGAAGCGGGCCATCTCGCTGCCGGCGTTGGCGTCGAGGTAGAACCAGGTGTCGTTGAGCTTGGAGAGGTGGTTCAGGGTGAACGAGCTCAGCGTGTCGATGATGCTCGGATCGGCCGTCACCGCCGCGATGTACGCCGGGTTCCAGTGCCCGCGGAACAGCGGCGTGAACACGTCGTTGACGGCGGTGTCCATGCTCCAGTACGCGTCGTAGGAGCTGTTGTAGGCGTTGAGCACCTTCTTGTACGTGTTCAGGTAGCGGGCCTGTTCGTTGGCGCTGTCGGTCAGGACAAGGACCTCGCCCATGATGTCGCCGTTGGCCGCGCTGACGTCCATGAAGTGCGGGGACGCCGTGAAGGTGTCGAGCGCGCCCTCGCTCGCCGTGGCCAGCGTCGCCCCGTAGGGGCCGACGGCGTCGGCGTTGTTGGACTGCACGTAGTACCCGGCGCGCAGGAACAGCACGAGCTGCCACACGTTGGTGGAGTTGTCACCGGGGTAGCTGCGCGCGGTGTTCTCCAGCGCGTTGGCGACGGTGACCATCTGCGACTCCTGGAAGACGCTGTGGGCGTCCGTCCCGGTCAGATTGAACAGTGTGTTGACGCAGTCCGTGGTCGACGCCTGGACGAAGGTGACCAGTGCGGATCCGGTACGGCTGCCGAAGTCTCCCGCGGTGCACGACGCCGCGGCGGCGGTACTCCTCGCCGCCTTCCCCTTGGGCTGGGCCGCCGCGGGCGAGGTCACGGGCCGCTTCGGCGGAAGGTGGGCGGCGTCGATCGGGCTGCGCCGCGCGTCGGAACGGTCGGACAGGGCCGCCGTCGCACCGGTGGGCGTCGGCGCCGTTCTGGCCTTGGCCGTGCCGGCCGCCTTGCCGGACGGGGCGGCGGACGGTGTGCCGGACGGGGTGGCGGCCCCCGCCGAACCGTCGGCGGCGACGGCGTGGCTCGGTTGGGCCAGCATGGCGAGGCCCAGGCAGAACGCGAGGGCAAGTATCAGGAAGCCGGTGAGACTTCGTCCTGGTCTTTCGGGTCGGGTGTTCACGTGCCGCCTCCCAGCGGTGTGAAGGCCGCGCCCGGGGCGCGACGGTGGGGGTACCGCGCGTTCCGGCCGTCCGGCCACCCCGGTTACGGGGCGTGCGCGCCCCCACGGGGAGGGCGCGCGGCCCCTGGCTCGGGGCGTGCCGGAGCGGACCCGGTGACGCGCGGGCCGAACTGAACATGTGGCATGAACGCGGCTTGTTCCTGCGGACTGTAAAATTGCATATGTCACATGTCTTGGGAAGGGACTGCGGGTAAACCGGAGGCAATTCCTGGGGCCGGGTGTGCGCCTGACGGCCCGTCCGGACAGCGCGAAGCCCCGCCGAGGGAGCTCCACGGCGGGGCGGATCGGGCCCGGGTGATCGGCCGCCCGCGCGGTCGAACGTCCCGTCAACTACCTTGTGCAGAGCGCTACTTCGGCGCTTTTCGGTCGGATGTCGGGCGCAGGACCAGGCACACGAAGCCGAAGACGTCCCGGTACCCCCGCAGCCATTCGTCGCGATGGGTGGTGGCCGCGGCCAGCGCCTGGGCACTGTCCCGCTCGTCGGGGTGGTCCAGCGCCCAGGAGGCGAGGGAGCCCGTCCACGCCCATTCGTACGCGTCGAGTTCCCCGCGGGTGCTGATGTGCCCGTACACCGGCGTCCAGCCGTCGCCGACGACACGGTCCACCGTGGTCGGCAGGTCGCTGAGGTCGCCCAGCATGTCGACGGCTTCGGGAGAGGGCTCGTGCGCCCAGAACCCCTCGCCGATCAGGACGCTTCCGCCGGGTGCCAGGTGTTTTCGTGCCGCCGCGAGGGTGGGCAGCAGGCCGCCGAACGCGTGCGTGGCCCCTACGCTGACCACCAGGTCGAAGACGGGCGATGCGGGGAACGTCGCGGCGTCCTGGTGATGGAGGGTGAGACGCTGCCTGACACCGCCTGCCTCCGCGGCCTCGTGTGCGTGGGCCAGTGACGCCTTGCCGATGTCGACGCCTTCGGCCCGCAGTCGTGGGTACGCGGCGAGGGCGCGCAGCAGCCATTCGCCGCCGCCGCATCCCAGGTCCAGTACGCGGGCATCGTCGCGGGGGATGCCGTGGGCCAGCAGGCGACGTACGGAGTCGTCGTCGAGCGGGGCTGCGATCGGGTGGTCGTGGTGGGCGTGCCTGGAGATCTGTTCACGGTTCATCGGGGGAGCCTGGCAGGCCTCGGGGGCCGCTCGCATCCGGTTTCCCCGGCGGCTTGCCGCGAGCCGCAACCCGCTTGTACAGCCGGGCAGTTGACCCGTCGGCGCCGGGCGACGTGCAGTGTCACTGCCCCGTTCCGTGGTCCTGCGGGTCCTGCGGGTCCTGCGGGTGCTGCGGGTCCTGGGGGTGCTGCGGGTGCTGCGGGTCCTGGGGGTCCTGCGGGTCGGGCGGCGACCGCCGGGCCGAGTCGGCCAGTCGGTCGGCGAGCGCCGTGACGAGGCCCCGGAGTTCGTCGGGCCGCTCGATGACGAACGGCCGGTCGAGCGCGGCGAGGACGCCCGGCAGCCAGTCGAGTCGCTCCACCCGCAGCCCCACGCGGAACCACCGCGGCGCCTCCGCGTCCGCGCCGCCCGCCACCGGCTCCAGCGTCGCGACACTCGCGGGCAACCCGGCTCGGATCTGCTCGACCGTCCCGTGGATCCGCAGCGTCACCTCGTGCCGGTGGGGAGCGGTGGCGAGCCCGGTGAGGAGACGCTGCGCCGGGTCGACCCCGGGCGGCGGTTCGAACGCACCGGGCAGCGTCCGCGCGGCGGCGATGCGGTCGAGGCGGAACGTCCGGTCCTCGCCGATCGCGGGATCGCGACCCGTCACGTACCACGTGCCCGAGTGGGCGACGAGCCCATAGGGGTGCACGATGCGTTCACTGCCACGGCCGTCGCCCGCGGTGTACCGGATGGACACCGGCCGGTGGTGGCGCACGGCGTCGGCGACGGTGAGCACGACCGTGGTGTCAGGGACGGACCGCACCCCCGGCGGGTCGGTGAACGCGAGGGTGTCGAGTACCGCGTCGACTCTTCGGCGCAGCCGCTCGGGCAGCACCCGCCGGACCTTGGCGGCCGCCGTCTCACCCGCCGCGCCCGCGCTGGGCGTCAGGCCGGCCCGCCGGCCGGCAACCAGACCGAGCAGCACGGCGAGCGCTTCGTCGTCGTTCAGCATCAGCGGGGGCATGCGGTAACCGGGGGCGAGTCGATACCCGCCGTAGCGGCCGCGCACGGATTCGACGGGCACGTCCAGGTCGATGAGGTGCTGGGCATAGCGCCGCACCGTGCGCTCGTCGACCTCCAGACGTCCGGCGAGCTCGGCGAGGGTCCGGGTGCCGCCGGACTGCAGGAGTTCCAGGAGGGCGAGCACACGGGCGATGGGTCGGGGCATGTACGCAAGTCTCTCGCGAATACCGGGCGGAAGGTGTCCGGTATGGGTTCTAGCGTGTGGTCACCAGCACCACTGACCAGGAGAGAACCCATGGACTTCGTCTCGATCCGCATCATCACGGGCGACGTCGCCCGCCTCGTCGCCTTCTACGAGCGTGCCACCGGAGCGAGTGCGGTCTGGTCGACCGAGGACTTCGCCGAGCTCAGGACCGCCTCGGCCACCCTCGCGGTCGCCGGCACCCGTACCGTCCCGCTGTTCGCACCCGGCGCCGCACAACCCGCCGACAACCGCAGCGTGATCCTCGAATTCCGCGTCGAGGACGTCGACTCGGTCCACCGGGCTCTGGCCGACGTCGTCGAGGACTTCGTCCAGGAACCCACCACGATGCCCTGGGGCAACCGCTCCCTGCTCCTGCGGGACCCCGACGGCAACCTCGTCAACTTCTTCACGCCCGTCACGGCCGCCGCCCTGGACCGGCTCGCCCGCTGACGGCCGCGCGGGCCGATGGCCGGGTACGCCCCCAACGGCCCGCCCCTGCGATCGTGTCCGTGTCCGGGTCCGGGTCTGCGGCCGGGCCCGCCTCCCTCGGCGCGCGGGCTTTCGGGTACGCGGGGCCTTTCGGGTACGCGATTGCTCTCGGGTATGCGATCAGGCGACGGCCACGGCCACGTCATCGCCGCGCCGAGCGAGCGCGTCGGAGGTTCTGGCCGTGATGAAGAGGGACGCCGCGAGCGTCAGGACCAGGGTGGCGCCCACCGCCATGACACCGGCGTCGGAGACGGCGGGCGGGCTGCCGGCCTCGGAGCGGGCGGAGCCGCTGAGGAAGGGGACCACGGCCAGGACGGCGACCCCCAGGGCGACCTCGGCCCAGACGACCACCGGGAAGTGACGCAGCGTCAGATGCAGCAGCGAACCCGCGTCCTCCGCGCGGCGGGCCCGGACGATCCGGGGCATCAGCCAGAACTGGTTGACCCCACCGGCGGTGATCATGCCAAGGACCAGGGCGATCTTGATGAGCAGGAAGAGGCCGTATCCCGTCGTCCACAGCTGCGCGATGCCACCGACGTGCTTCCAGCTCATCCACAGGCCGGAGGTGAGCACCGCGCCCACGCAGACCAGGGCGACGAGGCTGAAGCGGCGCCAGAGGTCGGCCCACAGCGTGCCGGCGTCATCGCTGAGCCGGCGCCGGGTCGAGGCGAGCGCGGCGAGGACGGCGAGCCCGCCGGTCCACACGGTGCCGCTGACGATGTGGACCTGGCCCAGCACGAGGTCCACCACCTTCTCCGCGTCCTTCGGCGCGGTGGCCGGTATCGCGGCGACCAGCGACACGGCGAGAGTCAGGGGGAGGGCGGCGAGGGCGAGGGCGTCGAGGTGTCTTCGAACCCGGGGAAGAAACAGCGCCGCCAAGGCGGCGGCCGCCAGGACCAGGACGAGGTTCTGCACCAGGTAGAGCGTGCCCTGCGCGATCCACGCGCCCTTCGCCGCGGGCGCCCGCAGGAAGTCCCAGAGGGCTCCCGGCGCGAGGGCGTCGCCGAACGGCATGCCCTTGCCGGCCCGGGCGACGCGGGCGGCGAGCTGGGCGTAACCGCTGACGAGCAGGACGACTCCGGCCCAGGCCAGGTACGACGCGGCGCGCCGGCGCAGGACCTCGCGGTCGTCCTGGTTGTCCGCGGCACGGAGCGCGGGCCGGACCGTCGTCGCGTAGGTGACCGTGGCCCCGATGGCCCCGGCCAATCCTGCGAAATAGCCGGATTTCGTGAGGATCCGCCAGGTCGGCGGCATGGTGTAGCCGGCCGAGGCGGCCAGGTGAAGGAAGGTCATGAGAGGTAAGGCTAACCTAAGTAGGGCTGATATGGAGCCCTCGGTTCAGCCGCTGGGTGTTATGCGAAGTTCGCCACGAAGTGCCGTTGCCAAGGGGTTTCGACCGCCCGGCGCGCGTAGCGTTCCCGTACGTAGCCGACTGCGTGCGCGTTCGGCACGCCGTCCAGGACGGCCAGGCAGGCCAGTGCCGTGCCGGTACGGCCGAATCCGCCGCCGCAGGCCACTTCCACGCATTCCCGGCCGGCCCGGGACAGCAGGGTGCGCAGCGCGTCCGCGAAGGCGGCCCGGTCGGTCGGCAGCCAGAAGTCCGGCCAGCGCACCCACTGGTGGTCCCATTCGACCGGCGCCGGCTCTCGGCCGCGCAGATGGAGTGCGAACTCGGGCTTCGGCCCGGGCGGTAGGGGATTCCTGAGGCCCCGCCCACGCACGAGCAGTCCCGACGGCAGCCGCAGCACGCCGTCCGCCGTGGGCTCCCAGGTAGTGCTCATGGGGTGAGCCTAGTCATCGCGAGCGGCCCAACGCCCTTGCTGCGCACGCGTTGACGATGACGGACGCGGCCCCGGGGCGGGAGGGAGGGACTGGGACCCTCGGTGCGGACGCCGTCCCCCCGGGAGGGGGGCTGGGGCCCGCGGTGCCGGCGTGCCCCTCCCGGGCCGGGGGAGAGGCTGGGCCCCGCGGGTGCAGACGTACCCCCACGCCCTGCTGCCCCGCCCCCGCCGGAGCGGGAACGGGGCAGCAGGGTGCATCTGATGGGGCGCGCGTCACGGCACGCGCAAGACGGCGCGCGCGCGACGGCTGGATCAGTCGGTGCCGAACTCCATCGCCGCACGGTCCAGGAGCTCGTCGTCGCCGGAGACCTCGCCGCGTGAGGCGATGACCTCGGCGCCGCCTTCCGGCATGGCGCCGATGAGCCCGGTGGCCGCCGCCTGGGCCGCGCCGATCAGCTCCGGGTGCGCGGTGCCGACGATGCCGAGGCCCGCGTACTGCTCCAGGCGGGCACGCGAGTCGGCGATGTCGAGGTTGCGCATGGTGAGCTGGCCGATCCGGTCCACCGGGCCGAACGCGGAGTCCTCGGTGCGCTCCATGGACAGCTTGTCGGGGTGGTAACTGAAGGCGGGCCCCGTGGTGTTGAGGATCGAGTAGTCCTCACCGCGCCGCAGCCGCAGGGTCACCTCGCCGGTGACGGCGGAGCCGACCCAGCGCTGGAGCGATTCGCGGACCATCAGTGCCTGCGGGTCGAGCCAGCGGCCCTCGTACATCAGCCGGCCGAGCCGCCGGCCCTCGTTGTAGTACTGGGCGAGGGTGTCCTCGTTGTGGATCGCGTTGACGAGCCGCTCGTACGCCGCGTGCAGCAGCGCCATGCCGGGCGCCTCGTAGATGCCGCGGCTCTTCGCCTCGATGATCCGGTTCTCGATCTGGTCCGACATGCCCATGCCGTGGCGGCCGCCGATCGCGTTCGCCTCCATGACCAGGTCGACGGCGGAGGCGAACTCCTTGCCGTTGATCGTCACCGGGCGGCCCTGCTCGAAGCCGATCGTCACGTCCTCGGTGGCGATCTCCACCGACGGGTCCCAGAACCGTACGCCCATGATCGGCTCGACCGTCTCGACACCCGTGTCCAGGTGTTCGAGGGTCTTGGCCTCATGGGTGGCGCCCCAGATGTTGGCGTCGGTGGAGTACGCCTTCTCCGTGCTGTCGCGGTAGGGCAGCTCGTGGGCGAGCAGCCACTCCGACATCTCCTTGCGGCCGCCGAGCTCGGTCACGAAGTCCGCGTCCAGCCAGGGCTTGTAGATCCGCAGGTGCGGGTTGGCGAGCAGGCCGTAGCGGTAGAACCGCTCGATGTCGTTGCCCTTGAAGGTGGAGCCGTCGCCCCAGATCTGGACGTTGTCCTCCAGCATCGCCCGCACCAGCAGGGTGCCGGTGACGGCGCGGCCCAGCGGGGTGGTGTTGAAGTAGGCGCGGCCGCCGGAGCGGATGTGGAACGCGCCGCACGCGAGCGCGGCCAGGCCCTCCTCGACCAGCGCGGCCCGGCAGTCGACCAGGCGCGCGATCTCGGCACCGTAGGCCTTCGCGCGGCCGGGCACCGACGCGATGTCGGGCTCGTCGTACTGGCCGATGTCGGCGGTGTAGGTGCACGGGACGGCGCCCTTGTCGCGCATCCACGCGACCGCGACGGAGGTGTCGAGGCCGCCGGAGAAAGCGATGCCGACGCGCTCGCCGGCGGGCAGGGAGGTGAGAACCTTGGACATAGGAAGAGTATTCATCTTTCCGAATGTTTATGCAAGCCGGGTGCTGAGATTTCCCGCGCGCCGACCCGATCCGTCCGACGGCCCGACCCGATCCGTCCGACCCGATCCGTCCGACTTGACCCGACCCGATCCGCCCGGCCGGATCCGTCGGACCAGACCGGACCAGACCGGACCAGGTCAGAACGAATCAGAACGGGCTGAACCTGGACCGATCGGACGGGGGCAGGCCGAGCCGAGGCCGGGTCGGGCGGGTCGGGTCTGAACGGACCGGATCTGAACAGGCTGAGCCGGGGCCGGGCCGGGCCGGGCCGGGTCGGGTCGGGTCGGGGCCGGGTCGGGCCGTTCATGACCGACAGGCGGCCACCTGACGCAATGCGGAGCGATCCCTTACCGGGGCATGGCCCTTTCTTTCCCTCGCGTTTCTTTCTCGGTGGTCGTCCGCCGGACATTTGCGAGGCCGCTCCCAAATCGCGCCGCCGTCAATTCCCTTGTATTGGAGAAAGGTTGACCCGTTCGGTGGCGAGCGTGCCCTGACCGGTCAGTATGGTCGGCCGCATGCCCCCCATTCGTCCGGCGCTCCCGGTCCTTCCTTATCGCAAGCCCAAACTCGGCCGGGATTATTGGGTGTTGGACGATGTGCTGCCCACCATTGACGAGGTGAGGGCGCGCTGTGTGGCCAAGGACGACTGGGTCCAGGGTTACCCGTACAAGCCCGAGTCCTGGCCGGGGCTGCGCGCCATGCCCGGTCTCACGCCGGCCGAGCTGGCCCGGGTGGAGCGTCTGGTCAAGGCCAGCACCGGGGCCAAGGAACTGTGGCAGGCCACCGCCCCCGGTGGCGCCACCCTGAACCACAACTGCATCCAGGTCGTCGGCGCCGGTGAGAGCGAGCCCCGCCCCCACACCGACTCGCGTGCCCTGTGCCGCTATGCCGCGGTGCTCTACCTCAGCCCGCAGTCGCCCAAGGACTGCGGCACCAGCTTCTTCCGGCAGAGCCTGCCCGGCGGGGTACTCGGCGGCAACATGGTCACCGCGCCCCACAACAACCTCGTGGAAGCGCTCGGCACACGCTTCGTGCCGCCGGATTCCTTCACCGAGGATGTGCGTGTCGCCCACCGCTACAACCGGTTGCTGCTCTACACCGCCAACACCATGCACAGCGCGACCGGCTACTGCGGCAGCACCATCGAGGACAAGCGGATGACCGCGGTCTTCTTCTGGATGGCGTAGGCGACCACAGAAACTCCACAATCCGCGGCGCCCGCTGCCACATGGGGTTCCTGTTCGTTTGCCGTACCGCCGAGTGTCACAGTGACGACATGGGGGCTTTCGCGGCGCCCGGTGTTCTTGATACACCCCTCTCGCCCCCTGTTTCCTCACGCTTGCAGAGGCCCCCACTCATGGCTGAACTCAACCGGCGCCGGTTCATGCAGCTCGCGGGCGGCACGGCCGCCTTCGCCGCGCTGTCGCAGAGCATCGCGCGGGCCGCCGCCATCCCGGCCGCGGGCAGCACCGGCACCATCCAGGACGTCGAACACGTCGTCGTCCTGATGCAGGAGAACCGTTCGTTCGACCACTACTTCGGTTCCCTGAAGGGCGTACGGGGCTTCGGCGACCCGCGGCCCGTCACCCTGCCCAGCGGGAAGTCCGTGTTCCACCAGGTCGGAGCCGGCAAGGAGGTGCTCCCGTTCCGGCCCAAGGCGGACAAGCTCGGCCTCCAGTTCATCCAGGACCTGAACCACGACTGGAACGGCAGCCACAAGGCGTTCAACAGCGGCAAGTACGACCAGTGGATCCCGGCGAAGACGTCCACGACGATGGCGTACCTCACGCGTGAGGACATCCCGTTCCACTACGCGCTCGCCGACTCGTTCACCATCTGCGACGCCTACCACTGCTCGTTCATCGGCTCCACCGACCCCAACCGCTACTACATGTGGACCGGCTACACGGGCAACGACGCCACCGGCGGCGGCCCTGTCCTCGGCAACGACGAGAAGGGGTATGGCTGGACCACATACCCCGAGCGCCTGGAAGAGGCGGGCGTCTCCTGGAAGATCT
Organism: Streptomyces sp. NPDC048416; assembly: GCF_043200435.1. Taxonomy (NCBI): domain Bacteria; kingdom Bacillati; phylum Actinomycetota; class Actinomycetes; order Kitasatosporales; family Streptomycetaceae; genus Streptomyces; species Streptomyces sp. NPDC048416. The sequence goes on from NZ_JBICXU010000003.1 coordinate 152,738, forward strand.
ACCAGGACGTCGGCGACGGCCTGAACGCGGCCGGCGGTTGGGGCTGGATCAACGACGCCTACCGGGGCAACTACGGCGACAACTCGCTCCTCTACTTCAACACCTACCGCAACGCCCAGCCGGGCGACGCCCTCTACGAGAAGGCGCGTACCGGCACCAACGCCAAGAACGGAGACGGCTTCTTCGATCTCCTCAGGGCCGACGTCGAGGCCGGGACCCTGCCCCAGGTGTCCTGGGTGGCCTGCCCCGAAGCCTTCACCGAGCACCCCAACTGGCCCGCTAACTACGGGGCTTGGTACATCTCCCAGGTCCTGGACGCGCTCACCTCCAACCCGGAGGTGTGGGCCAGGACGGCACTGTTCATCACGTACGACGAGAACGACGGCTTCTTCGACCACGTCGTCCCCCCGTTCGTGCCATCGGGTGCCTCCCAGGGTCTCTCCACCGTCGCGACAGGACCGGACTACTTCCCGGGCAACGCCGCCTACGCGGCCGGACCGTACGGGCTCGGCCAGCGAGTGCCGATGCTCGTCGTCTCACCGTGGAGCACCGGCGGCTACACCTGTTCCGAGACCTTCGACCACACCTCGATCATCCGGTTCATGGAGCGCCGTTTCGGTGTGCACGAGCCGAACATCTCGCCCTGGCGACGCGCGATCTGCGGCGACCTGACCTCGGCGTTCGACTTCGGCCGCAGCCAATCCTCGGCTCCGGACCTGCCCTCGACGGACGCCTACCTTCCGCCGGACCACAACAGGCACCCGGACTTCGTTCCCGTCCCACCCGCCACCGGCACCCTGCCCAAGCAGGAGCGGGGCTCGCGCCCCACGCGTCCGCTGCGCTACGCGCCGCTCGTCGACGGCGCTGCGAACGTGAGCACCGGCAAGTTCACTCTCACCTTCGGCGGCGGAGACTCGGCCGGCGCCCAGTTCCTGGTCACCTCCCCGAACCGTACGGACGGCCCGTGGACGTACACCACCGAGGCGGGCAAGACGATCTCCGACACCTGGAACACGGCCTATTCGGGCGGCGCCACCAACCTGAGCGTCTTCGGGCCGAACGGGTTCCTGCGCACCTTCCAGAGCCCCGGCAAGACCGCCGGTCCTGAAGTCACCGCCCGCCACAACGCGGGCACCGGAAACCTCGACCTGACCATGACCAACGCGGGTGGGACCACGGTCCACCTGAAGGTCGCCAACGCGGCGGCCTATGGGGGCGCGACGCATGTGTTCACGGTGGCCGCCGGCGCGACCGTCCGTTTCACCGTGGCTCTGCGCTCCAGCAGGAGCTGGTACGACGTGTCCGTGACGTCCGACCAGGACGCCACCTTCCTGCGCCGCTTCGCCGGGCATGTGGAGACCGGCGCATCCGGAACGAGCGACCCGGCGCTGCTCACCACCTGATCCCGGGCGCGGTCCGCGACACGACCGCGGGGCCCCTGCTCGAAAGCAGGGGCCCCGCGCGGTGCGTCGGCCCGGCGTCGGCCGGACCGGACCGGGTCAGAACTCGTCGGCGCCGCCGAAGCGCTCCCGGTAGGACTCCAGGTCCTCCTCGGTGATCTTCGCGAACAGCACGGGCGGCACCGTGAAAGCGGTACCGGCGGGCACCATGTCCAGGGCCCTCGCCTCCTGCGGAGTCACCCACGTCGCCTGCGCCGCCGAGGACGCGGAAGTGGACGTCGAAGTGGACGCCGAAGTGGACGCCGAAGTGGACGCGGAACCGGACAGCTCGAACGCGGAGCGCATCGCCTTGGCCGACGCCGGGATGAACGGCTCCGACACCACCGCGTACAGGTGGATCAGGTTCATCGCCGTGCGCAGCGTCAGCGCGGCGGCCTCCGGGTCGGTCTTGATCTCCAGCCAGGGGGCCTTCTCCTCCAGGTAGGAGTTGCCGGCCGACCACAGCGCCCGCAGGGAGGCGGCCGCCTTGCGGAACTGGAGCGCCTCCATGTGGCCCTCGTACTCGGCGAGCAGCGCGGCGATCTCCCCGCCCAGCTTCTCCTCCGCCACCCCGGCCGCGGCGCCTCCCGGGACCTCGTCGCCGAAGCGCTTGCGCGAGAACGACAGCACACGGTTCACGAAGTTGCCGAGCGTGTCCGCGAGGTCCTTGTTGACCGTCGCGGTGAAGTGCTCCCAGGTGAACGACGTGTCGTCGGACTCAGGGGCGTTCGCCATCATGAAGTAGCGCCAGTAGTCGGCCGGCAGGATCTCCAGCGCGTCGTGCGTGAAGACGCCGCGGCGCTGCGACGTGGAGAACTTGCCGCCGTAGTAGTTGAGCCAGTTGAAGGCCTTGACGTAGTCGACCATCTTCCACGGCTCGCGGACCCCCAGCTCGGTCGCCGGGAACATCACCGTGTGGAAGGGCACGTTGTCCTTGCCCATGAACTCGGTGTACCGGACGTCCGCCGCGCCCTCGGGCTCGTACCACCACGACTTCCAGTCGCGGTTCGCCGGGTCGAGGTCGGCCCACTCCTTGGTCGCGCCGATGTACTCGATGGGCGCGTCGAACCAGACGTAGAAGACCTTGCCCTCGGCGGCCAGCTCCGGCCACGTGTCGGCCGGGACCGGAACGCCCCACTCCAGGTCCCGGGTGATCGCGCGATCATGCAGACCCTCGGTCAGCCACTTACGGGCGATCGACGACGCCAGCTGCGGCCACTCACCGCCCACCCGGTCGATCCACTCCTCGACCTCGCCCTGGAGCTTGGACTGGAGCAGGAACAGGTGCCGCGTCTCGCGGACCTCGAGCTCGCTGCTGCCGCTGATCGCTGAACGCGCTTCCAGCAGGTCGGTCGGGTCGAGGACACGGGTGCAGTTCTCGCACTGGTCGCCGCGCGCCTTGTCGTAGCCGCAGTGGGGGCACGTGCCGACGATGTAGCGGTCCGGCAGGAAGCGGTCGTCGGCCACCGAGAACACCTGGCGGATCGCCCGCTCCTCGATGAACCCGTTCTCCTTCAGCTTCCGCGCGAAGTGCTGGGTGATCTCGACGTTCTGCTGCGAGGAGCTGCGCCCGAAGTAGTCGAAGGCCAGCTGGAAGCCGTCGTAGATCGCCTTCTGGGTGTCGTGCGCCTGCGCGCAGAACTCGGCGACGGAAAGCCCCGCCTCCTTCGCGGCCAGCTCGGCGGGGGTGCCGTGCTCGTCGGTGGCGCAGATGTACAGGACGTCGTGGCCGCGCTGGCGCAGGTAGCGGGAGTAGACGTCCGCGGGGAGCATCGACCCGACCATGTTGCCCAGGTGCTTGATCCCGTTGATGTACGGCAGCGCGCTGGTGATCAGGTGTCGAGACATCCTCGGATGCTCCTTATGTTCGTACGTGCGGCACCACGGCGAGGCCGCGGCGAACCCAGGTAGGGAGGCCCACCCGGGGGCTCCCTCAGGTGGGGCCCCGCCCGATGGGCTAAGCCATGCTATCGAACCCCCCGGGCCCCACTTGCCGGAGCATTGTGGGCGCGGGCGGCGCCCGGCGGCGGCCGGCGGCGCCCCACCGGGGCGGGTGCGGCGACCGCCGTGGCATGCCGTGCCCCCTCACTCCTTCGCGTGACCCGCGAAGTACGTCGCGATCATGTCCTCCGCGCCGTGCCCGGCGGCCTCGGCCCTGACGAAGCGATCGGCCGAGGCCTGGGTCAAATCGAGCCGTACGTCTGCCTGTTCGGCGGCGTCGAGGATGAGACGGGTGTCCTTGAGCGCGGTCGAGACGGCGAAGCTGGGCGTCAGGTCGCCGGTGAGCAGGGCCGCGGCCTTGGCGTGCAGGTACGGGGTGTCCAGCGGGCCCCCGGAGAGCGCGTCCAGAAAGAGGCGGGGATCCACCTGCAGCGCCTTGGCGAGACCGACGCACTCGGCGACGGCGCCCACCAGGTTGATCACCCAGGTGTTGGCGACCAGCTTCAGGCGCGAGGCGCCACCCGGCTCATGACTCACCCACACGGTCCGCTGCCCGATCGCGTCGAGCACGGGCGCCAGGGCCTCGCGCGCCGCAGGCGGCCCGGAGACGAAGACCGTCAGCTTGCCCTCTTCGGCCGGCCCGCGGGTGCCGAGCACGGGGGAGTCGTAGTACGTGACCTTCAACTCCGTTGCCTGTCGGGCCAGTTCGAGCGTCGCGTCCGGGCCCACGGTGGAGGTCTGGAGCCACAGCTGCCCGGGCCGCACGCCCGGGGAGGCCGCGCGCAGGACGGCCGCGACGGCCGGACCGTCGTTCAGGGCGGTGAGCACGACATCGGCGCCGCGCACCGCCCCGGCGGGGTCCGCGTGCACGGCGGCGCCGTCCTTGACCAGTGCCTCGGCCTTGTCCGGGGTTCTGTTCCACACCCGCACGGACAGCCCGGCCCGCAGCAGACTGCGGGCCATGCCGGACCCCATGATGCCGGTGCCGAGAACGGCGACGGTGGGTGTGTTCGAAGCTGAGGACACGATGAACTCCTTGGTGGGGTGGCGCTCGGTCATGTACCTCCGAGTCTCGTACGAAGGGGGCGGCCGGCGGGTGTACGGCGCAACCGACAACGAGTCCTGCCCGCCACCCCGGGGAGCGGGGAAGGCGGGCAGGGACCCGGAACACGCCGGGCACGCGGAGGCTGAGGGGGCGACACCCCGGGGGTATCCTGGGGAGGCTGAGGGGGCGACACCCCGGGGGTATCCCGGGGAGGCCGAGGGGGGCGACACCCCGGGGACATTCCGGGGAGGCTGAGGGGGCGACACCCCGGGGGCATCCCGGAGAGGTCAGGAGCGAGACCGCGCGAGAGCGCTCTCACGGCCGCCGGGGGCGACCGTTTTGCGCGCCCCCCCCGCGTCGGCCGGGAGCGCTCTCACGCCCCCCGCCCCGCGTCGGCCGGGAGCGCTCTCACGCCCCCCGCCCCGCGTCGGCCGGGAGCGCTCTCACGCCCGTGACGGCTGACTGGCGCAGCGCCGCCATCGCCGGGCGAGAGCGCTCCCGCGGCAGCCGAGGCCGACCGCTCGCGCACCCCCGCGTCGGCCGGGAGCGCTCTCCCGCCCCGCCGCGACGACCCGGTCGAGCGGCCCCCACTGCCGTCGGGAGCGCTCTCACACGCCCCGGGGCACCCGCGAAGGCCGTCCGCGGCCGCGGGTCAGGTTGTAGCCGGCCACGCCCGCGAGCGCGGCGAGGAGGCCGCCCGCTCCCGTCCACAGCCAGCGGTCGGTCCACCAGCCCGACGCCCAGCCGCCGTCCGGCTCGACCGCGGACTTCGCGCCGAGCGGGGTGGAGAGCTTCCCGTCCACGGCGTGGGCGCCGCCGGTGTCGAGGACGGTCGGTTCGACCTCGGCCTTGAACGGCAGACCCCGGTCGGTCTCCGGCAGGGAGGTGGCCGTCAGCCGGATGTAGTAGCTGCCCGGGAGCGGATCGGTGGACCAGGTGTCGGCCCAGGCGACGGTGGGCCGCAGGGTGCAGGACAGCTCGACGGTCACCGCGTCCTGCGCCGCGGACCTGGACTGCATCCCGTACATGCAGGGCTGGCGCCGGCGCAGCCCGTCGTACACGTCGATGCGCCACGTGGAGGCGCCGTGCCGGGACGCCGCATCGGGAAGCGTGACCTTGGCGGTGACGGCGGGGCGCTGCCCGGCGTCGGCGGGGAACAGCCAGTACAGGTAGTCGCCGCTCGAAGCGGACGCCGTGGCCTTCTGGCTCTGCCGCACCGCGACCGCCGTGCGGAACGCGGTACCCGCCTCCGTGGGCGCCGCGTCGCTCTTGGACGCGGTCGGGCCCGGCGAGGGGGAGTCGGCGAGCGCCGCCCCGGCCCCGCCGCCGACGAGCGCGGCACATGCCAGCGCCCCGGCCGTCAACAGCCCTGCCGTACGCATCAGTTGGCCCCTGAGGTGAGATGTGGTGTTCGGCATCAGCTGGTCCGCCAGACCGCGATGCGCCAGCGTGAGATCCAGCCCCACACCAGACCCGCGACGAGACCGGTCAGCGCGAGCGCGCCGAGCAGCCACCAGCCCCGGCCCAGTCCGAAGGAGGCCACGTCGGACGCGTGGTCGGGGCCGTCCACCACGTCGACGGCGAGCTCCACCGGCAGCCCGGGGTCCGTTTTGACGCCGGGAGCCGCAGAGAGGGAGTTCGACACCTGCAGACAAACGGTCTCCGGGGTCGACTTGTCGTCCGAGTCGTCGGCCTCGGCCTTGGGATAGCGCAGCCCCGTGGAGATCAGGTCGGTCCGGCCGTCGCCGGCTTCCGAGCCGCGTACGATCTCGCGGCCGTGCGCGGTCAGCGCCCGCAGCAGGATGCCGTAGTCGGGGTTGGTCGCGCGGTCCATGCCGATGCTGGCGGAGGCGCGCAGCTCCTGGCCGGGCAGCACGTTCACCTTGTACGAGCGGTGCTCGGCGAACTTCTCACGGTCCGTGTAGAGGCCGGGCTTGAGCTCGGGAGCGCTCTCACAGCTCGCGGTGCCGGTCGTGGCGACGGGCACGACGACCGGGTCGGCCGCGCGGTCCACCAACTGCTTGACCTTGCCGGAGAGCTGGTCGGTGTGCTGGACCGAGGTGTAGGTGCCGCCGGTGGCCTCGGCGATGCAGGTGAGCTGTTCGCGCGTCTTGGCGTCCGGGATCAGGCCGAGCGTGTCGATGGTGAGGTGGATGCCCTGGGCGGCGATGTCGCGGGCGACCTCGCACGGGTCGAGCGGCTGGCAGGTGTCCTCGCCGTCGGTGATGAGCACGATCCGGCGGGTGGCGTCACCGCCCTTGAGGTCGTCGGCTGCGCCCTGCAACGCGGGTCCGATGGGCGTCCAGCCGGTGGGCGCGAGGGTGGCGACGGCGGTCTTGGCCTCGGTGCGGTTCAGCGGTCCGACCGGGTAGAGCGCGCGGGTGTCCTTGCAGCCCACCTTGCGGTCCTCGCCCGGGTAGTTGGCGCCGAGGGTCCGTATGCCGAGCTGGACCTCCTGCGGGACCGCGTCGAGCACTTCGTTGAACGCCTGCTTCGCGGCGGCCATCCGCGACTTGCCGTCGATGTCCGCGGTGCGCATCGAACCGGAGACGTCGAGGACCAGGTCGACCTTGGGCGCGGCCTGCGCGGCGGGCTGCCCGTCGGGCCGGGGGGCGGCGAAGGCCTGGGCCGTGCCGACGGCCGGGAGGATGCCGGTGGCGAAAGTGGCGGCCAGCGCGCACACTCCGGCCGCCAGCCGTTTTCTGGAGATCATCGCCGGATCCTATGGAAGATCGATACGGGCCCCAAATCGGGCGCCACGGACCAACTCAAATCGGCCTGCGCACCGCACAGTTGAGCCCCTGCTTCACGGTGTGTGCTGGGGCGGCTGGGCGACCAGGAGCTCACGGTCCGTCAGCGGAGGGGCCGTCAGCCTCGGCAGCGCCGGGCCCCGCAGGACGGTCAGCATGACGCGTGGCGCGACGAGGGCGGTGCGCGGCGCCGACAGGGTCATCACGTCGAAGAGCGCCTTGCTGACGACGGGGTGCCCGGTCGCCGTCAGGAGCAGCCGGTCGACGTACCGGCGCAGCAGTTTGGCGGCGGGGCCGGGCTGGATGCCGGTCGCCCCGGGATAGAGGATGTCCTGCCCGACGGCGAGTTCCCAGGCGAGGGAGACCGGCCTGGCCACCGCGCGCTGGATGCGGCCGGCCAGCCGCGGCGCCGTCATGCCCTGGGCGGCCAGGGCCCCGCGCAGCGCCGCGGCCCCCTGCGCGGCCACGGAAAGCCCGTGCCCGTACACCGGGTTGTACGTGGCGACGGCGTCGCCCAGGACCACGAAGCCCTCAGGCCAGTTCCGTACCTTCTCGAAGTAGTTCCGCCGGTTGACGGTGCTCCGCGTCACCACCACGTCCGTCAGGGGTTCCAGATGGCTGATGAGTTCGCCGACGACCGGGTGGCGTACCGAGCGGGCGAAGGCCTCGAACTCCTCGGCCGCGCCGCTGGGCTGGCCCCCGCGCGTGCCTGAGAGCGTGACCAGCCAGCGTCCGCCCTCGATCGGCACGATGGTCGTGGTGCGGCCGGGGACCGGCACGCGCGCATCCGACTGCACGTTCACCAGCGGGAACCGGTCGGCGCCGGAGGGGGCGCGGAAGATCCGGCTGGCGTAGACCAGGCCCGAGTCGACTTCCTCCTGGCGGGGCTTTTCGACGCCGAGCGCGCCCAGCCAGTGCGGGGCCCGGGAGCCGCGGCCCGACGCGTCCACCACGAAGTCGGCGCTGAGAGCGCTCTCTTGGCCGTCGTGGGTGCGCACGCGCACTCCGGTCACCCTGGCGGCGGTGCCTTCGAGGCCCAGGAGTTCGGTGCGGGTCAGCACGCGGATCCGGGGGTGAGCGGTGACCTGCTCGCGCACCACCCAGTCCAGCAGATCGCGGCTGCAGGCGATGACGAACTGCATTTCGGGCCAGCGGCGCAGCCAGCCCTGGGACTGCATGGAGACGAGCCCGGTGGGCAGAGCGATACGGCGGGCGCCGGCCGCGAGCCAGCGCTCGCCGAGGCCGGGCAGCAGGTCCTCCATGGCGCGGGCCCCGCCCGACCACAGCAGGTGGGCGTGGTGGGCCTGCGGCAGACCCTTGCGCGGGTCAGGCCCCGTGGGAAGCGCGTCGCGTTCGATGACGGTGACGTCGTCGGCGTACTCGCGCAGGGCCGCGGCGGCCAGCATGCCCGCGGTTCCTCCGCCGATGACCACGGCGGAACGGCGGGTGGTGCCTTCGAAGGACGTGGCGCGCTCGCTCAATGGACTTCGCTCTCTGGCATGGCCGCGGGCCCGGGGGCGGCTGCGACGTCGGGTGCCTCACGCAGGACGGCGGAGATCCGCATCAGGTCACGGGGGCCCTCGGCGGCGGGGGAGTCGGCGGTACCGGCCGAGTCTATGATCTTGCCCTCGGGGTCGGCGAGGCGGGCCCGGACCGCGGCCGTCACCATCGCCGCGTCCGCCACCGCCTGGGCCTGCTCCGGATGGCAGCCGGCGTGTGTGGCCGCGGCGTAGGCACGGGCGTGGTCGCGGCGGTCGAAGTAGGGATGCAGGGCCAGCAGCCCGTCGTGGATGTCGGATTCGCGTCGGGTCAGGGACAGTTCGGCCGACGACCACCCCAAGACGCGCCCGGGGCGCGCGTGTCCGGGGGCCACCTTGTTCAACTCGCCCCACAGTGGGCCGAGTTGCCGGTAGCTTGCCCAGGTCTGCCAGGTGTCCGTCAGGCGTTGGCACACCAGCGGGAGGCAGAACCCCACGGCGCTGACCTGCGCGCCGAGGGAGGCGAGGATCGGCGCGAGGTCGGTGCTGAGGCCGTCCCAGTCGTGACCGGCCCAGCGGGCGAACACGGCGGCGAACTTGGCTGCCGCGTAAGCGGTGTTGAACGTGTAGCCCAGCATGATGATCAGGAGCCCGGTGCGCAGCCAGCCGTGCACCTGAAGTGCCCAGCGCCAGCACAGGTAGTTCATCGTGACCCCGGCGACGGTGACACCCGCCAGATAGAGCACGATCATCTCGCGGATGTACGGGGTGGTGGCGTAGTACGTGTCCAGGTCGCGCAGCCGCTCGACCGGGGCGTCCCCGAGCAGGAACAGCACCACGAGCAGGACCATGTGCACGCTGTACCCGGCGATCCAGCGCCGCGAGATGCGCCGGGTCCGTTCGGGCGGCCCGCCGCGCCAGTTGACGATCAGTACGAGGCAGGACGCGCTGAAGCCGCTGAGCAGCGCGTACACCAGCGGGGCGGAGAAGTTGGTGATGCCGGTGAGTCTGTTGACCTCCGCGATGGTCGGCGGCGCCGCGAAGAAGAAGACGAGGCCGGCCATGGCGAGCAGGGCGCACACGGCACGCAGCAGCGGGTCGCGCCAGGCGCGCACCAGGGAGGGCACCTTGAACGCGAGGGCCGCGGCCATCGCGGCCGCCGGAATGTAGTACGAGGGACCCTGCACGCCTCAGCCCTGCGGCCCGCGGTACCCCAGCGAAGCCTCGATGCGACCGGCGAGCATGTCGCGCCGTACGGGCCCGCGCATGCCCGAACCGGTGAGCCAGGGGCGGCACTTGCTGCCGAGCAGCACACCGAAGCTCTCGGCGTCGGTCTCCTCGGCGAGGTGGGAGCGCGTGCGGGCGGCCACCTTGCGCACGGTGTCGTTCACATCGGCGTCGGGGGAGAGCAGCCGGGCGGCGACCGCCGCGCCCTCCACGTGGTGACTTCCGTGGCCCGCGTTCATGTGCCACAACTCGTGCCCCAGGATGACCAGTTGGTGGTCCGGCGCGGTGCGTTCCTCCACGACCACCAGGTCGCGGTCGGCCATGTCGAGCCAGAGTCCGCTCGCGGTGCCGGGCGGGAAGGCCGCCATGCGGAACTCCACGGGGCGGCCGCGGCGCCGGCTCATGCCCTCGCACAGCGCGGCGTACAGAGCGGTCGGCTCCGCCGGGGCGGGGATCGTGATTCCCGCGACCAGCTCGCCGCACAGCCGGCGCATCTCCTTGCCTATGCCCACCGTTCTCCCCGCAAGCCGTTCATCGAGCAGCACTTCATCGAGCAGTACTTCATGGAGCAGCACTTCATCGAGCAAGCCGTCACTGCCCAGCACTCTGCCGAGCCGTGGATGATTGATCCAGTCGACATTGAGCCGGAGTTCGTTGAACTCGGCATCACCGCGAGGCCGGAAATGAATGGGCGGCCGCATCCGGGCAGGTCAAGGGGTGCCGCGGAGCGCGGCGGCCACGTGGTGCGGGTCATCTCAGGACTCCGACTGCTTGACGCTCTCCAGGAGCATGTCCAGCCACTCGGTGACCTTGTCGCGGTGTTTGTCGGTGGGGAGTTGGGCGGCGCGCCAGGCGATGCCGCGCACGCCGTGGTCCTGGAGCAGACGCTCCAGCGCGTCGCCGCCGGGCCCTCCGGCGAGCGCCGCCCCCTCGCGCTCACGGCCCGCGAGTTGTTGCAGGAGCTCCTGCTCGGTACGCAGCAGGGCGCCGCCCAGCGCGTCGGTGTCGTCGGCGGTCAGGAACCCCGCGTGAACACCGAAGAAGCGCTGGATCGCGTCGCAGTGCTCCATCGTGGGCCGACGGTCGCCGTTGATCAGCGCACCCGCCTGCTGACGCGACATGCCCGCGCCGTCGGCGATCTCCTGCTGGGTGTGCGGGCGGCCGTTGGGTTTGCGACGGGTGCTGCGCAGCAGCCCGAACCGCTGCAAAAACCGTGCCTGGAGGTCGGGTTCGCCGGCCGGGCGGCCGTCGAGCAGCATGCCCACCACATCGGCCGGAACGCCCGAAGCCTCGGAGAGCCGGTGGACGTCGAAGACGTCCGCATGATGCATTCCGAGCTTTCCGGCGAGCTCGGCCACACGGGCGACGACGGCCGCGAGGGGGCCCGTGGCCGCCGGTCCCGGAACCAAGAAGCCGTCCGTCACCAGTAGTTCTCCTTGATCATGCGAGTCGGCGGACACAACAGTGGATGCTCCGGAGGCTAGCGGTTCCCGGCAACAACAACCAGAACTTGCCACAGTTGTGGCGCAATCAAGGCTTAGGGGGGCCGGAATGCCACGATGCTTGACATCATTGTGGCGGCGGTATCAGGATCGCCACGCGGTGTGAAGATCGCCCTCCGAGCCCCGGGCGGGCCCGAAGGCCGGTCGCCGCACTCGCGGGCCAGCAAGAGGAGTCGCGTACTCGATGGCGGAAGAATCGGTGGCGAAGGATTCGGTGACCAAGGTTCCGGCAGCGCACGTCCCGGTGGCGGGGTGCCCGTTCACCCTGGTCCAGGAGCGTCCCGGACAGCAGACGGCCGCGGGGGAGCGCGCCGCCGACGACACGTCGACCGTAAGGAACGACACCCCGGAACTCCCGGGCAACCCCGAGCTCAGGGCCTATGTCCACGACTACTTCACGATGACGGACGCCCTGTCCTTCCCGTCCGTGGTGCTCGACGCGGGCTGGGGCGTGGCCCACACCAACCCGGCGTACGACGCGCTCTTCGGCAAGGTCGGACCGCATCCCACCGCGATGCCCGGCCACAACTTCCTGCGCTTCGTGCTGTTCCATCCCGAGGCCGCCAGTGTGCTCGCCGAGCACGAGACGGCCTGGTGTCTGCCGATGCTCGCCCAGTTCGCCGAGGCGTTCGCCGACGATGAGAGCGCTCCCTGGCTCCGCGACATCCGCCGCGACATCGCCGGTGACCCGATCATGGACGCCGCCTTCCGCCTGGGCCTGCCGCACTGGGTCAGAGCGGTCGGTGACGCGGCGGTGCACCACGACGGGGCGGTACGCCAGGTGCGCCATCCCGACCCGGAGCGGGGCCGCACCAGCTGCCGCGTGGTCATCGAATCCCCGCGCACACTGCGGGAGTTCGGGCTGCGGCGGCTGACCCTGGTCCTGCGCGAGAGCGAGCCGGCCGCCGCACGACGCGGCCGCGCCCATCTCAGCGTGGTGCCGGACAAGTCCTAGGGGGTGTCTGGTGGATCAGGGTCGGTCAGGGTGCCGTGCCAGGCGCCGCACCCCCGGCCATGATCCACCAGACACCCCCTAGTCCCGGCCCCTGGTCCCGGCCCCGCCGCACCCGCCTGCGCCGGGCCGCCGCGTCCGCGCCGAAGGGTTTCGGCCAAACCCCGGCGAACTCGTCCCGCGGAAAAGGATGTTGCTAGCGTGGCCGCGGCAGGCGGGGGCGACCGGGGAATCGGGGCGGAACATGCTGGATGTCACATCGACGGCGGCCGTCGCCGCCGTGCTGGGCGCGGTCGGCTCCGGGCTCGCCAACGAAGCCGGCAAAGCGGCCTGGGAGAGCGCGGGCGGGCTGGTCCGGCGCATCGTGGGCCATGAGGTCCGGGCTCCGCGCGGGCGTGACGAACTCGACGGCGTGGCCCAGCAGGTGCACGACGCCGTACGTCAGGATCCCGCCCTGGCCCGCGCGTGGACCGCGTTCGCCCGTAGCGCCCCGCGCCCGGGGCAGGCCGGGCAGCGGCCCGCGCTGCGCGCCTCCACCCGGTTCTTCACCGACCGTGAGCGTGAGCGCAAATCCCTGAGCCGCGAGGCCTCGCGCCCGGCGGACGGCCGCCCGCGCGTGGCCGTCCTGCACGGACCGCAGGGCATCGGCACCAGCGCGCTCGCCCTCCACTGGGGCTGCGCCGAACTGCGCCGCTTCCCCGACGGGCAGGCATACGCCGACCTGCGCGGCGCCGGCCCCGCGGCGGGCGCCGACCCCGCGACCGTACTGCGCCTGCTGCTACGGCAGTTGGGCGTCGCGTCGGGGGACGTCCCGCCCGGCCGCGACGACCGTGAAGCACTGCTGCGGGCGACCGTCGCGGACCGGCGGCTGCTGATCGTCCTCGACCACGCCCGGTCCGCCGCACAGATCCTTCCCGTACTCACCTCGGCGCCCGGCGTCTTCGTCATCGTGACGGCCCGCCATCCGCCGGCCGGCCTCGACGCCGTGGGCATCCCGGTGGGGCCCCTCGCGGACAAGGACGCCAGGCGGCTGCTGGCCGAGGTCGCCAAGGCCGGGAGCGTGACCCTGGACCGGGCCGCCCTGCCCACCGTGCTGGCCCGTTGCGGTGGTTCGCCGTTCGCGCTGCGCGCGGCCGCGGCCCGCCTCACGGCCCGGCACTGGCGCCAGGAGGGCGGCTCGGGCGGTGACGCCGCCCGCACGGCGGTCGCCGACGCGATCCGCGCCCTGGCACCGGACGCGGCGCGCGCCCTGCGGCTGCTCGCCCAGCGCGACTGGCCCGCCATCGACACCCCGCTCACCGCGGCCCTGCTCGGCCTCGACGAGAGCGCCGCCGAACGCATCCTCGACGAGCTGGCCGCCGGCTGTCTCCTGGAGAGCGCGACCAACGGCACGTACGCGATCAGACCGCTGGTCCGGGAGTACGCCGCGACGGAGGGCCTGCGCGAGGACGGTCTCGCGGCGGTGGAAGAAGCCGTTCGAGAAGCGGTCCGCTGGTGCGTCTTTTTCGCCGAAGCGGCGAGCCGGGCAGCGCTGCGTCAGAGCTGGCGTCTGGGGGAGGCGGAGCAGCCCGAGCCGGCCGGGACACGCCACGCCGACGCGGGCCAGGCGCTGACCGCTCTGCACGACGCACTCGGCAATCTCCTCCAGGCCATAGTCGCCGCAGAGGAACTGAACGACATGGACGCCGTCTTCCGACTCAACCAGGCTCTGTGGCCGGTCCAGTTGAAGATGGGCTGCCACGACCAGCTGCTCCCGGCCCTCACCGCGGGCGTACGGATCACCCGGGCCCAGGCCCCCGACTCCCGGGAAGCCGCGCGGATGCAGACCCTGCTCGGCCTCAACCTCACCGAACTTGGCCGGTGGGCCGAGGCTGAGAGCGCTTTCACCGAGGCCGCGCGCATCGAGGAGGCCGCGGGCCATGTCCGGGGCCGTGCCACGGCCGTCGAGTCGCTGGGGCTGCTCCGCCTGCGTGAGTGGCGCTTCTCGGAGGCGTACGACTGCTTCGAGGCGGCGGACCGCATCCTGGACGGCGTCGAGGCCGGCGGCGAGGGCAGCCGGGATCTGCCGCGTGCCCGCGCTCTCCTGGAGCGCCACCGCGGCAGGGCCCTGCGCGGCCTCGGCCAGTGGACGCAGGCGCAGGCCCGCCTGGAGAGCGCTCTCGCCTTCTTCCGGGCCACCCATGAGGCGTACAACACGGCCCGCACGCTCACCGACCTCGCCGAGACCTTCGAGGCGAGCGGCCGGCCGGCGGACGCGCTGCCGCTGATCGACGAGGCAATCGCCGCCCTGACCGGCGAACAGGCCCACTACCCCCTCATCCACCTGAGAGCGCTCCGCGAACGGTGCCGGGACGGGGCGTGACCCGGGCCCGGACCCGGCCACGCCCGCCCCACGCAAGGATGCCCGTCGGCCCCGCGCCATTCCCGGCAGCGTGGCCCAACGGCTCTCACACGAGCTGTTCCCCTTCGAGGTGATCGGTGGACTTCGACAGCTCACTCCAGTCGGCTGTCTCCGCGTCGAAGGCGGAGCGGGCGTCGGCGACGAGGCGGAGTGCGTCGCTGCCGAGGATGAGGTGGGTCGGCGGCTTCTCGGCCTCCACGACGGCGAGCAGCGCGCGCCCGGCCCGGGCAGGATCGCCGAGCTGCCGACCGCGCATGTCGAGGCGGCGTTCGCGGATCGGCCCGAAGTCCGGGTCGTAGTCGGCGATGGTGCTCTCCACGCGGTGCATGGAAGCGGCCGGCCCAGTCGGTGCGGAAGGAGCCGGGCTCGATCGCCGTGACGTGGATGCCGAACGGTGCGACCTCCGAGGCGAGCGTGGCCGCGATGCCCTCGACGGCGAACTTGGAGCCGTGGTAGGCGGCCAGGCCGGGGAATGCGCGCAGACCGCCCATGGAGGTCACGAACAGGATGTGCCCGGCACGGCGCTCACGCATGCGGGGCAGGACGGCTTGGGTGACCGCGACGAGGCCGAAGACGTTGACGTCGAACTGGTGGCGGAAGGTGTCGAGCGGGGTTTCCTCGAAGGTGCCCTCGACGCCGTAGCCGGCGTTGTTGACGAGTACGTCGATGGGCCCCACCGTGTCCTCGACCTCTGCGACGGTCGGCGCGATCGCATCGGTGTCGGTGACGTCCAGCACGCGGGCGTAAGCGCGTCCCGGAACCAACTGCTCGAAGGCGGTGGCCTGTTCAGGGCGGCGGACGGTGCCGACGACGGTGTGGCCGGCTTCGAGTGCGGCGACGGCGAAGGCACGGCCGAGGCCGCTGCTCACGCCGGTGATCAGAAACGTGCGGGTCATGTGTCTCTCCTTGGGAGCGGACGTGCTGGACGGTGGGGTTCCGTCAACGGCTGCTTGTGGGCACCGCGTTCACCGCGTTCGCCTCGGTGACGGCGTTCGCGTCGGTGACCGCGTCCGGATCGGTGACCACGGCCGGGTTGGTGACCGCGCCCGGGTTGGTGATCGTGCCCGGGTTCGTGACCGCGTTCGCCTCGGTGGCCATGTTCGGATTGGTGGCCACGTCCGCCTCGGTGACCGCGTCCGCCTCGCTGGAACGCCCCGGCACCACTGTGCCTTCCACCGGCTTGGACCTGGCCAGCCACAGACCGGTGAACACGGCGGTGGCCAGCGTGACGATGCCGGCAACGATGAAGGCGCTGTTGAGGCCGGTCTCGAAGGAGGCGCCGCCGGACTGCCGGGCGCGGACGACGGCTCCGAGCAGCGCCACACCGAGCACCGCGCCGATTTGCCGGGTGGTGCCGCTGATGCCGGAGGCGAGGCCGCCTTCGTGCGGGCTGACCGCCTGGATGGCGGCGCCCGTCAGTGGGGACAGCGTCAGGGCGAAGCCGATACCGGCGATTGCGAGGCGCCACCACACGTTCCCGTAACCGGTGTCGGCGTGCACCAGGCCCAGTGCCCACAGTCCTCCTCCGGCCAGGGTCAGGCCGACGGTGGCCACCATGCGGAAGCCGTACCGGGCGGCGAGCCGACCCGCGAACGGGCTGACGATCACCATGGTGAGCGAGACCGGGAGGGTCTGAAGCCCGGCGCGCAGGATCGAGCTGCCCTGGACGTACACGAAGAACTGGGAGAAGAAGAACGACGAGCCCATGAGCGCGAACCCCATCACGACCATCGCGGTGTTGGACACGGTGAAGAGCCGCTGCCGGAACAGCCGCAGGGGCAGCATCGGAGCCGGACGACGTGCTTCCACGGCGCCGAACACGGCGAACAGGATCGCCGATGCGGCGAAGCTGGCCAGGATGACCGGTGAGGTCCAGCCTCGGGCGCCACCCTCGATCATCCCGTACGTCAGTGTCCCCACCGCCAGGACGGACAGCACCGTCCCCGGGATGTCGATCGCGGGGGCATCTGGATTGCGGGACTCGTCGAGGTGGCGCAGGCCGGCCAGGAGCAGGATCACCCCGATGGGCAGATTGACCAGGAAGATGGCGGGCCAGCCGAAGGCCTCGGTCAGTACACCGCCGGCCACGGGTCCGGCGGCCAGGCCGATTCCGCTGAATCCGGCCCACAGCCCGATCGCCTTGACGCGTTCCTGAGGAACGGGGTGGGCGGCGACGAGCAGGGCGAGCGAGGCGGGGCTGAGCGCCGATGCCCCGATGCCCTGGAGCACCCGGCCGGCGATCAGCCACCCGAGCGAGGGCGCGAGGGCGCACAGCACCGATGCGGCGGTGAACACCACGGCACCGGCCAGGTACACCCGCTTGCGGCCGAACCGGTCGGCGAACACGCCGCCGGACAGCAGCAGCATGGCCACCAGCAGTACGTACGCGTCGACGATCCACTGGAGTCCGGTCAGTTGCGTGTGCAGCCGGTGCTGCATGTCGGGCAGTGCCGCGCCAACAATCGTGTTGTCGAGCAGCACCATGAATTGGCCCAGGCAGGTCACGGCGAGCAGTACGGCCCGGCTCGGTCGACTGCCTACGGCCGTAGGCGATGCAGCCATGCGGATCTCCATCGGTAGGTGCGTCTCTCGGAGACCGACACTGTCAGCCTTCGAGCGCTCTAAAGCAGCTAATAACTGCGTTAAGGGACTGTACGGAGGTGCGCCCCGTAAACGCAAGTGCTAACTGCGTTAAAGTGGGCGCATGGAAGAACGACAGCGAGCCCGGCGACCCGGTGGGCGTGGCGCCCGCGTCGGTGCGGCGGTGCACCAGGCCGTCACCGACTTGATCAGTGAGCGCGGTTACGGCAAGTTCACCGTCGGCGAGGTCGCGGCCCGCGCGGGTGTGGCCGACAGCAGCATCTACCGGCGGTGGGGCGACCTGGAGACCCTGCTCACCGACGTGGCGCTCTCCCGCCTCAACGCGCAGTCGCCGATGCCCGACACCGGCAGTCTGGCCGGGGACCTGCACACTTACGCGGCCGCGGTGGCCCGCGAGGTCACCGGACCCGACGGCCTCGCGGTGGTGCATCTGGCCGTCACCTTGTCCAGCAACGGGGAGCAGGGCCTGCGGGCGCGTGACGACCTCCGCGTCGAACGCACCCGGCAGTTGCAGTCCATGCTCGACCGCGCCCGCGACCGCGGCGAGCACGCACCCGACGCGCTCGACGTGCTGGACCACGTGATGGCCCCCATGTACATCCGCGTCCTGCTCGGCGTCGGCCCGCTCACCCCGGACTACGTCGACGGTCTGGTCGACCGATTGCTGTCAACTCGATGGCCCTGACGGCCCCGATGGCCCCGATGGTCTGGTCGACGGATCGGGGCAGGGAACCGAGTGTCAGTCACGTCGCGACTCTGACGCGGTGGACGGTCGCGCCCGTGCGGACGGTCAGCCCCTCATCCACGGCGCCCTGAACCGTGCGACCCGACGTCAGCCAGGCGTGCAGCGCCGAGACGGCTGCCGCCGGGTCCAGGCCGTCCAGGCCGCCCGGTTCGCACGTGAGGTGCAGAAGGTGCCCGGTGCGGGTCCGCACCGTGCACTCGCCGGGCCCCGTGATGTAGGCGGCGAGTGAGCTGTGGGGATGGCGCCCCAATGCCTCGGACGTCCACTGCGCGGGCGAACCGAAGCGGGGGTCGTCCGGCTCGCCCTCCCTGAACAGCACGTCGGCCAGGTCGAGTTGGGCGGTGTCGCGCGCGTCCTCATGGATGGCTGTGTGGGCGTGGCCCTCGCCTTCGGACTCGTACCGGGGGTCCGCGTGCCGGGCGGCATGGATCTCGCAGGGGTCGGTCGTCACCCGGGTCAGGACGCTCAACGGGGCGGTGACGGGCGGGCGTTGGTACGGGGGGAGCCGCAGCGGTTCCAGGAGTGCGGGCCGCTCGGGCTCGGGTATGCCGATGAGCCGGTAGAACAGGCTCCGCAGCAGCGCCGCCGATTCGCCCGGCGCGGACGTGGTCAGGCACGCCGGACCAGGAAGGGGGCGGTGTCCGGCCACCAGGGCGTCCAGTTGGGCTGCCAGAGGGGTGTGCGGCTCGAACCGCGGGGCCTGTCGTACGAATGCGGCCACCGGGGACCGGGTGTCGAGTCCGCTCGTGGGAGCCGAACCGAGCAGCACCGGGATGCCGAGGGCTGCCGCGTAGTAGCTCACCGACCCGTGGTCGCCGAGCACCACGTCCGCCGCGAGCAGCGCCTGGCGCCAGTCATGCAGGGGGTCGACGAGTGCGAGGCCGCCGCGCAGAGCCTGGTCTAGCCATGCCCGGATCTGCCCCGGACCGTGCCCGTGCCAGATGTTGGGGTGCAGGACGGCGGCTACCCGGTACTCGTCGCCGGGCAACTCCGCGGTGAGCCGGGGCAACAGGGACGGAAGTACGTCGTCCCCGCCGCCGTCGCCGAACAGTGACTCGGGATTCCAGGTCGAATTGAGCAGGACCAGCCGCTGTCCCCGGCGTACCCCGAGCGCCCTGCGAAAGCGCTCTCGGTACGGCCGCGCGGCCAGCATGCGGTCGTAGCAAGGATCGCCGGCGAGGACGGCCGTGGGAACCGCCTCGGCGCATGCGGCACGCAACCGGTCCAGCTGCTCGGGGTGCGAGAGGACCATGGCGTCCGCGACCGGAACGCCCTTGTGCAGCAGCCACTCGCGGGAAAGGCCGAAGACGGGGGAAGCGGGGGCGGGGGGAGTTGCGAGAGCGCTCTCAGGCGACGGCTCGCGACGCGAGGCCGACTCCGAGACGATCGCGGCATCCGGCATCCGGCATCCGGCATCCGGCATCCGGCATCCGGCATCCGGCATCCGGCATCCGGCATCCGGCATCCGGCATCCGGCATCCGGCGTTGCGAGTGTCTTATTGTAGCCCGCGCCATGGGAGAGGAGTGCCAACTGCCCGGAAATACGGTGGAGTTGGCCGCCCAGGCTGGATGTGATCGCCAGGTCCACCTTCGTTTCCAGCGCCTGCTCCCACGGCAGTACCGGGACCCCCGTCTCGGCGAGCAGGGCCTCGACTCCGCCCTGGAACGCCGAGGAGCCGGTGCAGGTGGCCAGGAGTTGTATGCGCAGGTCGTCGTGGAAGAGGGGCAGCACGTCGAGCAGCCGGGTCGCCGATGTCACGTTGTGCACCACCAGCAGCACGCGTCGGCACCGGCCGCGGGTCGCCCAACGGGCGGCACCCTCCCCGACGGGCACCCGTATGTGCCGGTCGTCCGGCCCCCTCACCGTGCCATCCCCCGCATCACGCCGGCGCCGTCCCCTCGTTGTGGTGGGGTCACGATAGCCAAGGGCCGTAACGGCGTGGGCGGCCGTGGTGGGTGTGGGGGCCGTGGTGGGTGCGGTGGCCTGATGGGGAGGGGGCAGGGCGGTCCCGAGGCGGCGGCGTACGGTCCGCGCCCCGCCCCTCCTCTCTGCGGGCCCCGCCCGCCTTGTCCGTGGGCCCCGGGTGCGACTGCTCCATCCGGTTGTTCTTCCGTCTGTCCCGCAGAGGCGCCCCGCGTGCGGTTTCCGGGCGTCGTGGCGCGCGCAGTCGGACGGTCGCGGCGCGGGCTGCGGGATGATCGGGCGGCGAAACGGGTGGGGCGTGAGGGGCGCGCGTGAAGCTGGGCTGTTGGCCTGCTTAAGAAATCCTCGATGGACTCCGGCGGCCGGGCTCGGCAGATTGGTGATCAGTCAGATCGGACGGGTCCATCAGTCGGTTCGGTCTGCCGTACCGGTACCAATGCCGGTACGGGTACCAATAGCGGTACCGCCCCGCACAACCGCTCAGTACGCCCCAGCACGGCAGTCTTGCCCCGCACGGCAGCCTGCCGACCGCACGGTCGCACGGCCGCTGTACGTCACGTCCCGTACGGCAGTCGTACGACAGCCGCAGGGCCGTCGTACGTCCTGTACGTCGGCCGGGGGCGTCCTGGCAGCACCACGCCCCGGGTCCAGCCACGCTTTCCGTGGCCGGGCCGCCCCTCTCCGTACGCCGGGAGTTCCGCCCATGAAGGCACTTGTCAAGCAGCACGCCGAACCCGGACTGTGGCTCATGGACGTGCCCGAGCCGGAGACCGGGTCGAGCGACGTGCTGATCAAGGTCCTTCGCACCGGCATCTGCGGCACCGATCTGCACATCCGCTCCTGGGACGGCTGGGCGCAGGGCGCCGTCAGGACGCCGCTGATCCTCGGCCACGAGTTCGTCGGCGAGGTCGCCGCGGTCGGTTCGGACGTCCAGGACATCGCGGTGGGCGACCTCGTCAGCGGCGAGGGCCACCTGGTGTGCGGAAAGTGCCGCAACTGTCTGGCAGGGCGCCGTCACCTGTGCCGCTCGACCATCGGCCTCGGCGTCGGACGCAACGGCGCGTTCGCGGAGTATGTCGCGCTGCCCGCCTCCAACGTGTGGGCGCACCGCACCAAGGTGGACCTCGACATCGCCGCGATCTTCGACCCGTTCGGCAACGCCGTGCACACCGCGCTGTCGTTCCCGCTGGTCGGCGAGGATGTGCTGATCACCGGCGCGGGACCGATCGGCATCATGGCGGCCGCCGTCGCCAAGCACGCCGGCGCGCGCAATGTCGTCATCACCGACGTCAGCGAGTCCCGGCTCGACATCGCCCGCAAGGCCGGTGCCACCCTCGCGCTCAACGTCGCCAAGCACGACATCGCCCACGCCCAGGCCCAGCTCGGCCTCAAGGAGGGCTTCGACATCGGGCTTGAGATGTCGGGCCGCCCCGAGGCGATGCGCGACATGGTCGCCAACATGACGCACGGCGGCCGCATCGCCATGCTCGGCCTGCCGGCCCAGGAATTCGCCGTGGACTGGGCGAGGATCGTGACCTCGATGATCACCATCAAGGGCATCTACGGCCGCGAGATGTTCGAGACCTGGTACGCCATGACGGTGCTGCTCGAAGGCGGGCTCGACCTCAGCCCCGTGATCACCGGCAAGTACGGGTACCAGGACTTCGACGCGGCGTTCGACGAGGCCGCCACCGCGCGCAGTGGCAAGATCATCCTCGACTGGACCGTCTGAGCCCCCCCGTGGGCCCAGGCCCCGCCCCGGCCAGGCCCGTCCCCCGGGTGAGGGCCCAGGACCCGCCCAGGCCCCGGCCCCCGGTAGAGGGCTCGGGCCCCCGGGGCTCTGACCCTCCCGCACTGGCTGTACGCCCCCTCCGCACAGGCCTGCCCCCCGTCGGCCCCTCCCGCAGGCGGCGGCCCGTTCCGCCTTCTGCCCGCCCTAGGAGCAAACCCCGTATGTACGCGAACGTCCGCGACGACCTTCAGAAGACGCTCGACGAGATCAAGGAAGCCGGCCTCTTCAAGCCCGAGCGCGTGATCTCCACCCCGCAGAGCTCGTCCGTCACCGTGCCCTCGGGTGACGTGCTCAACTTCTGCGCCAACAACTACCTCGGCCTCGCCGACCACCCCGAGGTCGTCACCGCCGCCAAGGACGCCCTGGATCGCTGGGGCTACGGCATGGCCTCGGTCCGCTTCATCTGCGGTACGCAGGACGTGCACAAGGAGCTGGAGAGCCGCCTGTCGGCCTTCCTCGGCCAGGAGGACACGATCCTCTACTCCTCCTGCTTCGACGCCAACGGCGGCGTCTTCGAGACCCTGCTCGACGCCGAGGACGCGGTCATCTCCGACGCCCTCAACCACGCCTCGATCATCGACGGCATCCGGCTGTCCAAGGCGGCCCGCTTCCGCTACGCCAACCGCGACATGGCCGACCTTGAGGCCAAGCTCAAGGAGGCGTCCGGTGCGCGCCGACGACTGATCGTCACGGACGGCGTGTTCTCCATGGACGGCTACATCGCGCCGCTGAAGGACATCTGCGACCTCGCCGACCGCTACGACGCCATGGTGATGGTCGACGACTCGCACGCCGTCGGCTTCACCGGCCCCGGCGGCGCGGGCACTCCCGCCCTGCACGGCGTCAGCGACCGCGTCGACATCATCACCGGCACCCTCGGCAAGGCGCTCGGCGGCGCCTCGGGCGGCTACGTCGCGGCCCGCGCCGAGATCGTCGCCCTGCTGCGTCAGCGCTCCCGCCCGTACCTGTTCTCGAACTCGCTCGCCCCGGTCATCGCGGCCGCGTCCCTCAAGGTCCTCGACCTCCTGGAGTCGGCCGGCGACCTGCGCGACAAGCTGGCCGCCAACACCAAGCTCTTCCGTACGCGGATGACCGAGGAGGGCTTCGAGATCCTGCCCGGCGAGCACCCCATCGCGCCCGTCATGATCGGTGACGCGGCCGAGGCGGCCCGCATGGCCGAGCTGCTGCTTGAGCGCGGCGTGTACGTGATCGGCTTCTCCTACCCGGTGGTGCCGATGGGTGCGGCCCGCATCCGTGTCCAGCTCTCGGCTGCGCACTCCACCGAGGACATCGAGAAGACCGTGGCGGCGTTCGTCGAGGCCCGCGAGTCGATGAAGAGCTGAAGCCTGGTGCGGCCTTGGTCGGGGCCCGCGCGTCGATGAGGAGCTGAGGCAGAGTGCGGCGTTCGTCGAGGCTCGCGCGTCGATGAGGAGCTGAGGCAGGGGGAGTCGTCGCCCGCCGGGCGGGCGGGCGACAATGGCTGAGTGATCGACCCCCGCCGGCTCCGCATCCTGCGTGCCGCGGCGGACCACCGTACGGTGACCGCCGCGGCCGCAGCGCTGTATCTGACCCCCTCCGCCGTCTCCCAGCAGCTCGCCGCCCTGGAGCAGGAGACGGGGCACACCCTGCTCACGCGCAGCGGCAAGGGCGTACGGCTCACGGCCGCAGGCGAGATCCTGCTGGAGCACGCCAATGCGGTCCTGGCGCAGCTGGAGCGGGCCGAGGCGGAACTCGCGGCCTACGCGGGCGGCGCGGCCGGAGAGGTCACGGTGGCCGCCTTCGCTACGGGCATCGCGGAAGTGCTGGCCCCCGCCATCGCGCGGCTGCGCACGACGCGTCCCGCGATCCGGGTACGGGTGCGCGACGCCGAGGGAGACGAGGCCCTGCCGCTGGTCCTGGACGGCGAGGCGGACCTGGCGCTCGCCGTGGAGTACCGGGGCGCACCGCGCGAGGACGACAGCAGGCTCTCGCGTGTCCCGCTGTACGCCGAGCCGTTCGACGCCGTGCTGCACGCAGCGCACCCCTTGGCCCAGGACCCGCAGGTCCCTCTGTCGGCACTCGCCGACGACGACTGGATCGGACCGTATCCGGGCAACCCCTGCCACGACGTGATGCTGCTCGCGTGTGAACTCGCCGGGTTCCAGCCCAAGTTGGTGCACTCGTCGGACGACTTCCGGGCGGTGGTCGCGCTGGCGGGCGCGGGCGCGGGGGTGGCGCTCGTGCCGCGTTCGGCGCTGCGCGGCATGGAGCAGAGAGACACGGTGGTCCGTCCTGTGGCGGGCCCGGCGGCGACGCGCAGGGTGTTCGCCGCGGTACGCAGGGGAGCGGAGAGCCATCCGCTGTTCCGGCCGGTGCTGGAGGCGCTCGCGCGGGCGGCGGACGGCCTGCCCACCGACTGACCGACGGTGTCCGGGTGGGACGGCCGGGGCGTGCCGGTGAGTCACTACCGTGACTTCGCTCCGGACGGGACTCCCTGGGACATGCCTCAGGCCCAGGCGGGCGCCGTGCCGGTCAGCTGGCAGACCACGAGGTACAGCGGGATCGGCGGGGTGTACGGGGTCGGGCCGTCCGGGAAGTTGATCAGACGGGGCCGTTCGGCGTCCGGGACCACCGCGCCCGGCGCGTAGCGCACCGGCCGTGGCCAGGGCAGATCGTGGTCGGAGCCGGCCGGTACGATCCACCACCACCAGTGGGTGGAAGCGAACACGCACCCCGACCGGGGCAGCCGGGACAGCAGCCGGAAACCGTGCGCGGCAGGCACGCCCACCGCATCCCGCCCGAGCGTCGCGGGCCGGATCGACGGCAGCAGTACCCCACCACCGCGCAGACCCCCGGCGCCGGCCCGCACCTCACCGCCCGGCAGCGCTCCGGCACCCGGCAGCGCTCCGCCACCGGACGTCCCCCCACCACCGGGCAGCCCTCCATCGCCGCATGGTGTTGCGCGTGGTATTCCGCCGCCGAGTCGAGCGGCGGAGCCGCCGGGCCCGGGCACGCCGTGCGCACCCCCACTGCGCACGGGGCCACGGGGCCCGGCGGTTCCGGACCCATCGGGTCGCGGGCCCTGTCGCCCGGACCGAGGTCCCCAGGGAAGAATCTCTCTCAGCACTCAAGGACCGCCTTGCCCGGCCCCGCGTGCGCCAGCTCGGCCCAGACGATCCGGCCGGGCCCGTACGGGGCCTCGTGCGCGCCCCAGGCACTGCTCACCGCGTCCACGAGCAGCAGTCCGCGTCCGCGTTCCTCCTCGTCGCCGGAGTGGCACAGGCGTGGCCCTGCCGATCCGCAGCCGAGGTCCCTGACGGCTATCAGCAACGCCCGCCGCAGGTCGGTGAGTTCGCACAGTATGTGGTCGCCGGCCGTGTGGACGACGGCGTTGGTGACGAGCTCCGAGATCACCAGCGCGGCGGTCTCGTGCAGCTCCTCGTGGTGCCCCCAGCCGGTCAGCATGTCCTTGCTGCGCCGACGTGCGAGGGAGACCGACTCGGTACGGGCCGGCACGTCGAAGGCGTACCGACGCACCGTGGTTCCGGAGCAGGCGCCTGTCAGCTGGGGAATGAGCGCGTTACCAGGAGCCACGACCGGAATCCTCACAGTGGGGAGGCGGTGTCCCGTGCGGCCTCCCCCGAGGCTGCACCCGACGACCGCGTGTGAACTGGTTCACGGACTCACCTTGTACCCAAGCCGGACACTTGGCAAGAGGCACTGTGAAAATTGCAGAGTGCCGTTCTCCTATCTGCAACGACATGGCACACTGCTGACAACAGCGCGTGGGGAGGTCTGAAGTGAGTGAACCCCGGTCCGCCCCGACCGTGGGCCAGGTCGTGCTGGGCAGACGCCTTCAGGACCTGCGCGAGCGGGCCGGCCTCAGGCGCGAGGAGGCGGCCAAGGTGCTCCGGGTGGCCCCGGCCACGATCCGGCGCATGGAGATGGCCGAGGTTTCCCTCAAAATCCCTTATGTCGTCCTGCTGTTGCGGGCGTACGGGATCGCCGAGGAGGAGGCGGAAGGTTTCGTCGCCCTCGCCGAGGAGGCCAACAAGCCGGGCTGGTGGCAGCGTTTCCACGACATCCTGCCGGACTGGTTCAGCATGTACGTCAGCCTGGAGGGCGCGGCCTCACTGATCCGCTCGTACGAGCCGCACTTCGTACCCGGGCTGCTCCAGACCGAGGAATACGCCCGCGCCGTCATGCGCACCGGCGCGCTCGGCGCCACCAGCCATGCCGACATAGACCGGCACGTGGCGCTGCGCATGGCACGCCAGTCGCTGCTCACCCGGGAGGACGCGCCCCGGCTGTGGGTCGTCCTGGACGAGACGGTGCTGCGCCGCCCCGTGGGCACGGCGCAGGTGATGCGGGACCAGATCGACCGCCTCCTGGAAGCCTCGACGCTGCCCAACGTCACCGTGCAGGTGGCCGAGTTCTCCTCGGGGCACCACCCGGGGACGTACGGGCCCTTCGTCCTCTTCCGCTTCGCCGTGCCCGAGCTGCCGGACATGGTCTACAGCGAGTACCTGACCGGCGCCGTCTACCTCGACGCGCGCCCCGAGGTGGCCACCCACCTGGAGGTCATGGACCGCATGGCGGCTCAGGCCGCGACTGCACAACGCACGAAGGAGATCCTCAAAGGTCTCCGCAAGGAGCTGTGAATGGATCACATATACGACGGCGGGCCGGCGGCCGGGCGCATCTACAACGGCATGCCCGCCACCGAACTCGGCGCCGAGGGCTGGCACAAGCCCTGGAGCGGGGGAAACGGGGGCAACTGCTTCGAGGCCATGAAACTGGCTGACGGCCGGGTCGCGGTGCGCCAGTCGGCCGATCCGGAGGGCCCCGCGCTGATCTACACCCCCGGCGAGATCGCCGCCTTCATCCAGGGCGCGAAGTCGGGCAAGGCAGACTTCCTGCTGACCTGATCCACCAGCTCCTGCTGACCTGATCCACCAGCTCCTGCTGACCTGATCCGTCAGCTCCTGCCGCCCGGTCCGCCGGGCCGTCCGAACCGCAACTTCCGTGATCCGCACCCCTGTTCGCTGACCTTCATCCCTATGGAGCGCACATGACCGGGCAAGACCGCACCGCCATCCAGATCGACACCAGCAAGCCCCACCCGGCCCGGGTGTACGACTGGTTCCTCGGCGGCAAGGACAACTACCCGGTCGACGAGGTGCTTGCCGAGCAACTGCTGGCGCTCGACTCGCGCGGCCGGGACATCGCGCGGGTCAACCGTGCCTTCATGCACCGCGCCACGCGCTGGCTCGCCGAACAGGGAGTACGCCAGTTCCTGGACATCGGCACCGGCATACCCACGGAGCCCAACCTCCACCAGATCGCACAGCGCACCGCCCCCGACGCCCGCATCGTGTACGCCGACAACGATCCGATCGTGCTGCGTCACGCGGAGGCCCTGCTGCGCTCCGCCCCCGAAGGCGTCACCGAGTACATCCAGGCCGACGCCCGCGAACCCGAGCGGATCCTCGAACTGGCCCGCGGCACCCTGGACTTCGAGCGTCCGGTCGCGGTCTCGCTGATCGCCCTGACCCACTTCATCGGGGACGACGACGATGTGTACGGCATCGTCGACCGCCTCCTGGACGTCTTCGCGCCGGGCAGCTACCTGGTCCTGTCGCAGATCACCGGCGACTTCGACCCGGAGAGCGCCGCCCGCGCGGTGGAGCTCTACCGGAGCGGCGGCGTCACCCTGCGCCCGCGGACCAGGGCCGAGGTCGCCCGGTTCTTCGAGGGCCGGGACCTGGTCGACCCGGGCGTGGGCCTGGCCGCCTCCTGGCATCCGGAACTCGGTGAGAGCGCTCTCGACGGCGATGCCACCCTTCCCGTCTACGCGGGCGTGGCCCGTAAGGCGTAAAGCGTAAGGCGCAGGAGGCGGACGGGACATCCGGGCGAGGGCGGTCACGAGACGAACTCCTCGTCCCCGTACCGGACCTGGGCCCGGCTCCAGTCGACGCCGAGAGCCTTGGTGAACCGCTTGGCCAGCGGGAGACCGCCGAGCGGCGCCACGAGAACGAGGCGCCCGTCGGAGGTCCCCGAGCCGCCGCCGAGGTCGTGGCGCGCCTCGGGGTCGGCGACCAGCGCGTCGTGGAGCGCGGTCGCCGACACGCCGGGTGCCTGGATCTCGACCGCGTCGGTGCCCGGCGAGGTGCGGGGCAGGCAGCGGAACGTCAGTACCGACTCCTGGTGGTACCGCTTCGCGATGGTTCCGGCGATGTGATGCAGCCCGTCACGGTTGACCCGGCCGACGTCGAAGGCGCGTGAGCGCTCGTAGGTGACCTGCTCCAACTCGCCCGACCAGTAAAGGCCGTTGAGCAACTGCGACGCGCCCGGGCGCGCGCCGTTGGCGTGGATGATCGCGCGGACCTCGTGGTCGAAGCGGGTGAGGCGGGTCTTCAGCCGGACGTCGGCCGGATCGGTGATGATCGCCGTGTTGTCGGTGGCGAAGATCTCCGCGGTGGGGCAGTGACGCGCCGCCACATCCCCGGCGTACGCGCCGCCCCTGCCCGTTGCGCCGGTGTGCGGGCTGCTCGTTCGGGCCGCATCGGCGTGCGCGCTGTTCGTTCGGGCCGCACCGGCATACGGTCCGCCCCTGCCCGCTGCACCGGTGTGCGGGCTGTCCGTTCCCCCCGCCGCACCGGCGTGCGCGCTGCCCGTTCCGGCCGTTCCCAGGACCAGGACGCCGACCGCGACCAGGACGCCGAACCTCTGCTTCATCTCACAACTCCCTGCTGGATCAGCCACGTTGCGGCGCCTCGGGCGCGCCGGTGATCACCGTAGGGTTGCTCGCGCAGGGTTAACCGCGGTAACTCCACGTATGGCGGACAGCGAATGACGGGGTTGTTGCGTGCGGGCGCCCAGGACGCGGTTACGGCACGGGGGAGTCGCGCCGGCGCCGGGTCACTGGCCGCGCCAGATGTTGTCGAAGGCGGCGTCCTCGATGGTGCGCCGCTGCCGTTCGCCGGCCAGTTCCGTCACCGCCTCGTCGACGGCCGCCAATACGGTCACGACCGTGTCCGACGTGAGGCGTGCGAGCTCGTCGGCCGGCGCGTCCTGGATCCGGACCGCTGCCGCGAGAGCGGCCAGGACGGGCTCGCCCGACGCCCAGCGCTCTGCGGCCCGGCGCCGGTCCGGCCCGTCGGCCACCGTCACCCTGCCGCTGCTGAGCGGATGAAAACGCTGCCGCTGCCGGGTGATGCTGCCCTCCGCCTCCAAAGCGGCGAGGTAGGCCGCGCGCAGGCCACGGCCCCGGCGCCACAGCCAGTCCTGCACGGACTCGTACGGTTCCCGCCGTGAGAGCGCCGCCGCCGCTCGTGCCAGCTGGCCGTCCCGCACGTCGCTCGGCGATCCCGGGACGATGCGGTCGTCGTCCAGGGTGAGTGCCTCGGCGGCGGCCAGGTCGAGGAGTTCGGCCCCGGCCAGGGCCAGCGAGAGATCCCCCTGCTCGACGGGACGGTCGGCGGCGGGGACGTCCATGCTGACAATCAGCAGGTCCCGTGCTGTGGTCATGTGGCTTCCCTGGGCGAGTCGAAGACGGCATGGACACCGGACGCATACGGCACGGCACATCCCCACCTTGTGGGGCGGCCGGTCGAATGCGCGGCAGGACGAGCGGCACGAGGCGAGAGCACGCCTTGCGCCGCCCTCGTGGAGCAGCGTGGCGCGGCCGGCGGCCCGGTGGCACCCGGCCCGCGGAGGGAGGGAGCGCTCTCAGGGTGTCGGACCATGAGCGCATCGTAGTGAGACTTGGGGGAGTCCCGCCCTCTTCCCGTGCCCCGTTCAGGGGTGACAGCGCGCGCGTGTGCCTGTGATCAGATGGGGGCATGTCCCGTCGTACCAAGCGTCCAGCACGCCCCGCACGCCCCGCCGCTCCGAAGTCCTGCCCCTGCGGGCTGCCCGCCGCGTACGCCGAGTGCTGCGGGCGCTACCACGCGGGTACGGCCGCCGCTCCCACCGCCGAGGCGCTGATGCGGTCCCGGTTCAGCGCCTTCGCGGTCCAGGACCGTCCGTACCTGCTGCGCACATGGCATCCGGTCACCCGGCCCACGGACCTCGACCTTGACCCCGGCATGCGCTGGACGCGCCTGGAGATCCTGGACACCACCGACGGCAGCGCGTTCCACACCACCGGCACGGTCACCTTCCGGGCGCACTACACCCATGGCGCAGAGAGCGGTTCGCTGCACGAGCAGAGCCGGTTCTCGCGCGTCGACGGCGGCTGGGTCTACGTGGACGCGCTCTTCACCGACTGACGCCGCACGCCGCGGCGCCGCACGGGGCCGCACCCCCGTGTGCCCGCGCTCTACGGGGCCGCGCCCCATATGCCCGCGCCCCACATGACCGCGCCGCTCGCGCCGCTCGCGCCGCTCGTGGCGGTCGTGGTTGTGAGCGCTCTCAGGACGGGGTGGGGGCCGGTGTCTTCTCGCGGATCGCGGGGAGTCCGTTCGCCAGGTCCTCGGCCATCAGGCGTTTGGCGATGGTGTCCGCCGCGGCGCGCAGTTCCGCACTGCGCGGCCTGCCGCGGTCCTTCTCCAACTGCTCGTTCAGCCAGGCCGACCAGGATGCGGTGATGGCCTCGACCTCGCGCTCACCCGCCGGGGTGTGCGAGAAGTAGTTGCCCTCGCGGCTGAGGAACCCCTCGTCGACCATCCGCTGGAACACCGGCACGAGTACCTCCGGCGGCACGTGGCGGCGGGAGGCGATCAGGCCGAGGCCGGCGTGCCCCACCATGCGCGTGTGCTGCTCGACCTGCATGACCGCCCACGCTCCTGCCACGTCGAGCCGGGTGTCGGAGGCGGCGACGATGCGTCGGGCGGTGTTCATGTCCGCCGCGCGCACGATCTGGCCGACCGCGAGTTCCAGCACCTTCGCGGAGTCGCCCGTGGTCGGCCTGGCGAAGCCCTCGCCCATGTCGGTGGACGCGGAGCGCGCTGTGTCGCGCAGCTCGACCTGCTTGAGGAGGAGCGCCACCAGGAAACCCACCGCGGCCACCGGCACCGTCCACAGGAACACGGTGTGCAGACTGTCGGAGTACGCCTGCACGAGGGGAGCCGCCGACGCCGGGGGAAGCTGATGCAGCCCCTCCGGGGACTGCGCGGCCTTGGCGAGCTGCGCCGGATCCGTCCCGCCGGCCCGCGCCGCGGCGGCGACCCCGGCCTGGAGGTTCGTCTTCAGGGTGTTGGCATAGATCGTGCCGAAGACGGCGGTGCCGAACGAGCTGCCGAGCGTACGGAAGAAGGTCACACCGGACGTCGCCGTGCCGAGGTCCGCGTAGTCGACGGTGTTCTGCACGGCGATGGTGAGGACCTGCATGCACAGCCCGATGCCGAGGCCGAGCACGAACATGTAGAGCGATTCCAGCCAGGCACCGACGTCGGGCCCCATCAACGACAGGAGGTACAGACCCACCCCCATGACCAGGGCGCCGACGATGGGGAAGATCCGGTACCGGCCGGTCCTGCTCACCACATTGCCGCTGAAGATCGACGCGATGAGCAGGCCGATGACCATCGGCAGGGTGCGCACCCCGGAGATGGTGGCTGAGTCGCCGTCGACGTACTGGAGGTAGGTGGGCAGGAAGGTCATCGCGCCGAGCATCGCGAACCCCACGATGAAGCTGAGGACCGAGCACACCGTGAAGACGGGGTTGCGGAACAGCCGCATCGGCAGCATCGGTTCGACGGCGCGGGTCTCCGCCCAGCAGAACAGAGAGAGCGCGATCACCCCGCCCACGAACAGGGCGATGATGGTCGGAGAGCCCCAGGCGTACTCGTTGCCGCCCCAACTCGTCGCCAGGATCAGGGCGCTGGATCCCGCGGCGACCAGACCGATGCCGAGGTAGTCGATGACGGGTTTGGCCGCCGAACGGACCGAGGGGATGTTACGGGCCGCCGCGACGACCACGACAACGGCGACGGGGACGTTCACATAGAACGCCCAGCGCCAGCTCAGATGGTCGGTGAACACTCCGCCCAGCAGCGGGCCGATGACGGTGGACACACCGAACACCGCGCCGATCGCGCCCTGGTACTTGCCTCGCTCGCGCAACGGGATCACGTCGGCGATCAACGCCATCGCGGTCACCATCAGGCCGCCGGCGCCGATGCCCTGAAGCGCCCGCCAGGCGATGAGCAGCGACATGTTCGTCGCGAGCCCGCACAGGAAGGAGCCGGTGATGAAGATGACCGCGGAGACCTGGAAGACCACTTTCCGGCCGAACAGATCACCGAACTTGCCGACCAGAGCGGTGGCGACGGTCTCGGCCAGGAGGTAGGACGTCACCACCCACGACATGTGGGCGGCGCCGCCGAGGTCCGAGACGATCGTGGGGAGAGCGGTCCCGACGATCGTCTGGTCGAGCGCGGCCAGCAACATGCCGAGCATGATCGTTCCGAAGACGATGTTGCGCTGCCGGACATCGAGCACGGGCGGTGCTGACACGGGCGGTGCCGGCACGGGCGCTGCATCGCTGGCAGTGGTCACCCCTGCACCCTCACACCGTCCCTGGCGGAGCGCATGCCGTGTCGGCCGTGCGGATGATGTGCGTTCGCCCGGCGCGGGTGGCTCTCAGGCCGGCTCTCAGGCCCCCAGGACGACGCCCGAACCGGTCGCCGCCTCGGACAGCGGCCGCACCGGCGGGCCTGCGCGGTGGAGTCTGGGCAGCGCCGGTACGGAGGCGAGGAAGACCAGGGTGGTGAGCACGAACGGCCAGGTGAAGCAGTGCCCGCCGACCGGTGCGGAGAGCGCTTTCACGGCCGGCCCGAGCACGGTGGCCGCCGCCGCGCCGACCATCGCGAAACCGAGGCTCCAGCGGTCCGCCGCGAGCAGCACCCCGCAGAGCGCCATCGCGACGAGCACCGCGTTGTAGCCCATCGTGCCGTCCACGATCCGGGCGGCGGGGGCGCCGAGCGCCCAGGCGGTCACCAGGCCGACGGCGCTTCCGACGCAAGCCATCGCCCCGGCCGTGCGGCTCGCCGCGAAGATGCCGACGAGGAGGATGAGGCCCACGTACCACTGCGGCATGAGGAAGATCTGCGCGATGTTCGCGAAGAAGGCACGTCCCACGTCGTCGACGGCCAGCGCGACGGTTCCTTCGGCCGCCCGGCTCAGTTCGGCCGTCCCCGTGCCGTGGTGCCACACCCGCTCGAAGCCCGGCGCCGCGATCGTCATCGCGCTCGCCATCAGGCAGAACGGCAGCGTCAGGACGGGCAGCCCCCAGCCGCGCAGCAGGGTCGTGGCCGCCGCAGTGACCACGGTGACGACCGCGCAGCCGCCCGCCGCCAGGACCATCGTGGACGGGTACTGCGGTCCGAGGAACACGGCGAAGCCGACGGCGACGAGACAGGCGTTGAATCCTTCGAGCCCGGCGGACACCCGGCCACGGTCCACCCCGAGCAGGTGCGCGGTGCCCGTGCCGAGCGCCGTGCCGAGCAGTCCGTAGAGGCCGTACTGCCAGCCCGCGACGAACAGCGCGATCGTGAAGATCGCCCCGGTCACGGCGCTCGGCATGAAGTGCACCTGCGCCTGGCCGCGCAGCACGTGCACCGCGAACAGCCCCCGTTGTCCAGTGCGCGGCATTCGCACGCGACCCTCCCCCTAAGACCCAAGAAATCGGCTCGTAACAGCCAAGCGCACTGTAAGGGGCGGCATATGGGGCTCAGCAAGGCCCACATGTAGGCGCAATTATGCACAGAAGTGTCGGGAAGTGGCGCGGCCCGAAAGGTTTGTATACGACGACAGCACCCGGAGAGCGCTCCCGGACGATGGCACGAGCCGCGTCGTGCGAAGCGTGTTCCCTGCCCGGCCCGGCAAGGGACCGCCCAGCACTGCCCGGCCCGGGACCGCCCAGCAGCGCCCGGCCCCGGGCCAGGCGTCAGCCGGCGAGTTCGGTCGGCAGGTCGGGGAGCTTCTTGTCGTAGAGCCAGGCCTGGAGCAGCGGGCGGAGCGCCTGGCCCGCGGTGGCCTCGGCGTGGGCGATGAAGGTGGCGGTGTCACCGGTGCGCCCGCGCCGCGCCGCGTGCCAGCCACGCAGCACCGAGAAGAACCGGTCGTCGCCCAGGGTCAGGCGCAGCGCGTGCAGGGTGCACGCGCCCCGGTTGTAGAGACGGTCGTCGAAGATGCGGCGCGGTCCCGGTTCGGCGAGCCGCAGATTCTGGCCGCGCCGCGCGAGGCCCCGCCATTCGCGGCGGGCGATCTCATCGGCACCGGCCTCGCCGATGTGCTCCGACCACAGCCATTCGGCATACGTCGCGAAGCCCTCGTTGAGCCAGATGTGCCGCCACTCGCGGATGCCCACACTGTTGCCGAACCACTGGTGTGCCAACTCGTGGGCCACCAGCGTCTCCCAGCCACGCCGCCCGTCGATGTGGTTGCGGCCGAACACCGAGCGGGTCTGGTTCTCGACCGGCGCGCCGAGATCCGCGTCGACCACCACCGCCCCGTACGCCTCGAACGGGTAGGGCCCGAACAGCTGCGAGAAGTGCCGCAGCATGTCCGGCTGGCGGCCCAGATCGTGCCGGGCCGCGTCGGCGACCCGGGACGGATAGGCGTTGTGCACCGGGATCGCCCGTCCGCCCGGCGCCCCCGGCGCCAGCACGCTGTCGTGCTGGAAGCGGCCGGTGTAGAGCGCGGCCAGGTAGGTGGCCATCGGGCCGGGGTGGTGGTAGGTCCACACGTCGGTCGAGCCCTCGCTGCGGCACTCGGTGAGCGTCCCGTTCGCGAGCGCCTGCCGATCGCGCGGCACCGTGACGCGGAAGGTGTACGCGGCCTTGTCGTCGGGCCGGTCGTTGCAGGGGAACCAGGACGGGGCCCCGAGCGGCTGAGAGGCGACCAGGGTGCCGTCGTGGCTGTCGCCGGTCCGGTCCCAGCCGATGCTGCCGAACGGTGAGCGAACCGGTCCCGGCCGTCCCCCGTACCGCACCTTGGCGGTGAACAGCTCGCCCGCTGCCACGGGTTGACTGGGCGTCAGGTACAGCTTGCCCTGTCGCTGGCGCACCCGGGCGGCCCGGCCGTCGATGTGCGCCGCGTGCGCGCCGAGCCGGTACAGGTCGAGCTCGACCCGTTCCAGCGGCCGCAGCGCGACCGCCTGAATGATCGCCGTGCCGGCGAGACGGCCGCTGACGGAGTCGTAGGCGATCCGCAGATCGTAGGCGAGCGTGTCGTGCCCGTACGAACCGTGTCCCGGAAAGTAGCGCTCCCGGCGGCCACCGGCCGCCTCGTCCGCCACGGCGAGCGTGCCGAGCGTGGACAGGGCGGCGACCCGGACGAGGGAGCGCCGGCTGTACCGGGTCACGCGGCGCTCCCTTCCCGGGACGAAGTGTTCTGATGCGCCGTCACCATTCCTTCGGGCAGGCCAGGTTGGGCGTGCGACGGCGTGGTCCGCTCGCCCGCGATGGGGTTGCCCGCCCAACGGGTGTCCGGCGGCACGCTCTCGCCGCGCATCACCAGGGAGGCGGCGCCCACCGACGCCCGGGCGCCGATGTGGGTACCGGGCAGCGCGATGCTGTGCGGGCCGAGCGAAGCGCCCTCGGCGAGCCGTACCGTGTCCAGACGCATGATGCGGTCGTGGAAGAGATGGGTCTGGAGCACACAGCCGCGGTTCACGCTCGCACCGTCCCCGAGACTGATCAGGTCGGTCTCCGGCAGCCAGTACGTCTCCAGCCACACCCCGCGCCCGATCCGCGCGCCCAGGCTGCGCAGCCACCAGTTGAGGACCGGGGTCCCGGTGAACGCGCCCGCCATCCACGGCACCGCGAGGGATTCCACGAAGGTGTCGTACAGCTCGTTGCGCCACACGAAGGACGACCACAGCGGATGCTCGCCCGCCTCGAACCGGCCGACCAGGATCCACTTCGCCGCGGTCGCCGTCAGCCCCGCCACCGCGGCCGCGACCACCAGCAGCGCCGTCCCCGCCAGTGCGGCGAGCGGCAGCCCACCCCGGTTGAGAGCGCTCTGCTCCCCGATCAGTACGGCCTCGGAAAGCAGCACCGAGCACATCAACGGCGCCACCCTGCACAGCTCGACGGCGGCCCGGGCGAGCACAAGCCGGCGCGGCGGGTCGAAGGTGCGGCCGGGGTCGCCCGTGGCCGCCACCCTCGGCAACGGCAGAGCCGGCCGCCCCAGCCATGAACTGCCCGGCTCGCTCTGCGCGGGAGCGTCGCACAGCACACCGATCAGCGCACCGTCCGGTACGCGGCGGTCCGGTCCGACGATGCCCGAATTGCCGACGAAGGCCCGCCGCCCGACGCTCGCCCTGCCCAACTTCAGCCAGCCGCCACGGATTTCGAACGGTGCCACCAGGGTGTCGTCCGCGAGGAACGCCCCGTCCTCGACCGTGAGGAGCGAAGGCAGCGGCAGCACCGTCGAGATCTCGGTGCGCCGTCCCACCCGGGCCCCGAGCAGCCGCAGCCACACCGGGGTCGCGAGACTCGCGTACAGCGGGAAGAGGCTGCCACGGGCGCCGCCGACCAGCCGCGTCACCAGCCAGGCGCGCCAGGCGACACCGCCGCACACCGGATGGAAGCCGGGCCGCAGGCCCCGCCCGAGGATCCGTACCAGCGCGGCCAGCGTCAGCATCGAGAACAGAGTGGTGATCAGGGCGATGGGGGGCGCGGACAGAAGCAGCCGCACCGCGACCGCGGAGAGCGTGTCGCAGGACCGCACCAGGAAGTACACCCCGACCAGCGCGGGGGCGATGTAGAGCAGCGACAGCAGGGGCAGCGCGGTGAGGGAGAGCGCGTACGCCGCGGCCCAGCGGCGCGAGCGCCCGGTGCGCGGCGCGGGCCAGCCGGCCCCTGCGACGTGCTCGCCCCCTTCGGCCTGCCGGGCCGGTGAGCCGAGCCAGCGCCGGCCCGGCGGGACGGATCCGTCCAGGCAGGCGCCGGGCTCCAGTTCGGCGTCCGCGCCGAGGACCGCGCCGGGCATCAGGGTGCCGCGGTGGCCGACCCGGGCGCCGTCGCCGATGTGCACCGCGCCGATGTGCAGGGTGGCGCCGTCGAGCCACCAGCCGCTGATGTCGGCCTCGGGTTCCACACTCGCACCCCGGCCGATCGTGGCCATGCCGGTCACCGGCGGCATGGCGTGCAGCGTGACGCCCTTTGCGACCCGGCAGCCCAGTGAACGCGCGTACAGACGCGCCCAGGGCGTGCCCAGCAGAGAGGACACACCGAACGCGGCGACGATGCGCTCGGCCGTCCACAGCCGCAGGTGGACGCCGCCGCCGCGCGGATGGGCGCCCGCCGTCATCCCCCGGGTGAGCAGGCGCGCCGCTGTCGCGCCGATCGCGAAGCGGGCCGGCGCGCTCATGAGAACGACGGTGGCGATGAGCACGAACCACCAGGAGGTGTGCGGCGCCCAGGCGTGCGGGGCGATCCAGCCGAGGACGTTGTCGAGGGTGGCAAGCGCGACCAGGCCACGCAACCCCGCCACCCCGAACAGGGCGGTGGTCACGAGGAGTTGGACCGCTCCGGCGCGGCGCGGCACCGGCTGGACGGCCCGGGTCTCGGCGGCGGGCCCCTCCAGCGATTCGAGGTGCTGGGCCATGTCCCGCAGCAGCGGGCGGCGGTAGAGGTCCGCGACGGACACCCCGGGGTAGTGCTCACGCAGTTCGGAGGCGAGCCGCGCGGCACTCAGGCTGGATCCGCCGAGCGCGAAGAAGTCGCTGTCCGGCTGGGGGCGCACGCCCAGCATCCGCTCCCACGCCCCGGCGAGGCGGCCCGCGGTGGAGCCGTCGACTTCGGCCGCGGTGAGGGGGCCGCGCTGCGAGGGCAGCGGCCAGGGGAGCGCGTCCCGGTCGACCTTGCCCGAGGTGCGGGTCGGCAGATCGGGGACCTCGACGAGCAGGGGCACAAGGGCGGCCGGCAGTCGTTCGGCGAGGAAGCCGCGTGCCTGGTCGGCGCGGAATCCGTTCCGCTCGGACACCACGTAACCGACCAGGATCTGCCCGCCGGCCGGGGTCCCGCGCACTGCGCCGGCCGCGGCGCGCACACCGGGGAGCGCTCTCAGCATGGCGTCGATCTCACCGAGTTCGATGCGCCGCCCGCCCACCTTGACCTGGTCGTCGGACCTGCCGAGGTGGACGAGTCCCGCCGCGTCGGCCCGGACGAGGTCTCCGGTGCGATAGGCGCGAGGGGTGTCCAGGAGGGCAAGCGGCGTGAACCGTTCGGCGTCCTTGGCGCCGTCGAGATAGCGCGCGGTGCCCACCCCGGCGATGACCAGCTCGCCCTCGGCTCCGTAGGGGACCGGGTTCCCGGCCGGGTCGAGGACCGCCAACTGCCAGCCCGCGAGCGGGAGTCCGATCCGGACCGGCTCGCCGGGCAGCATCCGGGCGGCACTCGCCACCACCGTCGTCTCGGTGGGACCGTAGGTGTTCCACATCTCGCGGCCCTTGACGGCGAACCGGTCCCCCAGGGCGCCCGGACAGGCCTCGCCCCCCACGATCAGAAGCCGTACCTCCTCCAGCGCCTCGTCCGGCCAGAGCGCGGCGAGCGTGGGCACCGTGGAGACCACGGTGATGCCGCGTTCGACGAGCCAGGGGCCGAGTTCGTGTCCCGCCCGCACGAGCGAGCGGGGAGCCGGCACCAGGCAGCCGCCGTTCCGCCAGGCCAGCCACATCTCTTCGCACGAGGCGTCGAAGGCGACCGAGAGCCCGGCAAGGACCCGGTCACCGGGCCCCAACGGGTGCTCGGTCAGGAAGAGTTGTGCTTCCGCGTCCACGAACGCGGCGGCCGAGCGGTGGGTGACCGCCACGCCCTTGGGCAGCCCCGTCGAACCGGACGTGAAAATGATCCAGGCATCGTCGTCGGGCCGTGCGGCACGCCAGCGCGCTCCCAGCGGCGCCACGACGCCCGGCAGTATCCGCTCCTCCGCCTCGATGACGGCGCACACCCCGGCCTCGCGGAAGACGGTCGCCGCGCGCTCCTCGGGGTCGTCCGCGTCGACCGGTACGTACGCCGCGCCGCACAACAGGACCGCCAGGATGGCGAGATACAGATCGCAGGTGCCGGACGGCACGCGGACGCCGACCCGATCTCCGGGACCGATGCCGTGACGGGTGAGCCGCACGGCACGTTCGGTGATCCGGTCGCACAGGTCTTGGTAGGTGAGCCGCTCGCCGCCGGCGTCGAGCGCGGGCGAGCCCGGATGGGCGGCCGCCGTCGCGTCCAGTACGTCGAGCAGGGTGCGGGGGTGCGGGGCGGCTGCGCCGCGGAAGACGGCCGGCAGATGCGAAGACATACGGTATGCCTCTGGCGTAGTGCGGGTGGTACGGACATCCTTCGGACATCCGCCCATTCAGACGGGCATATCGAGCGGCGGGTTCGCACCGGCCTTGGTACTTGACGATATTTATCCGTTGTTTTCGAAGTGATTCGGATGATTATGGCGCCGATCGGGGCAAGTTCAGGGCCGGTCGTGGTGGCCCAGGTCCCTTGCGCGTAGCACTAGTTCGGTGGCGAACCGGTGTTCGGGGTCGGTGAGCCGGTCGCCGAAGATGGACTCAAGGGTGCGCATCCGGTAGCGCACGGTCTGCGGGTGCACGGCGAGGAGCCGGCCCATGTGCGCCGCGGTCCCACGCGTCGCGAGCCAGGTCCGTAAGGTCTCGATGAGCCGGTCGCGGCGCCCCGGAGTGAGCGCGTCCAGCGGCGCGAGCTCACGCCGCCCGAGGTGTTCGAGGAGCGCCGGGTCGGAGCGCAGCCAGAGCGTGACGAGGTGGTCCTCGCAGTACAGCGTGCCGGACTCGCCGTCGATGACTCCCGATCCGGCGAGGTCGAGGACCTGGCGGGCCCAGCGCAGGGAGTCGGACGCGTCGGCGATGGGCACCTCAAGACCGACCGCCGCCCGACAGCCGTGGAGCGCGGCGTCCAGCATCCGCCCGCGCGGATCGTCGACGGGGCCCGGC
This sequence comes from Streptomyces sp. NPDC048416, assembly GCF_043200435.1. Lineage (NCBI taxonomy): Bacteria > Bacillati > Actinomycetota > Actinomycetes > Kitasatosporales > Streptomycetaceae > Streptomyces > Streptomyces sp. NPDC048416. The sequence goes on from NZ_JBICXU010000003.1 coordinate 192,431, forward strand.
ACCAGAAGGTGGGGCAGCGGCTCGCCCGGGTCGATGAGGACATCGTTGTCCATCGCCGCACGCGTGAGACCCGCCCCGGAGCGCAGCGCGATCAGAGTCACCCGCTCGGGCAGGGGCCAGCGGGCCCGGTCGGCGAGCTCCGTGATCGCCGCACGCGGCACCGGGGAACCGGCCAGAATCAGATGCAGCAGCCGTCTTCGCAGGGCGTCGGAGCGCTCGCCGGAGAACGAGGTGACCTCCAGATAGCCCTCCCGTGAGAGCGCTTCCAGCTCCTCGACATACGTGAACAAAGCGTCCGCGAAGCTGAGCATGAGGGCGGGGGAGAGGTTGTAGCGCCGGCCGATCTTCTTGGCCCGCCGCAGCGCCACCCGGGCCCCGAGCCGATAGGCCCCCTGAAGGGTCTCCAGGCTCCGGCCCTCGTACGCCTCGAACCGGCCGAAGCGGCGGCACATCTCGTCGCGGAGCGTGGAGGGTGCGCTGGGGGACGCCACCTGGTCGACGAAAACCGTGAGGTTCTGCTCCACGCCGACCCGGATCGCCTCGCCGTAGGGTCCGTCGAGCAGTCGGGCGTACTCGGGGTAGGCGCGGGTGACCTCCGCGCCGATCTCCTTGAGGAGACCCGGGAGTTCGGGTCGCATGATCGCGGCGAACTCCTGTGGGAGCGGTCCCAAGGGTTCCTGGGTGTCCGATGATTGCGCGGCTGCAGGCATCTCACTCCCCTTGCACTACGGCGCTCCGGTGGGGGGAGGGCCGATGGAGAAAGCGCTCCCACCGACCGACAGGTGCGTACCTTCGCGGACTGCCGAACCTAGAACAACTTTCGCTCCATGGACAACACTTGGGGCAGTGTTCGATTCAGGGTGCAGCGGTTGTCGGCCGATTCCGGTATGGCCCGCCCGGGAGCACGGGCGGGCCACGGGTCGGGCGTGGCGGCGGACGTTACCGGGCCGCCGAGTGCCAGTACTGCGACAGCAGCTTGCCGTCGTCCGGGACGACCGTGCCGGGGGCGTGCAGCCCGGCGAGATAGGTCGAGGCGTCGTTCAGTACGACGCTGTTGCCGCCGGAGGCCGAGGGCAGTCCGGTCTTGAGGTCGACCGCCCAGTCGAGCAGGCCGGCGAGCCCGCAACCGCTCGCACCGGGCACGGCGAACGTGGTGTCGGTCTGGCTCGCACCGGTGAGGCCGAGCCGGTTCATGACACCCGTCGTATGGGGTGTGCCGTTGCCGTCGAAGCGCTCGATGCCGAGCTTGGGCGCGGTGAGGTTCTGGGGCCGAAGAACGATCGGATGAGCGGCGGAGCCGATGTAGCAGGAGCCCCCGAGGAGTGGGTTCTGCAAACGGACGCGGACCGGGATCGCGATGATCGGCTGCCCGGTGGTGGCTCCCGCCGTCAGATTGAAGTCGCTGGGCGCACCGGCCGATTCGACGGTCGCGGTGATCCGGTTGAGGGTGGCGTTGGTGATGCTGTGGCAGATGCCGCTGACGACGGGAATGTCGCTGGGGCACATCAGGCCCAGCAGTCCGCCCGGGATGTCGGCGGAGTCGGCGATCAGCGCTCCGCCGGCGGGCGCGACGAGGGTGGGTGCGCCCGTGGCGTGCTGCACCACGCCGAGTTGCAGGTCGCTGGCGCCGGTGACGACCTCGGTGTTGCCGAGTTTGATGGTGCCGCCTGCCGCATGGGAGGCGATGCACTGCACGATGTCGGCGCGTCCGTCGGCGGCGAGCATGGCGGGGTCGTCCACCGGGCACCGCGTGAACGGGCCCCAGCTGCCCGCGAGTTGAGGCGCGGGGGCGGATCCGGCGGAGGCCGGTCCGACGGCCCCCAGCACCGTGAGGGCGGTGCCGGCGGTGAGCAGTCCCGTGCGCAGGCGGGTGGATGCGGGTCTCATGAAGTCGTCCCCTCTGGACGCCCCGGCTCGCGACGTCCTGTACGGATATGAGTGGATGCGCCAACCAGGCGTGACTGTCGGCGAGTTGGCCGGAACTCAGCGCAGTGGCGGCGGGATGGTCGTGGGCTGTTTGTCGGGGGTGCACAGCTTGGCCGGGTCGTCCGGGATGCCGGACGCGCACGGCGCCCCCTGGTTCTGCTTGACCGTGTTCTCGGGCCCGGACACGGACGCGGTGAACAGCGGGCTGAGGTCTTCACCCACCCCGCAGCCCGTGAACGCCGGGATGGTCACCGAGCCGTCGAGGGGGCCGCCGCGGGAGAGCGAGTAGCCGCGCCAGACGGTGTCCTTGCCCTTCTTGAGCTGCCCGAGCAGCACCATGTGGTCCTTGGTGTCCTTCGCCGGGTCCGGGTCCTGCGAGTAAATCTGCCCGGCAGTACGGCAGTTGGGCCCGACATCGAGCGGGGTGCCGTTGACCTTGACGTCGCTCAGACGCAGCGACAACGGGATCCTGATGTACGTCTCACCGTGCCCCGCGGTGTTGTTGAGGTCCGAGTCGATGGACATGGGCCCGGTCTGCTCCAGGGTCATCGTCGCGGTGGTCGGCATGAACCCGAAGGTCAAGAACGTGGCCGGGGCCGGCGGGGTCTGGGCGCGGCCCCGGTAGTCGAGCCGGCCCTGCGACTGCTGGAGGAGGTGGAGTTCGAAGACGCCGGGCCTCACCTCGATGCGCTTCAGTTGGCTGGGTCCCTGCACGATCTGGGCGCAGTAGACGGGGATGAGCGAGGCCCCGCCCAGTTTGGTGACGTTCGAGTACCCGGTCACATACGCCGCGAGGGCGAGCGGCTGCGTCGTGTCGCCGTGGCATGCGGGCGCGGGCACGGGCGCGGTCGGGGTGCTCCCGGTCGAGGGGGCGGCGACCTTCGGCGCGGCGGGGGAGGGGCGGGGCGTGGTGGTGGCAGCGGGGCCCGTCGCGGAGGCGCCCGGAGTCGGTGCGGGCGAGGACGTCGCCCCGGACACCGGCACCGTGGCCAGCACGCCCGGGCCGCCCGGGGCGCGTGTGCACGTCACCGTCAGGACCTTCGGGTCCGTGGCGCGGCCCTGCGAGGTGACCGGATCGAAGTCGATCGTGAGGGCCGCCGCCGTCACGTTGAGGTCGCCGGGACTGTTCGCGGTGATGGTGGGGACCTCGCCGGCCGCCGTCAGCACCACATCATTCCCGGATGTGAGGGCCACCGAGGGCGCCCTGCCCTGCCACAGGGCCGGGGCCACAGCGCCGTCCTGGGACACCTCGGTCGTCAGCCGGGTGGTCGCCCCGGTCGTGGCCGCATTTTCTTTGGTGAGTTCGGCGACGGCGGACGCGGGAAGCGTCAGCGCCGTGCTGACCTCGACGGGCCGTATCGCGATGCCCACCGCGGCCCGCTCGGGAAACCTCGCCGCGACGCGTACCTTCACCGGCTGGGAGCCGCCCAAAAACGCACAGGTGTAGGCGAGTTCGGCGCTCACCCGCTGGTCTCCGCGTGCCACACCCGCGCCGGGCACGATGGCGGCAAGGACCACGCTCGCCGCCGCGACCGCGCCCCACCCGTGCAGGTGCCGCCGGCGGCCGGCCGGGCCCGGGGTCCTGGTCACGTCGCGTTCAGCTCCACTGGCTCAGCTCCTCGAAACGGTCGGTGGCGTCCCACTGCGTCTGGGGGCCCGCCCGACGGGCCGGGTCACGGCCGGCCGGGCGGGCCCGGGGCGTACGCGGCGTGCTGTGCGGCACTACGAGCCGACGATGGTCGGGTGCGTGCTGGTGCCACTGACCACCGCGTAGTAGTCGCCGTTGAACGAGGGGTGGTCACCCGCGGACACCACACCCGCACAGCCGGCGGTCGGAGCCGACACCGTCAGCTCGGTCGGATCGGCCGCCACCGCCAGGTCGCCGGTGGAGTTGGTGTACGTACCGTGGGCCGTGCCGGTCACGGTGAAGGCGCATGTCGCCACCGACACACGGGCGTTGACGCCCGAGATGTAACCCTGGGAGACACCTGTTCCCGCGTCGAAGTCGGTCACGTTCAGCGTCCAGGGGGTGTTCGCCACCGTGTCCACCGCGCCGAGGAAGCTCGTGCACGGCTCACCGGACCTGCCGAAGTGGGCGGGATCGATACTGCCGACCGCGGCCGGGTTGCCGGTGGCGCTGTGCAGGGCGCCGCCCGCGTCCGCGTACGTGCACGTCATGTCGATGCCGTTGATGGAGAGCACGACATCACTGGAGACGGCGGTGAAACTCTCCGGCGAGTTGGGTCCGACGACCCAGGCGGTGGGCGACGCGGCCAGCGCGGGCGCGGTCGCCAGGGCGAACGCGGCCGTCGCGGCGCCGCATACCAGAGCAAGTTTTCCCAAGGCGTTTCGCACAGCAATTTCCTCCGATTTCACCAGCTACGAGTACGGATTCAGCCACGTACGATCCGTGACGATGCGGACGTTACTTGCGAGAAACATGGGCGCACAATCCTGCCGTTCAAGATTGTGCCGAGCGGGACGCTCCCTTGTGCCGGGGGTGAGCAACCAGCCGGTTTTTCTTGTCGGTTGCTGCGCAATACCGCCATGCGGGACATGCCATTCGTGCGGAAGTCGGCAGCTCTCTCGCCGCGTTCCTCCACCGTGCGAGCGGTGACAGGGTAAACCCCTCAATGAATGACAAGTTCCGAGGGGAAAATGCTGCCGTTGTGACAAGTCGCCGACCGTCGTGCCGGGGCTCGCGGAAACTTCTGGAACCGGTATTGCAGAGCGAGGTTACCCGGCCGTAGCGTCCGGTGTGCGGTCGGCCCGGACGACGCGTCCGGTATCCGGCCGGCCCGGCGCCCATACCCCGGCCGCGCCCCCGAAGGCCGGGACCCGTATGGGCGAGAGTCCCTGCCCACGCCTGTTCTGGGACCGGGACCGGGCTTTCTCCCCAGGGCGGGGGCGGCGCGGCCCGGCTCCCATCGGACGCGCCGCCCCCGATCCGCGCACCGCCGTCGTACTGCTCAATTGCCGCGCAGTCGTCCACCGGGACGACACGGAACTTGTCAACGAGTGACAAAGGGAAAGGGAATGCACCGATGCGGCGGTCCGGGATCTTGTTTCCGCGCTGCCGCGCACCTTACCGTGCGCCCCTCGGTGCTCTCGGTGCCCTGGCGTCACTCCGCGCATGCCTGCTGGAGGTGGGATGGGAATTGAAGTCGTGGTCGAAGATCTGACCAAGTCCTTCGGCAGGCAGAACATCTGGCAGGACGTCACCCTCACCCTGCCCGCAGGAGAAGTCAGCGTCATGCTGGGACCCTCCGGCACCGGAAAGACAGTCTTCCTCAAGTCCCTCATCGGACTGCTCAAACCGGAGCGCGGCCGGGTCCTCATCAATGGCGTCGACATGGTGAACAGCCCCGAGCGGGAGATCTACGAGACGCGGAAACTCTTCGGTCTGATGTTCCAGGACGGTGCGCTCTTCGGCTCGATGTCCCTCTTCGACAACATCGCCTTCCCCCTGCGTGAGCACACCCGCAAGAAGGAGTCCGAGATCCGTCGCATCGTCATGGAACGGGTCGACATGGTCGGGCTGCTCGGTGCCGAGGAGAAGCTGCCCGGTGAGATCTCCGGCGGCATGCGCAAACGGGCGGGCCTGGCCCGCGCCCTGGTGCTCGACCCCCAGATCATCCTCTGCGACGAACCGGACTCGGGACTCGACCCGGTACGCACCGCCTTCATCTCGCAGCTCCTGATCGACCTGAACGCCCAGATCGACGCGACGATGCTCATCGTCACCCACAACCTCGACATCGCGGCGACAGTGCCCGACAACATGGGCATGCTCTTCCGGCGCAACCTCGTCACCTTCGGTCCGCGCGAGGTCCTGTTGACGAGCGAGGAGCCGGTGGTCGCCCAGTTCCTCAGCGGGCGCCGCGAGGGCCCCATCGGCATGTCCGAGGAGAAGGACGCCGCCGCGCTCGCCAAAGAACAGCTCAACTCACCCAACCTTGCTGGACTTTCACCACGCCCCGTCGTGCCGCAACTGGAGCCCTCGCCCGGCCTGCCGCCCCGCCGGGCGGTACTGCGCCGCAAACTGCGGGTGATGGGGATGCTCGACCAACTGCCGCCCGCGGCCCGTCGCGCCATCGAGAACGGCCTGGCCCCGACGCGAGGGGCGACGCCGTGACCATGGAGGCCGAGAGAACCCCGCCGGCGCAGACGCCCCCGCCACCCCGCCCGCCCCGGGGCCCGCTGCCCGGCCTGGGCGCCTTCCGCCAGACCGGACGACTCTTCTCGCTCGCCGCCGCCGTCATCCGAGCCGTCTTCCGCCGGCCCTTCCAACTACGCGAATTCATCGAGCAGTTCTGGTTCATCGCCAGCGTCACCATCCTGCCTGCGGCTCTTGTCTCCATCCCCTTCGGCGCCGTCATCGCGCTCCAGGTCGGCTCGCTCACCCAACAGCTCGGCGCCCAGTCCTTCACCGGTGGCGCCAGCGTCCTCGCCGTCATCCAGCAGGCCAGCCCCCTCATCGTGGCCCTGCTCATCGCGGGGGCCGCAGGCTCCGCCATCTGCGCCGACCTCGGATCCCGCACGATCCGCGAAGAGCTCGACGCCATGGAAGTCATGGGCGTCTCCCCAGTCCAACGGCTCGTCGTACCACGGGTGTTGGCGACCATGTTCGTCGCCCTGCTGCTCAACGGAATGGTCTCCGTCGTCGGCACCCTCGGTGGCTACTTCTTCAACGTCATCCTCCAGGGCGGCACCCCGGGCGCCTACCTCTCCAGCTTCTCCGCCCTGGCCCAGCTGCCCGACCTGTACGTCAGCGAGATCAAGGCGCTGCTCTTCGGCTTCATCGCCGGGATCGTCGCCGCGTACCGAGGCCTCAACCCGCGCGGCGGCCCCAAAGGCGTCGGCGACGCCGTCAACCAGTCCGTCGTCATCACCTTCCTGCTGCTCTTCTTCGTGAACATGGTGCTCACCGGGATCTACCTCCAGATCGTCCCCCCGAAGGGCGGCTGACCGATGGCCCTCCTCAGCCTGCTCGACCGCTCCGGTGACCAACTGGTCTTCTACACCAAGGCGTTGCTGTGGATACCCCGCACTCTGCGGCGCTACCTCAAGGAGGTGCAGCGGCTGCTCGCCGAGGTCGCCTTCGGCAGCGGCGGCCTCGGAGTCATCGGCGGAACCATCGGCGTGATGATCGCCATGACCCTGTTCACCGGCACGGTGGTCGGCCTCCAGGGGTACGCCGCCCTCAACCAGATCGGCACAGCCGCCTTCACGGGTTTCGTCTCCGCCTACTTCAACACGCGCGAAATCGCCCCACTGGTCGCCGGGCTCGCCCTCTCCGCCACCGTCGGCGCGGGCTTCACCGCCCAGCTCGGCGCGATGCGCATCAACGAGGAGATCGACGCCCTCGAAGGCATGGGCATCCGGAGCCTCCCCTACCTCGTCACCACCAGGATCATCGCCGGCGTCGTCGCGATCATCCCGCTGTACGCGATCGGGCTGCTCAGCTCCTACTTCGCGTCCCGGCTGACCACCGTCGTCTTCAAGGGCCAGTCACGCGGCACCTTCGACCACTACTTCAACCTCTTCCTCTCACCCACCGACGTGCTGCTCTCCGTGCTCAAAGTCCTCATCTTCAGCGTCATGGTGATCCTCGCGCACTGCTACTACGGCTTCCGCGCCACGGGTGGGCCGGCCGGAGTCGGCGTGGCGGTGGGCCGCTCGGTCCGCAACGCGATCGTCCTGATCACCGTCACCGACTTCTTCCTCTCGCTGGCCATCTGGGGAGCCACCACCACCGTGAAGGTGGCCGGATGAACGCGCGCACCGTACGCCGCCGATGCGCCGGAGTCGTCTTCCTGCTCGTGCCGGCGCTGCTCGTGTGGCTGTCGATCGCCGTGTACGACAAGGACTTCACCCGGTCCGACACGGTGACCGTGCTGACCGGCAGCGTCGGCAACGAGATGCACCGGGGCGCCGAGGTGAAGCTGCGCGGTGTCGTCGTCGGCGAGGTGCGCGGCATCAGCGCCGACGGCGAAGGAGCCAAACTGACCCTCGCTCTCCAGCCGGGCAGGCTCAGCCACATCCCGTCCGACGTACGGGCACAGATGCTGCCCACCACCCTCTTCGGCGAACGGTTCGTGGCGCTCGTCCCGCCGTCGAACCCCTCCACGAGAGCGCTCTCAGCCGATGCGACCATCCCCCAGGACCGGTCGGGCAACGCCATCGAGCTGGAACAGGTCCTCGACCACGTCCTGCCGATGCTCACTGCCGTCAAACCGGACAAGCTGTCGGCCACACTCTCCGCCGTGGCCCAGGCCCTGCGCGGACGCGGCTCCCAGCTGGGCGACACCGTCGTCACGCTGGACGCCCACCTGAAGAAGTTCAACCCCAGCCTGCCCACCCTCAACGCCGACCTGGTGCAGCTCGTGAAGGTCACCCGGACCTACAGCGACGCCGCCCCCGACATCCTGAGAGCGCTCACGGACGCGACGACCACCACCAACACCCTGGTGGCGCAGCAGAACCAACTCCTCGGTGTCTACGGCCAGACGACCAGGACCGCCCAGGACGTCACGGCCTTCCTCCAGCAGAACAAGGACAACATCATCCGGCTCAGCGACGTGAGCCGTCCGACCCTGGCACTCCTCGCCGAGTACGCCCCGTCCTTCCCCTGCACACTGCGCACGCTGACCGGATTCGTACCCGCGATGGACAAGGCGCTGGGCAAGGGCACGGACCAGCCCGGACTCCACGTCACCGTCAAGGTGGTGCCCTCCCTCGGCAAGTACGCCGCCGGACGTGACACCCCCGCATACACCGCCGACGGCGGACCGCACTGCTATCCCGTGCCCTACCTCGGCGCCCCGCTCCCCGGCGAGAGCGCTCTCGTCAACGCCGCCGCCGTCTCCGGCACCGGTCTCGGCCTGCCGAACTCGCCCCAGGAGAACCACCTGGTGAACGAGCTGCTGGCGCCTGGCCTGAAGGAATCCCCGCAGTCCCTGCCGGACTGGAGCAGTCTGCTCGTCGGCCCCGCCCTGAGAGGGACGGAGGTGACGATCAAATGAAGCGCCGCAGCATCGCGGGCCCCCTCGTCAAGTCCCTGGTCTTCGTCGTGGTGACGGCACTTGCCACCACCGTGCTCGCCCTGTCCATCGCCAACACCGGTGTGGGCGACACCGAGACCTACCGGGCCCGCTTCACCGACACCACCGGACTGATCGAGGGCGACAGCGTCCGCATCGCCGGGGTGAAGGTCGGCCAGGTCGACCGGGTGGAGGTCGTCGACCGGCGGCTCGCCCAGGTCACGTTCTCCGTACGGCGCGGCCGGACCCTGCCCGGCACGACCACCGCCTCGATCAAGTACCTCAACATGGTCGGCCAGCGCTACGTCGAACTGGGCCGGGGCACCGGAGCCGTCGGGGCGACACTTGCGCCCGGCGCGACCATTCCACTGGAACGCACCACCCCGGCCCTCGACCTCACCCAGCTCTTCAACGGCTTCCAGCCCCTGTTCGAAGGGCTCTCGCCCAAGGACGTCAACCAACTGGCCGGCTCCATCGTGCAGGTCCTCCAGGGCGAGGGCGGCACCGTGGACGCGCTCTTGCAGCACATCGGCTCTCTGACCACGACCGTCGCCGCCAAGGACAAGGTGATCGGCGAGGTCATCACCAACCTCAACACCGTCCTGACCACCGTCAACGACCGCGAAGCCGGCTTCAACGACCTCGTGGTCACGCTCCAGCAGCTCGTCTCCGGATTCGCCGGGGACCGCAAACCGCTCGGCGAGGCCATCGCCGCGATGGGCGACCTCACCACGGTCACCGCCGGGCTGTTCAAGGACGGCAGGGCCCCGCTCAAGGAAGACATCAAGCAGCTGGGCCGACTGTCCTCGAACCTCGCTGAGAGCGCTCCCCCGATCGAGGACTTCCTGCGCAAGACCCCCGACAAGATGCGCGCCATCACCCGCATCGCCTCGTACGGATCATGGCTCAACCTCTACCTCTGCGAGGCCAAGGTGTCCGGCGTGAGGACCGAGGACGGCAGCCCGCCACCCACCGGCATCCCGGTCAGCGAATCGAGGTGCCAGGGATGAGGCTTCCCCTCCCGCACAGGCCCCGGGCCGACCGGCCGCCCCGCCGCACACTCGGGCGGCCCACGCTGAAGCGGCCCACGGAGAAGCGCCTCGCACCGAACCACCTCGTGTCGAAGCGCCTGCGCCTCAAGCCCATGAAGGAACGCAACCCCGTCGCGGTCAGCCTGGTGGGGCTGCTGATCCTGGCCCTCATCGGCGTCGCCGCGTACAACGCCGACTCACTGCCGTTCATCGGCGATGGTACGACCTACAGCGCCGACTTCTCCGAGTCCGCCGGGCTGCGCGACGGAGACGAGGTACGCATCGCCGGGGTCAAGGTCGGCGAGGTCGGCGGAGTCTTTCTGGACGGCGCCAAAGTGAAGGTCACCTTCAAGGTGAAGGACGCCTGGATCGGGAACGCCTCGACCGCCGCCATCGCCATCAAGACCCTGCTCGGCGAGAAGTACCTGGCGATCGACCCGCTCGGCGACGCCAGGCAGAACCCGGACAGCCGCATCCCGCTGTCCCGGACGACCTCCCCCTACGACGTCACCCAGGCCTTCGAAGGGCTCAGCAACACGATCGGTGACATCGACACCGCCCAGCTCGCCAAGAGCTTCGAGACGATCTCCGACACCTTCAAGGACTCGCCTCCCGAGGTACGCACCGCGGTGTCCGGACTCTCGGCACTGTCCAAGACCGTCTCGCAGCGCGACAGTCAGCTCGCCCAACTCCTCAAGGGCAGCGAGCAGTTGACCAAGACGCTCGCCAACAAGAAGAGCAGTTTCGAGACGCTCATCGACGACGGCGGGCTGCTCCTCGGTGAACTCAAGCAACGCCGCGACGCCATCCAGGCTCTCCTCACCGGAACCCGCGGACTCGGCACCCAGCTCACCGGCCTGGTCAAGGACAACTCCGCCCAACTCAAGCCGACACTGGCCGCGTTGGGCCGGGTCACGGACGTCCTGGTCGAGAACCAGCAGGGTTTGGAGCGCACCCTGGCACTGGCCGGCCCCTATTACCGGCTCGTCGGCAACACCATCGGCAACGGCCGCTGGTTCGACACCTACATCTGCGGGCTCGTCCCCAGGAACTACCTGCCGGCGAAGTCACTCCCGACGACCGGCTGCATGCCGCCGAAGAACGGAGGCTACCCATGAGCCGGCGACGCGCTCTCACGATCGTCCTGGCCCTCGCGGTCATCGCCGCCACCGTGGCCGGCGGGCTGCGCGTGTTCGCCGGTTCCGGCGGCAAGCACATCACCGCCTATTTCGACCACGCCGTCGGGATCTACCCCGGCTCGGACCTGCGGGTGCTCGGCGTCAAGGTCGGCGAGGTCGACTCGGTGACCCCACAGGGCCGGCAGGTCAAGGTCGTGGTGACCCTGGACCGGGGGGTCCGAGTACCCAAGGACGCCCGGGCCGCCATCGTCTCGCCCAGCGTCGTCGCCGACCGGTACGTCCAGCTCGCCCCCGCCTACACCGGCGGACCCGAGATCGCCGACCGGGCGGAACTGCCCGCCTCCCGCAACGCCACGCCCGTCGAGGTGGACCAGTTGTACGCCTCCCTGACCGAGCTCAGTAAATCCCTCGGCCCCGACGGGGCGAACGCGACGGGAGCGCTCTCGGGGCTGCTCGACACCGGCGCCAGGAACCTCAGCGGCAACGGCGCCGCGATCGGCGACTCCATCGAGCAGTTCGGCAAGGCGGCCAAGACGCTGGACGGCAGCAGCGACCATCTCTTCGCCACCCTGGCATCTCTGCAGACGTTCACCACCATGCTGAAGAACAAGGACGGCGCCGTACGCGACGCGCAGAACCAACTCGCCGACGTGACCTCGTTCTTCGCCGACAACAAGGACAACCTCGCAGGCGCGCTCAAGGAACTCGGTACCGCGCTCGGCGACGTCAAGACCTTCATCCAGGACAATCGCGGCAGCCTCAAGGCCGAGGTCGACAAGCTCACCCCGCTCACGCAGATCCTCGTCGACCAGCGCGCCTCCCTCGCGGAAGCCCTCGACGTCGCACCTCTGGCCGCTGGGAACGCTCTCAACGCCTACGACCCGGTGCACCGTACGCTCGACGGCCGCGGCGACATCAACGAGATCAGCATGGGCGGCGACCTCGTCTTCGCACCCAATCCGGCGGTGGCGGGCAGCGCGGCGCTCGTGCCCGTGCCGCAGGCACGACTGAAAGCGCTCCCAGCGCTCCCGCTGCCACCCGTGGGCACCGTGTACGGCACCGCGGCCGACCCCGCGAAGGGCTCCGCGGCCGACCCCGCGAAGGGCTCCGCCGACACCCCGTCACCCGACACCCCGTCACCCGACACCCCGTCACCCGACACCCCGTCACCCGACACCTCGTCATCCGATTCCGCGCATGCGTCCGATTCCGCGCATGCGTCCGACGCCGCGTCTGGGACGGGTGCCGCGCAGGGATCATCCGCGGCGGCGGATGGATCGGCCTCCGGCTCGGCGGGTTCCAGCTCCTCAGCGGGCTCCGGCTCGTCGACAGGTTCCGGCTCGTCGACGGGTTCCGGCGGTTCGGCGTCCAAGAACGGAGGCCGGGGATGAAGCCCCGTATCACCCGGCGCGCCGGCGCCGCGGCGGTGGTCGGCGTCGCGGTCGTCGTCGCCCTGGCCCTCTCGCTCGGCAGCTGTTCGGTGCCGTCGTTCTCCGGGATCGACCAGCTACCGCTGCCCGGCGGGGCCGACCTCGGCAGCCATCCGTACGACGTCACCGCCGACTTCGCCGACGTGCTGAGCCTGGTGCCGCAGGCCGCGGTCAAAGTGAACGACGTCGCCGTCGGCCGTGTCACCAAGATCTCGCTCTCGCCGGACGGATGGTCGGCCAAGGTCAGCATGCGCATCCGGGGAGATGTGAACCTGCCCGCCAACGCCTACGCCCAGCTGGAACAGTCCAGCCTCCTCGGGGAGAAATTCGTCCAGCTCTCCGCGCCGGCGAAGGAGACCAAGGAGGCGGCACGGGGACGCCTCGGGCCCGGCGCGGCGATCCCGATCGCACGGACCAATCGCAATCCGGAGGTCGAGGAGGTCCTGGGAGCGCTCTCCATGCTGCTCAACGGAGGCGGTGTCAGCCAGCTCAAGACCATCACGACCGAGCTCAACAAGGCGATCGGAGGCCGCGAGCCCGAGGTGCGCTCCACGCTTCAGCGCGTCAACACCCTGGTCGGCGATCTGGACGGCCATCGCGGCGACATCACCGACGCCCTCGACGGCGTCAACCGGCTCTCCGCGACCCTCGCCACCCGCAAACAGCAGATCGGAACGGTCCTCACCGGCCTCTCGCCCGGCCTCAAAGTCCTTGAGGACCAACGGGGTTCACTCCTGACGATGCTGAAGTCTCTCGACACCCTCTCCACGGTCGCCGTCTCGACGGTCAACAAGAGCAAGGACGACATGGTGGCCGACCTGAAGGCGATCGCGCCGGTCCTGACATCGCTGGCCGACTCCGGCAAGGACCTGCCGGACTCGCTCCAAGTGCTGCTGACGTACCCGTTCACCGACGAGGTGCTGCGGGGGGTCAAGGGCGACTACCTCAACGTGTACCTCGACGTCACGGCCGCGCCCGGCACGCAGATCATCCCGCCGCTCACGACGCCATCCCCGCCGTCGTCGTCACCGATGTCGTCGCCACCGACGTCCCCGACGTCCCCGACGTCCCCGACGTCCCCGACGTCCCCGACGTCCCCGACGTCCCCGACGTCCCCGACGTCCCCGAGGCAATCGGCTCACACGTCACCCAAGGCGCCTCTCGGTCTGCCGTCCGTCGGCGGGCAGGGAGGTGCGCGCTGATGCTGACGCTCGCGACGCGGCTCAAGAACGTGGCGTTCCTCGTCATCGGCGTGCTGGTGCTCGGTTACACCGGATTCCGGTACGCCGACATCGGCCACTACGTCGGCATCCGCGACTACTACTCGGTGAAGGTCCATCTCACCGAGACGGGCGGTCTCTTCACCCACTCCAACGTCACCTACCGAGGCGTCTCGGTCGGGCGGGTTGGGCCCATCGGGCTCACCGACGACGGGGTGGTGGCCGAGCTGCGTATCGACAACTCGGCGCCGCCCATCCCGAGCACACTGCAGGCGGTGGTGGCCAACCTGTCCGCCGTCGGCGAGCAGTACATCGACCTGCGGCCCACCTCCGCCGGGGCTCCCTACCTGGGCGACGGCGCGGTGATCGCGCAGTCCGACACCCGCACGCCGGCGCCCGTCACCACCGTACTCACCAGCGTCAACGACCTTGCCGCGTCTGTGCCGTTGGAGTCGCTGCGTACGGTCGTCGACGAGTTCGGGAAGGCCTTCGAAGGGCGGGGAGATGATCTCCAGGCACTCCTCGACAACGGCAGCGACTTCGTGCGGGCGGCGGACAGGGCGCTCCCGAGCACGACCACACTGCTCGCGGACGGTCAGACCGTGCTGAGCACCCAGGCCGAGGAAGGGCAGGCCATCAAGACCTTCGCGTCCGGGGCGCAGCGCCTTGCCGCCACGCTGAAAGGATCGGACACCGATCTGCGTCGTTTGATCGCGGCCGCACCGGACGCGGCCGGGCAGGTCAGCGGCCTGCTCAGGGATCTCGACCCGCAGATCAGCGTGGTGCTCGCCAACCTCCTCACGACGGCGGACGTAGCCGTGACCCGTCAGCGCGGGATCGAGGAACTACTGGTGAAACTACCGCCGTTGGCCGCGGCGGGAGCCACTGCCATCGACGCGAAGGGTGCCAATCTCGGCATGGCGGTCACCTTTTTCGCACCGCTTCCCTGCACCGACGGATACGGGGGGACGGCCTACCGCAACGGCCTCGAAACCGTCGACACGCCGAAGCTCAACACCAAGGCGCGGTGCGCCGCACCGGCGAGCAGCGGCATCGACGTACGGGGCTCGGCGCATGCCCCGAGCGGCGGCCCGCTCCGGGCGCCGGCGCAGCCGGGCTCCCTGCCCGGCGCTCAGCCCCCTGCCCAGCCTTCCTCGCCTGCGGCCACAGCGGCGGCACTTCCGGGGGCCCTCGGTCTGCCCGCCCTGCCCGGCGGCGCCCCGGAGGACCTGGCCGGGCTGCTCGGCCTGACCCCCCGCGCCGGAGAAAGGGACGTACAACCGTGATCCGACTCCCCGCCGGCCCCCGGCTCCGGCGCGCACTCGCCGTGGCCGTGATCGCGCTCTCAACCGCTTTCGCCGCCTTCGGAGGATGGGCGTACGTGGACGCGCGCAACGACACGTCCCTGGCGTACGCCGCCTCGCGCGACACCGCCCTGAAGGCGGGCCGTACGCAGATCGTCGCGCTTTCGACGCTGGACGCCGCCCACCCCGACACGACATTGCGCACCTGGCTCGACGCGTCCACGGGGCCGCTCCACGACGAGTTGCGCCGGGCGGGGACCGGAAAGCCGTCGGCGTCGGCGCGCGGCGAGGTCACCGACGCCGCCCTCACCGAACTCGACGACCGTGCAGGCAGCGCCAAGCTCATCGCGACGGTGCAGGTCCGGCTCACCCCGAAGGGCGGCGCGGTCACCACCGACCGCAAGCGCTTCGAGGCAACGCTCCAACGCATCGGCTCCGGCTGGAAGTTGAAGGCACTCAACGCGGTCCCGGTCGCGGCCCCCTGACCGCCGGACCGGATGGAGGACAGGGGCGTGCGAACAACCGGTAGGGAGAGAACAGCGTGAGCACAGCAGAGGCGAAGGCCACGGAGGGCTCGGAGCCGAGCCGGGGCCTGGAGCCGAGCCGGGGCCCGGAGCCGAGCTCTCGGTGCCTGGAGCCGAACCCGGACCTGGGCCCGAACCCGGGCCCGCAGGACTCGGGTTCGGGCGGCGACTCGTACCCCGGCTTGCCTGGCGGCGACGAGGACGCCGGGGCGCCGGGCACCGACCCGCACTCCGGCTCGCCTGGCGGCGACGAGGGCGCCGGGTCGCCGGGCACCGACGCGCACTCCGGCTCGCCTGGCGGCGACTCGTACCCCGGCTCGCCGGGCTCTGACGTCGGTGACCCCGGTGGCGTCGGCGACCCCGGTGACGCCTCCGCGCCGCCCGGGCGCCGGCGCCGCCTGCTCATCATCACGTGCGCCTTCGTTCTCGTACTCGCTCTCCTGCTCACCGGAGGCGGATTGCTGTACCAGGCACGGCAGTTGAGCGACGCGCCGGCGGCGAGCAATCGTGCGCTCACCGATGCCACGGCGACCACGCAGGTCATCGGGGATGTGAGCAACACGCTCGGCAAGGTCTTCTCCTACGTTCCCCAGGACACCCGTGCAACCGAGGACGCGGCGAGGGAGCTGCTGGGTGGTCGCGCGGCGGGGCAATATGCAGCGCTCTTCGGGGAGTTGAGGCAGCGGGTCGCCGAGCAGAAGCTCAGTCTGACCACGCACGTCGTGCGGGCCGGGGTCATCCGGCTGACCCGTGACCAGGCCGAACTGCTCGTCTTCCTCGACCAGCGTGCGCAGAGGGACACCAAGCCCGCCACCTCGGCAGCTGCCCAGCTGGCCGTCACCGCTCAACTCACCGACGGTCATTGGCAGATCACCGATCTCCGCGCCCGTTAAACCGCGCCCGCCGTCGCCGGAACCTCATAGAGGGAGAACGAAGAACATGGCACGCATGACGATCCAGCCCCTGCTCGTCGCCGCGATGACGCTCACGCTGATCGCGGGCGGGTTCGCGGCATGGGCGGGGTGGTCCTGGTACGGCGCCGCGCACGACGATTCTGCCGCCTACGCACGTTCCCGCGACAGGGTGCTCGCGGCAGGGGAGCAGGCCGTGCAGAACCTCTCCACCCTCGACCACAAGAATCTGGCTCACGGTCTCGACATGTGGCAGGACTCCACCACAGGTGACCTGCGCCAGCAACTGGCGGCAGGGCGGGGGGAGTTCGAGAAGCAGGTCCAGCAGGCGCAGACCGTCACCACCGCCAAGGTGCTCGACGGCGCGGTCACCGAGCTCGACGACCGGGCGGGCCGGGCCAGAGTGATGGTGGCGCTGCGGATCACGGTACAGGCCCCCAAGCAACAGCCCGCCGCCAAGGACAGCCGGATGCTCGGCGAGCTCACCCGCACGCCGGGCGGCTGGAAACTCAGCGCCCTCGGCCAGGCCCCGGTCGGCAACAGCGCGGCCAACTGACCCTCCACCTCCCGGACAGGAGCCGCAGATGTCGACGACCCGTCACCTGGTCAACCGCCAACGCCGACTGGCCCACGCCGACGCCACACGCACCGGTGCCGAGTCCCCACCACAACCCACCAGAAGGGCGGTCAAGTCCCGTGAGACCAAGCCCGGTTCGCGGGCGCGGACGCCCTCGTCCTCGTCCTCGACGGTTCCGGCAACAGCTTTGTCGGCTTCGACAGCTTCACCAGCTACGTCGACATCATCGACCTCATCGGCCGCGACGACCTGGCGCGGCCGTCGCCTCCGTGCGCTGCGGGGGCCTCGCGCGGGGATCTTCGCGTCCGTGCGCCGGTTCGTGCGCGTCCCCGCGCCCATCGTCCTGTGCGCGCTCATCGTCCTGCTGGGTTGCTTCGCCGGGCTCGCTGCCACCAAGGCCGACACCCTGCGCTCCGACCCGGCCGCACGTAACTCCGCGCTGACCGACGCGGCCCGTACCAGCGAGGTCAAGGGCCAGACCGACAAGGCCGTCGCCGCGTTGTTCTCGTACAACTACGCGGACACCGGACCCGTCGACAAAGCCACATCAACTCTCCTGACGGGCAAGGCGGTTCAGCAGCACCACGACATGCTGGCCGCCGTCCGCTCCCAGGGCAAGGACCAGAAACTGGTCCTGACGACCACCGTCACCGAGAGCGCAGTGGAGATGATCGACGGCTCCCGCGCCCGGGTTCTCGTCTACGCCGACCAGAGCAGCACACGGACAGCGGGGGAGAAGCCCGAAACGTCCTACGCCGCCGCCATGTTCGCCGTCGACGTGGTCCGCGCCGGCGGCACCACCTGGAAGATCTCCGGCATCGACACCTTCGGGCAGGGATCATGACGGCCAAGATCACGACGCCCCGACGTCGCGGAAGCATCCGATTCGGCGAACTCGCGCTGCCCGGCGGGAAGCGCTTCCGACGTGGATTCACCGGCACGGCCGTCGCGGCCCTGGCGATGGCCGCGCTCACCGCCTCGCAAGCCCCCGGGCTGTTGCGTACCGGCCCCCAGGGCCAGGACGGGCCGGCTGCCGCGCCTCCCGCGACGGTACGCGCGGACCCGCCGTCGGACGGCTCGTACCACGCCGAACTGCCGCCGCCGGTCACGCCGGTCCCGCCGCGCACCGCGAGCGCGCCACCCACCGTGGCGGTGATCGACCCCGTGTGGACCCAGGAGGGCATCCCCGCCACCGTGCTCGCCGCGTATCAGCGGGCCCAGACGCGTCTGGAACGCACCGAGCCGCGCTGCCACCTTTCCTGGCAACTCCTCGCCGCCCTGGGCAAGGTGGAGTCGGGCCATGCGGGGGGCGGCCGGGTCGACGCGCACGGGACGACCCTCACGCCGATCCTGGGGCCGGCGCTCAACGGCACGGGATTCGCGCGCATCAGCGACACGGACCACGGAGCGCTGGACGGGGACGCCGATTACGACCGTGCGGTGGGACCCATGCAGTTCATCCCGTCCACCTGGTCGACCTGGGGCCAGGACGGCAACGACGACGGGCGTAAGGATCCCAACAACGTCTTCGACTCGGCGCTCGCGGCCGGCGGGTACCTGTGCGCGGATGCCCGGAACCTCGCCGTCCCCGCCGACCTGGAGCGCGCCGTCCTGAGCTACAACCACTCGGCCGACTATCTGCGTACGGTTCTGTCGTGGCTGGAGTTCTACCGCCGGGGCGTCCATCCCGTGCCGGACGGCGAAGGCGCTCTCCCGACCTCGCCGGGAGCCGGCAGCGCCGGGCAGCTCGACGCCGACCACAACCGCAAGCAGGGCGGAGGCATCGTCATCGGGCCCCAACCGAGCTCGCGCCCATCGGCATGGACCCCCGGGCCGCCCACGGGCAGTCCCTCGGCGTCGCGGCCGGCGCACTCGCCCTCTTCGCCCCCTTCCAGCTCCCCTTCGTCCTCCGCTTCCCCCGGCCCCACTTCTTCCCCCTCCTCGTCGGATGGCCCAAGCCCGTCCCCGTCTGAGAGCGCGACCACCAGCCCCTCGCCGTCGGGCAGCCCCGGCGTGCCGGACTGCCCCGGCGGATCGCAGGCCCCCTCGGCGACGCCGGACCCCAGCGCGCCACCCGCCGGCCCCGGCTGCCCGTCACCCACCCCATGAGCGTCACCCATCCCATGACCGGCAGCGACCCCGTGACGCGCGCCGACCTTGTGACGCGCGCCCACCATGTGGCGAGCACCGATCTTCGTGGCGAGCACCGATCTCTGTGGCGAGCGCCGATCTCCATGGCGAGCACGGGTCTCCGTGGCGAGCACCGATCTCTATGGCGAGCACGGATCTCGGTGACGAGCCCCGCTCTCCGTTGCAATCACCCCCGCGACGATCACCCACCCCCCGACGAAAGGACTTCCGCGAGGTCGTAGCCGACCGGCTCTTGCAACTGGGCGTACGTGCAGCTGTCGGGAGCGCGGTCAGGGCGCCAGCGCCGGAACTGCGCGGTGTGCCGGAATCGGTCGCCCTCCATGTGGTCGTACGCCACCTCCACCACCCGCTCCGGCCGCAACGCCAGCCACGACAAATCCTTCTTGCCGGTCCAGCGGCTGGTCGCACCCGGCAGCCGAGCGCCTTCGTGTGCGGCCTCCTCGGCCCACGCGGCCCATGGGTGGGACTCGCTCACGGGGTCGTCCATGAGCAGCGGCGCGAGCTCGTCGATGAGCTCCGCGCGGCGTTTCATCGGGAACGCCGCGCACACGCCGACGTGCTGTAGCGCGCCCTGCGCGTCGTACAGGCCGAGCAGGAGCGAGCCGACCACGGGACCGCTCTTGTGATGGCGGTAGCCGGCCACCACCACATCCGCCGTGCGCTCGTGTTTGATCTTGTACATGAGTCGGGCGTCGGGCCGGTAGGGCAAATCGAGCGGCTTGGCGACGACCCCGTCGAGCCCGGCGCCCTCATACTGCTCGAACCAACGGCGGGCCACCTCGATGTCGGTCGTGGCGGGGGCCAGATACACCGGCGCTGGAACCGCTCTCAAAGCCTTGGCAAGCATCGACCGCCGCTCGGCCAGCGGGGTGTCGAGCAGCGCCGCGTCCCCGAGCGCCAAGAGGTCGAACGCGACGAAACTCGCCGGGGTCTGTTCGGCGAGCAGCTTCACCCGGGACGCGGCGGGGTGGATGCGCTCGGTGAGCCGGTCGAAGTCCAGGCGCCCCTCGTGCGCGATGACGATCTCGCCGTCCACCACACAGCGTTCGGGCAGCCGCTCCGCCAGCGCGTCGGCCAGCTCGGGAAAGTAACGGGTCAGTGGCTTGCCGTTGCGGCTGCCGATGACGACCTCGGCGCCGTCGCGGTGCACGATTGCCCGAAATCCGTCCCACTTCGCCTCGTACTGCATCCCGGGCGGAATCTTCGCCACGGACTTGGCGAGCATCGGCTTGACTGGCGGCATCACCGGGAGATCCATACATCCGATCCTCACCGATATGCGCCATTGGCGCCCTCCGCCTACCGTGGCCTGCATGGGCAAGGGTGAGGCGATCGAGCTGGAGGTCGGCGGGCGGACCGTGCGGCTGTCCAATCCGGAGAAGGTGTACTTTCCGGGGCCCGGCTACACCAAGCTGGACGTGGCCCAGTACTACCTGGCCGTCGCCGACGGCATCACACGTGCCCTGCGCGACCGCCCCACCACGCTGGAGCGCTACCCCGACGGCGTCGACGGCGAGTCGTTCTTCCAGAAGCGGGCGCCGAAGAACCTGCCCGACTGGATCCCCACCGCCAAGATCGAATTTCCGAGCGGCCGCCACGCCGACGAGATCTGCCCCACCGAGCCCGCCGCGGTCCTGTGGGCCGCCCAGCTCGGCTGCCTGACCTTCCATCCCTGGCCGGTGCGGCGCGAGGCCACCGACCACCCCGACGAACTCCGGATCGACCTGGACCCGCAGCCCGGCACCGACTTCGACGACGCAGTCCCCGTCGCCCATGAACTGCGGGCGCTGCTCGGGGAGTTCGGGATCACGGGCTGGCCCAAGACGTCCGGAGGACGAGGCGTCCACGTCTTCGTTCCGATCGAGCCGCGCTGGACGTTCACCGAGGTGCGCCGCTGTGCCATCGCCCTCGGGCGCGAGCTGGAGCGTCGCATGGAGGGCCGGGTCACCACCGCCTGGTGGAAGGAGGAGCGCGGCGAGCGGATCTTCGTGGACTACAACCAGACCGCTCGCGACCGCACCATCGCCTCTGCCTACTCGGTGCGTCCCAAGCCGCACGCCCCGGTCTCGGCGCCGCTTCGCTGGGACGAGCTCGACGACGTGCATCCCGAGGACTTCGACCTGCGGACCATGCCCGCCCGCTATGCCGAACTGGGCGATCTGCACGCGGACATGGACGACCACGCGTTCGGCCTGGAGCCACTGCTCGAACTCGCAGAGCGCGACGAACACGATCACCGGCTCGGCGACATGCCGTACCCGCCGGACTACCCCAAGATGCCGGGAGAGCCCAAGCGGGTACAGCCGAGCCGCGCCGCCAAGGACACCTAGACGCCGTCGGCCCTTCGCGGCGGTCCGTCGACCGCCGTGCCCGAATGGTCAGTGCCCGGTGCAAGACTCAAGATGGCAGGACAACGGGACACCCGAAGGAGCTCATCATGCTCACCACCCGTTACGTCACGGGCTCTCCCAGCTGGTTCGACCTCAGCACGCCGGACATCGGCGCCGCGGCCGCCTTCTACACCGGTGTCTTCGGCTGGACGTACCAGCCGGGCGGGCCGGAGGTGGGCGGGTACGGAACGTTCCAGGCCGGGGGCACAGTCATCGCGGGCGGCATGACGGTCCCGCCCGACCAGGGCGATCCCGCGTGGAACGTGTACTTCCAGACGCCGGACATCGAAGCCACGGCCACGTCGGTCGAGCAGGCCGGCGGCAGTGTCACCGTCCAGCCCGTCGACGTCATGGAGCTCGGCCGCAGCGCGTTCTTCCAGGACGCGGCCGGTGTCGGCTTCGCGGCGTGGCAGCCCCAGCAGATGAGCGGCATGGGTGCCGCCGGTGAGCGCGACACGCTGTCCTGGATCGAGCTGTACACCCCGGACGTCAAGGCGGCCACCGGCTTCTACCACGCGGTGTTCGGCTGGGAGACCTTCGAGGTGCCCTTCCCCGGCGGCACGTACACGACAGTCAATCCGGCCGCGGCCGGGCCCGACTCCATGTTCGGCGGAGTCATCCCGCTCGACAACGACGCCCTGGAAGCCGAAGCGGGCGCCTACTGGATGCCGTACATCGAAGTGGCCGACGCCGACGCGACCGCCGCCAAGGCGCGGGAGCTGGGCGGCACGGTCCGCATGGCCCCCATGGATGTGGCGGGCGTGGGCCGGCTGTGCAAGGTCGCCGACCCGTTCGGCGCACGCATCGCCTTCCTCACGAGCGCGGCGCCCTCGTCCTAGAAACGCGGGCGTTCACCGTTCGTTGACCGGACGTTGATCAGTGCCCGGCAGCGTGGTCGGCATGTTGAACAACACCATCAACTCCGCCGCGGAACTCACCTGGCAGGAAGGCGCGCTGTGCGCTCAGGCCGGACCCGAGTTCTTCTTCCCGGCGCCGGGCAGCTCGACGCGCGAGGCCAAGCAGCTCTGCGGAGCCTGCGAGCAACGGAAGGCCTGCCTCGAATACGCCCTTGCCAACGACGAGCGATTCGGGGTGTGGGGCGGCCTCTCCGAGCGGGAGCGGCTGGTCCTGCAACGCACCCAACAGCGATAAGAGCGCGGCGCCGTGCGGCGCCGCGCTCTCGTAATGGCTCAGAACTCCGGCTCAGCGCCGTAGGTCACTGCCGGGGCTCAGCGCCGTAGCCCATCGCCGTAGCCCATCGCCGTAGCCCATCGCCGGGGCGCGGCGCTGGGGCTCGGCGCTGGGGCTCAGCGTCGGGCACGCTGTTAGCGGCGGGCCGCCATGCGTGCCTTGCGCGCGGCCAGCTTCTCGTCGAACTTGGACGCCTCGGAGTCGAGCCCGCCCATGTACATGCCGAGCTCTTCCTGGGCCTTCAGGCCCTCGGGGCCGAGCCCGTCGATCTCCAGGACCTTGAGGTAGCGCAGCACCGGCTGGAGCACGTCGTCGTGGTGGATCCGCATGTTGTAGACCTCGCCGATCGCCATCTGCGCCGCGGCCCGCTCGAAGCCCGGCATGCCGTGGCCGGGCATCCGGAAGTTCACGACGACGTCGCGCACCGACTGCATCGTCAGGTCCGGGACGAGCTCGAACGCCGCACCGAGCAGGTTGCGGTAGAAGACCATGTGCAGGTTCTCGTCGGTCGCGATCCGGGCGAGCATCCTGTCGCAGACCGGGTCGCCCGACTGGTGGCCGGTGTTGCGGTGCGAGACCCGCGTGGCCAGCTCCTGGAAGGCGACATAGGCGACCGAGTGCAGCATCGAGTGCCGGTTGTCCGACTCGAAGCCCTCGCTCATGTGCGCCATCCGGAACTGCTCCAGCTTGTCCGGGTCCACCGCCCGGGATGCGAGCAGGTAGTCGCGCATCACGATGCCGTGCCGGCCCTCCTCGGCGGTCCAGCGGTGCACCCACGTGCCCCAGGCGCCGTCGCGGCCGAAGAGCGAGGCGATCTCGTGGTGGTAGCTGGGCAGGTTGTCCTCGGTGAGCAGGTTCACCACCAGGGCGATCTTGCCGAGGTCCGTGACCTTGGACTGCTGGGGCTCCCAGGCTTCCCCGTCCTCGAAGAGGCCGGGGAAGTTACGGGCGTCCGACCACGGCACGTAGTCGTGCGGCATCCAGTCCTTGGCGACCTTGAGGTGCCGGTTGAGCTCCTTTTCGACTACCTCTTCCAGCGCGAACAGCAGCCGGGCGTCGGTCCACGCGTCCGAACTGCCGAGGTGGGGAGAAGTGATCGTCACGGGTGTGCTCCAGGGGGACGGAAAAGGGGGGACGGCAGGCGTACCTACGCATACGTAGGTTACGAAACCGTAGGTTAAGGCGGCCATAAGCGCCCAGCCAAGTCCGTCATCCTCTTCGCCCAGCTACGTTCTGTTATATGTGCTGGTAGGTGCGGTGAAACGAGAGGCAAGTCACCTCCAGTGCGGTCCGTTCGCATCCGCCGTCCTGTGACGGGGGATACAGCGAACCGGGCCCCCGCCCCGGGGGGGGCAATCCCGGGTCGCCGGCCCCGGCCCCGGGGGAGCGATCCCGGGTCGGCGGTCCCGGCCCGGGGAGCGATTCCGGCCCGGGGGCTCCGGCCTGGGAGGAGCGGCCCCGGGTCGCCGACCCGACCCCGAGGGGACGAGCCCAGGTCCGCGCCCCGCCCCGAGGAAGCGGCCCCGGGTCGCCGACCCGGCCCCGAGGGGACGAGCCCGGGTCGGCGCCCCGACCCCGAGGAAGCGGGCCCGGGTCGGCGGTCCGCTCCTCGGCGCCTCGGCAGACGGACCGCGCCGCGGTGGATGCTCTCGGCGTGCTCAGCCCACCGCCAGCCCCTCCCTGACCGCTTCCGCCGTGGTGTCGGTGAGCTCGCCGTCGAGCAGCAGCCAGCGGGTGACGCCGATCGACTCCAGGAACGGCACATCGTGGCTGGCCACGATCAGCGCGCCCTCATAGGCGTCCAGCGCGGCCTTGAGAGCGCTCACACTCGCCATGTCCAGGTTGTTCGTCGGCTCGTCCAGCATCAACAGCCGGGGCGCAGGCTCCGCCAGCAGCAGCGCCGCGAGTGCGGCGCGGAAGCGCTCTCCGCCCGACAGGGTCCCCGCCGGTCGCTCCGCCCTGGCCCCCTTGAACAGGAAGCGCGCCAGCCGCGCCCTGATCGCGTTGTCCGTCGCCCCCGGCGCATAGCGGGCCACGTTCTCCACGACGCTCAGCGCGTCGTCGAGCACGTCGAGGCGCTGCGGCAGGAACCGCAACGGCACATGGGCCACCGCTTCTCCCGCAACCGGTTCCAGCTGCCCCGCGAGCGTCCTGAGCAGGGTCGTCTTGCCCGACCCGTTCCGGCCGACCAGCGCGATCCGTTCGGGACCGCGCACATCGAGCTCGCCCTCCACCCTTGCGCCGTAGGGGAGTTGGAGATCGGTCAGGGTCAGGACGCGGCGGCCCGGATGCACGGTGGTGTGGGGGAGCTCGATACGGATCTCCTCGTCGTCGCGCACTGCCTCCACCGCCTGGTCAAGCCGCTCGCGCGCCTGGCCCAGGCGTTCGGTCTGGAGGATGCGGTGCTTGCCCGCGGACACCTGAGCCTCGCGCCGGCGGTTGTTGGCGACGATCTTCGGCACCACCTTGTTGTCGTAGCTCTTCTGTCCGTAACGTTGGCGCCGCGCCAACTTGACCTGGGCGTCGGAGAGTTCCCGTTTTTGACGCTGCACATCGGCTTCGGCGACGCGCACCATCCGCTCGGCCGCCTCCTGCTCGGCCCGCAACGCCTCCTCGTAGTCCGTGAAGTTGCCTCCGTACCAGGCGAGTTGGCCCTCCCGCAGATCGGCGATGCGGTCCACCCGGGCAAGCAGCTCGCGGTCGTGACTGACGACCAGGAGTACGCCGTTCCATGCGTCGACGGCGTTGTACAGGCGCTGCCGGGCGGGCAGGTCCAGGTTGTTCGTGGGCTCGTCCAGCAGCAGGACGTCCGGGCGCCTGAGGAGCAGGGCGGCCAGGCGCAGCAGCACCGACTCGCCGCCCGAGACCTCGCCGATCGTGCGGTCCAGGCCGATGGCGCCGAGGCCGAGCTGATCGAGGGTCGCGCGGGCGCGCTCCTCGACGTCCCAGTCGTCGCCCACGGTCTCGAAGTGCCGCTCGTCCGCGTCGCCGCCCTCGATCGCGTGCAGGGCGGCCCGTACCGCGTCGATGCCCAGCGCCTCGTCCACGCGCAGCGCGGTGTCGAGGACCAGGTTCTGTGGCAGGTATCCGATCTCGCCCGCGATCTTGACGTGGCCGACCGTCGGGGTGAGGGCCCCGGCGATCAGCTTCAACAGGGTCGATTTCCCTGATCCGTTGAGGCCGACGAGGCCGGTGCGTCCGGGGCCGACGCCGAGTTGGAGGTCTTCGAAGACGATGGTGCCGTCCGGCCATGCGAAGGACAGCGCGGCCGAGCTGATCTGAAGAGGGGGATGTGACATACGGGTCTCCCGGTTGCGGGGAAGGAATGCGGGCAACGGGGGTTCTGAGACACCGCTCAGGGCACGAAGAAGGCCCTGGTCGTGGAGGACATGGCTCGGAGGCAGAGGTCACACCGGACGCGCGCGACACGGAAGGGAGTGCGCGGTGCGGTGTCTCAGGGCCTCAGACGAGCAACGTCCTGCTCCATTCGACGACAACAGGGCCAGTCACGAAGGTACGCCGCGTTCCGACGGTCCCGCAAACCAATTAACGGGGCCCCGTCGGCGGGTGTGCGGGTCCGCCGGGGCAGCAGGGGGCGGGGCACCGCCGCGGCCGGGCAGGAACGGAGGCGGTGCGGGAGGGGGCGCCTGCCGAGCGTGGCGCGACCAGCGGGCAGGCCGACCGGCTGGGCCGACTGGACCGACTGGACCGACTGGACCGACTGGCTGGGCCGATTGGCCCGATCGGCGGCTTGGGCAGCGATGCGGTCTGCGGATCGGTCAGTGGCTCGGGCAGCGGGCTCGGCCCAGCAGGTTCAGCCCCTCAGCTTCGATCCGCAGCTTCGATCCGCAGGTCCGGTCGGCGGGCTCGATCCGCAGGTCCAGTCGGCGGGCTCGGCCGACGGGCCCGGTCGGCGGGTCCGGGCAGGGTTCTCGGACAGAGTTCTCGGCCAGGCTTCCGGTCGCGCCGGGTCAGCAGGCGTCGCGCAGCAGCACGGCGAGGTCCCCGTCCAGATCGAGGTACTGGTGCTCCCGGCCGGCCGGAACCAGGAGCTGGGCGCGCTTGAGGAAGCGGCGCACCTCGGAGGTGCGGATGTGCACCATGGCGACGCCCTCGCGGGCGTGGAACTCCAGGACGGTCCGGTCGTAGCCGTAGGGGCGCACCCGTACGTCGCCGACCCCGGCGGGTCCTTCGATGCCCGCTTCGAGCAGTTCGCGGGCGAACTCCCAGGAGACGTCGGCGCCTTCGAGGGTGGCCGGCGCCGGGAACACCATGTGGACGGCGAACGGGTCGTCGGGGTCGTAGCGCAGGGTCGCGGGCACGGTTTCCATGCGGGGCGCGGACGCGATCAGGCGTACCTGGACGGGCTGCTCGATGACGGTGGACAAAGCCCTGCTCCCTCAGCCTCGGGGGTTCTCTCCTGCCGCCCGGAGAGACGTCGAAATTCAGCGTTGCGTGCACCGGAGGTTCACGTGACGTGCATCACTGCCGACCGTCGACGCGCGGCTCGCGGGGCGGATTGGTCGTAATAGCGCTGATTCCCCCTCTCACCTCAGCCACACCGCGTCACCCGTGTCTCGTATGGCTCAATTCTTTCGGCTGCCCGAACATCCGTCGCAGGGCGTCGACGGGGTGTTCGGCGCAGCTCGCGTACGTCCGCGCGCCCCGGCGTCCGGGACCGGTGGCGTAGGCGCTCTGGACGGGTGGGACGGGCTCGGCTAGCTTCCGACGCCATGAGGTCCATGGGGAAGACGCGACGCATGCTTTCGGTGGGGCTGGGCGGGCTGATGTTGACGGCCGCGTTGACGGCGCCGGCCCAGGCGCACGACCACCGCACGCCGAGCTGGCAGATGAAGGACACCGCGAGCGATGCCCGCTTCCGCGGACTCGCGGCGGTCAGCCGGTCGACCGCGTGGGTGGCGGGCACCAAGGGCACGGTCCTGCGGACCTCGGACGGCGGCCGCACCTGGCAGAACGTCTCCCCGGCGGGCGCGGCCGGCCTGGAGTTCCGGGACGTGGAGGCCTTCGACGGCCGACGGGCCGTGGTGCTCGCCATCGGCGAGGGCGAGGCATCCCGGGTCTACCGCACCGAGGACGGCGGAGCCACCTGGAGCGAGTCGTTCCGCAACACCGACCCGAAGGCGTTCTATGACTGTCTGACCTTCTTCGACCCTCGCCATGGCCTGGCGATGAGCGACCCCGTCGACGGCAAGTACCGCATCCTGTCCACCGCGGACGGTGGGCGCTCCTGGAAGGTCCTGCCCAGCGCGGGGATGCCGGCCGCGCAGCCGGGGGAGGCCGGCTTCGCCGCGAGCGGTCAGTGCCTGGTGGCCTCCGGGCCAAGGGATGTGTGGCTCGCCACGGGCGGCGGCGCCACCGGACGCGTTCTGCACTCCGGCGACCGGGGACTCACCTGGACGGCCGCCGAATCGGGCATCCCGGCCGGCGACCCGGCCCGCGGCGTGTTCGGCCTCGCCTTCCGCGACCGCACGCACGGCATCGCGGTCGGCGGTGACTACCGGGCGGGGCAGCCGTCACCGAACGCCTCGGCGGTCACCGGGGGCGGCGGCCACCGCTGGCGCCCGGCGGCGACACCCGTCGCCGGGTACCGCTCGGGCGTCGCCTGGCTGCCGCACTCGCGCTCGGCCGCGCTCGCCGTCGGACCCACCGGCACCGATGTGAGCCGGGACGGCGGCCGCACCTGGCGCACCGTGGACACCGGCTCGTACGACACGGTCGACTGCGCCGTGGACGGCGGCTGTTGGGCCGCCGGCGAGCAGGGCCGGGTCGCGCGCCTGGCGGGCTGAGCCCTTGCGCGGGGATCGTGCCGGGCTCGCGGGGCCCGGCACCGCTCCCTGATCCGACCTGATCCGGCCTCCCCCCGAACGAAAGGCCCTAGCTCGGCAACGTCTGCTGGAACGGGGCGAGTTCGGGCGCCACCTTCGTCGCAAGGAACTCGGTGATCCGGTAGGTGCACAGGCCGTTGATGAGGAAGGGGTCGCTCGCCACGAGCTCTTCCATCGCCGCACGGTCGTCCCCGACGGCCAGGATGACGCCGCCGTCGCGCGGCTCCTTGCGCCCCGACGCGATGAAGACGCCCGCCTCGTAATGCTTGTTGAGCCAGACGACATGGGTGTCGAGCAGGTCGTCGATGCGGTCGAGGGGAGCGATGTAGGTGAGCTCAAGTATGAACATGATCGAAAGGCTACTCCTGGCCGGTCCGGCGCTCCGTTCCGTGTCGCTGTCTCAGAGCGTGCGGGGTCTCAGAGCGTGCGGGGTCTCAGAGCATGCGGGCCATGCCCACCGAGTCGGGAGCGGTCTCAAGGAAGCCGAACTGCCCGTAGAGGCGGCGTGCTTCGCCGTCCGCGATCAAGGACACATAGGCGGTCGCGGGCGCCCTGCGCTCCAGCTCCGCGGTCAGCGCGGCCATGATCCGCTTCCCGAGGCCGCGGCCCTGATGGGCCGGGTGGACACAGACGTCGGTGACCTGGAAGGCGGTGCCCCCGTCGCCGATGATCCGGCCCATGCCGACGGGTTCTCCGGCCGCGTACAGGAGTACGCCGTACCAGGTGTTGGGCAGCGCCAGGGCCACCGCCTCGGCGGACCGGTCGGACAGGCCGGCGACGGTGCGCAGGTGCCGGAACGTCTCGGGGGAGGGCACGCCCTCCCGTAGCTCGTAATGGCTGAGAGTGTCGTTCATGCCTTACATGGTAGGTGTGGGGTGCGCGGTTTCGACAGTGCCGCCCCGAGTCTTTGCCCGGGGTCCGCGCGACGGTCGGGCCGGGACTGGCACGGGTGGAAAGCGGCCCCGCCAGGACGGCCGGCCGGGAGGGGGACGGGGTATGCCGTGACGGGCCGACAGGAACCGTCGCGCGCCGCGACCGGAGCGGGGAGGCGGCCGCTCGGCGCGGGCCGCGGCCGGAAATCGACGCCCCGGCGGAGCGCCTAAGGTGGGCGCCATGGAGATCATCACGGGGGTTCCGGACGGCTGGCCGCGCGACGAGGCGACCGCGCTCGCCGTGCAGGACGAGCTGCGGGACCGGGTCGTGCGGGACGAGAGGGGACCGGAGCCGGGCAGCGGCCTCGTCACCGGCGTCGATGTGGCGTACGACGACGAGCACGACCTGGTCGTCGCGGCCGCCGTGGTGCTCGATGCCGCGACCCTGGAGGTCGTCGAGGAGGCCACCGCCGTCGGCCGGGTGGCCTTCCCCTACGTTCCCGGGCTCCTCGCCTTCCGCGAGATCCCCACCGTGCTCGCCGCCCTCGAACGGCTCGACTCCGGCCCGGGAACGGTGATCTGCGACGGGTACGGGCTCGCCCACCCGCGCCGGTTCGGCCTCGCCAGCCACCTCGGCGTACTCACCGGGCTCCCCGTCATCGGCGTCGCCAAGAACCCGTTCACCTTCACCTACGAGCCGCCGGGGCCCCGCCGCGGTGACACTTCCCCGCTGCTCGCCGACGACGGCGCCGAGGTCGGCCGCGCCCTGCGCACGCAGGACGCCACCAAGCCCGTTTTCGTCTCGGTCGGTCACCGGGTGAGCCTGGACGGTGCCTGCGCCCACACCCTCGCGCTCGCCCGGCGCTACCGCATCCCCGAGTCCACCCGGCACGCCGACTCGCTGTGCCGCCGAGCCCTCAAGGACGCCCAACAGGGCCTGAAGCGGCCGCAGTCGGGTCTCTGAGCCCGCCCGGTTTCAGCGGGCGTCCGCGACCCTGAAGCGCATCCCGGCGGCCCGCAGCCGCTCGGTCAGGGCTGTGCCCATCGCGGTGGCCGGTGTCAACTGGCCGACGCGGTCGGGGAGTTCGTCGAAGGCGAGACAGAGCGCGCCCTCGGCGAGGATCTTCGCCGTCTCGTCATAGCCCGGGTCGCCGCCGGACACCTCGGTGAAGACCCGGCGGCCGCCGCCCTCGCCGACGAAGCGGACCGTGAACCAGCTGCGCCGCCTCCGTGCCTCGTCCGGGCCCTGCCCCGCCTCGTAACGGTTCATCAGCCACGTGCGCGCGGGCGGGAGTTGGGTGGCAGCGGCGACGGCGCCGGCCGCGACCACGCCGCCGATGGCGACCGGCAGGCGCCTGACCGCGACGAAGTGCCGGTAGCGGAAGTCGGGTCCGTACCGCTCGTCGGCGGCCGCCGAGCGGGCGATGATCTGCGGGTCGATGGTGGGCATGGGCAGCGCCCAGACGCCGGTCTCCTTGCTGAAGTGCGGCGCGCCGAGCGGGGCGCGGGCCCGCCGTCCCACCAGGCGCGGCTCGTGCAGGCGGCGCTCCCGTGCGGCCCTCGCGGTCTGCGCACCACGCCCGAGGACGGTCAGCGCGGAGGCCAGGGTGCCGCCGGAGAACATCGCCTTGGTCCGTACGAAGCCGTCGACGCGCAGGGGAGACCCGGCCGGCAGCTGGTGCACGGTGAACTGGACACCGAGGTCGTGCGGCACCGAGTCGAAGCCGCAGGCATGCACCAGGCGGGCTCCCCGCTCGCGGGCCCGCGCGTCATGACGGACGTACATCGAGTCGACGAACTCCGGCTCGCCCGTCAGGTCGAGGTAGTCGGTGCCGGCCTCGGCGCACGCCTCGACCAGGCCCTCGCCGTACCAGATGTAGGGGCCGACGGTGGTGGCGACGACCCGCGACGACTCGGCGAGCGCGCGCAGCGAGGCCGGGTCGGTCGAGTCGGCGGTGACCAGCGCCAGTGTGGCGCACGCCGGATTCAGCTCCGTGAGCCGTTCGCGCAGCCGCTCCAGCTTGCTGCGGCTGCGGCCCGCGATCGCCCACCGGCAGCCCTCCGGCGCGTGGACCGCGAGGTACTGGGCGGTCAGCGCCCCGACGAAACCCGTCGCGCCGAACAGCACGATGTCGTAAGTCCGCTTCGGGGGTTCCACCTGTGCCTCAGTCCGCTTCGAGGGTTCCACCTGTGCCTCCGCACTTCTGCTGCCTGGTGACGCCGTCGGCCGATGCCGGGTTGTGAGGCTAGCGTGCGGCGTGCGCTCGTGGCATCCGGGCCCGCGCCGACGTGACCGACGCGGCGAGGGGGCGCCGGGCAAGACCGGCGTACCGGGGCAACCGCCACCCCTGGGCCGGCCCGCCATGCTGAGCGGTTGCTCACGGGGGGTTGTGCGGAGTGGAACGTGTTCTTAGCATCATTGATGTTACATCAGTTGTGTCACAGTGCTGGGGGCTTGATGGCAGCGACAGGAACCGGCCCGCTGGCCGGGGTGCGCGTGGTCGAGCTGGCGGGCATCGGGCCGGGCCCGTTCGCCGCCATGCTCCTCGCCGACCTCGGCGCCGACGTGGTGCGCGTGGACCGCCCGGGCGGCGCCGGCCTCGGAGTCGACCCGGCGCACGACCTGACCAACCGCAACAAACGCTCCGTGATCATCGACCTCAAGGCGCCGGAAGGACCGGGCCTTGTCCTCGATCTCGTCGAGCGCGCCGACATCCTGATCGAGGGGTACCGGCCCGGCGTCGCCGAGCGTCTGGGCGTCGGTCCCGAGGACTGCCTCGGCCGCAACCCGGCCCTCGTCTACGGCCGGATGACCGGCTGGGGCCAGGACGGGCCGCTCGCCCAGCGGGCCGGACACGACATCGCGTACATCGCCATCACCGGCACGCTCGGCATGATCGGCGAGGCGGACGGGGCGCCCGTCGTCCCGGCCAACCTCGTGGGCGACTACGCGGGCGGCTCGCTCTACCTGGTCATCGGCGTCCTCGCCGCCCTCCAGCACGCACGCGGCGGCGGAGCGGGACAGGTCGTGGACGCGGCGATCGTGGACGGGACCGCCCATCTCACCACGATGATCCACGCCATGCTGGCGGCCGGCGGCTGGCAGGACCGGCGCGGCGCCAACCTGCTCGACGGCGGCTGCCCCTTCTACGGCACGTACGAGACGTCCGACGGCCAGTACATGGCGGTGGGCTCCCTGGAGCAGCGGTTCTACGACGAATTCGTCCGCGTCCTCGGCATCCAGGACGAGGCTCCCGCCCGCAAGGACCTCGCCCGCTGGCCCCGTCTGCGCACCGTGATCGCCGAAAGGTTCCGCACGAAGACCCGCGAGGAGTGGACGGCCCTGTTCGAGGGCTCGGACGCCTGCGTCGCCCCCGTTCTCTCCCTCGCGGAGGCGCCGCACCACCCCCACCTGGCGGCCCGCGCCACCTTCACCGGGCACGGCGGCATCACCCAGCCCGCGCCCGCACCCCGCTTCTCCGCCACCCCCGGATCCATCCACAGGCCCCCCGCCCTGCCCGGCGCCGACACGGCGGACGTCGCCCGCGACTGGGACCTGCCGGGACTCACCGTGGGCCGACCGGGGCCTGCCGGGACCCACCATGAACCTGGCGCCAACTCCCGTACAGGAGGCTTGAGTTGAAACGGCAGATCTTCAGTGCCGAGCACGAGGCGTTCCGCGAGACCGTCCGCACCTTCCTCGCCAAGGAGGTCCTGCCGCACTACGAGCAGTGGGAGAAGGACGGCATCGTCTCGCGCCAGGCCTGGCTCGCCGCAGGAAAGCAAGGGCTGCTCGGCCTCGCCGTCCCCGAGGAGTACGGGGGCGGCGGACAGGCCGACTTCCGCTACAGCGCCGTCCTCGCCGAGGAGTTCGCCCGCGCCGGAGCCGCCGGCCTCGCGCTCGGCCTGCACAACGACATCATCGGGCCCTACCTCACCGGGCTCGCCACCGAGGAACAGAAGCGGCGCTGGCTGCCGGGCTTCTGCGACGGCTCCCTGATCACCGCCATCGCCATGACGGAACCCGGCGCAGGATCCGACCTCCAGGGCATCCGCACCACCGCCGACGACCAGGGCGACCACTGGCTGCTCAACGGCTCCAAGACGTTCATCTCCAACGGCATCCTCGCCGACCTGGTCGTCGTGGTCGCGAAGACCACTCCCGAGGGCGGCGCGAAGGGCCTGTCCCTCATCGTCGTGGAACGAGGCGCCGAAGGCTTCGAGCGCGGCCGCAACCTCGACAAGATCGGCCAGAAGTCGCAGGACACGGCCGAGCTGTTCTTCCACGACGTACGCGTCCCGAAGGACAATCTCCTCGGCGAACTCAACGGCGCCTTCGTCCACCTCATGACCAACCTCGCGCAGGAACGGATGGGCATCGCGGTCGCCGCGATCGCCGCCGCCGAACACCTCCTGGAGATCACCACGAGCTACGTCAAGGAGCGCGAAGCCTTCGGCCGACCGCTCTCCAAGCTCCAGCACATCCGGTTCGAGATCGCCGAGATGGCCACCGAGTGCGCCGTCACCCGCACCTTCCTCGACCGCTGCATCGTCGACCACTCCTGCGGGGAGCTCGACGCCGTGCACGCCTCCATGGCCAAGTGGTGGGCCACCGAACTGCAAAAACGCGTGGCCGACCGGTGCCTCCAACTGCACGGCGGATACGGCTACATGACCGAATACCGGGTCGCCAAGGCCTTCGCCGACGGCCGCATCCAGACGATCTACGGCGGCACGACCGAGATCATGAAGGAGATCATCGGCCGCTCCCTGCTCGGCTGACCGGCCGCTTCCTGCCCGGCTGACCGATCGCTCCCCAGCCCGGCTGACCGCCCGCTCCCTGCCCGGCTGACACTCGCTCCTCAGCCCGGCTGACGCCCGCTCCTCAGCCCGGCTGACAGCGCTCTCACGAACCACCCTCACCCGAAAGGCCCGACGTTGAGCACCGAAGCGTATGTGTACGACGCGATCCGCACCCCCCGCGGACGCGGCAAGGCCAATGGCGCCCTGCACGGCACCAAGCCGATCGACCTGGTCGTCGGCCTGATCCACGAGATCCAGGCCCGCTTCCCGGGCCTCGACCCGGCCGCCATCGACGACATCGTGCTCGGTGTCGTCGGCCCGGTCGGCGACCAGGGCTCCGACATCGCCCGCATCGCGGCGATCGCCGCCGGGCTGCCCGACACCGTCGCCGGCGTCCAGGAGAACCGCTTCTGTGCCTCCGGCCTCGAAGCCGTCAACCTGGCCGCGATGAAGGTCCGTTCGGGCTGGGAGGACCTGGTGCTCGCGGGCGGCGTCGAGTCGATGTCACGCGTCCCGATGGCCTCCGACGGCGGCGCCTGGTTCGCCGACCCGATGACCAACTTCGACACCAACTTCGTCCCGCAGGGCATCGGCGCCGACCTCATCGCCACTCTCGGGGGTTTCTCGCGCCGCGACGTCGACGAGTACGCGGCGCTGTCCCAGGAGCGCGCGGCCGACGCCTGGAAGGACGGCCGCTTCGGCCGGTCCGTCGTCCCCGTCAAGGACCGCAACGGCCTCGTCGTCCTCGACCACGACGAGCACATGCGCCCGGGCACCACCGCCGACTCGCTGGCCGGCCTCAAGCCGTCGTTCGCCGGCATCGGCGAGATGGGCGGCTTCGACGCCGTCGCGCTCCAGAAGTACCACTGGGTCGAGGAGATCGACCACGTCCACCACGCGGGCAACTCCTCGGGCATCGTGGACGGTTCGGCCCTCGTCGCCGTCGGCTCCCGCGAGGTCGGAGAGCGCTACGGAATGACCCCGCGGGCCCGCATCGTGGCCGCCGCGGTCTCCGGCTCCGAGCCCACCATCATGCTGACGGGCCCCGCGCCCGCCACCCGCAAGGCGCTCGCCAAGGCCGGTCTGACCATCGACGACATCGACCTCGTCGAGATCAACGAGGCCTTCGCCGCGGTCGTGCTGCGCTTCGTCGCGGACATGGGCCTCAGCCTGGACAAGGTCAACGTGAACGGCGGCGCCATCGCCCTGGGCCACCCCCTCGGCGCGACCGGCGCGATGATCCTCGGCACCCTCGTCGACGAACTGGAGCGCCGCGATCTGCGCTACGGACTCGCCACGCTCTGCGTCGGCGGCGGCATGGGCGTCGCCACCATCGTCGAGCGTGTCTGACCGTCCCGCCCCGGCATCCCCTCATACGGAGAATTCAGCAATGACGAAGAGCACGACCATCCGCTGGGAACAGGACGAGACCGGCGTCGTCACCCTCGTACTCGACGACCCCAACCAGTCCGCCAACACCATGAACCAGGCGTTCAGGGACTCCATCGCGGCCGTCGCGGAGCGCGCGGAGGCCGAGAAGGACTCCATCCGGGGCATCATCTACACCTCCGCGAAGAAGACCTTCTTCGCGGGCGGCGACCTCAAGGACATGATCCAGGTCGGCCCCGAACTCGCCCAGCGGGCCTTCGACACCGGCACCGCCATCAAGAACGCGCTGCGCCGCATCGAAACCCTCGGCAAGCCGGTGGTCGCCGCCATCAACGGCGCGGCCCTGGGCGGCGGTTACGAGATCGCGCTCGCCGCCCACCATCGCATCGCGCTCGATGCGCCCGGTTCCAAGATCGGCCTGCCCGAAGTCACCCTCGGACTGCTGCCGGCGGGCGGCGGCGTGACCCGCACCGTGCGCCTCATGGGCATCGCGGACGCCCTGCTCAAGGTGCTGCTCCAGGGCACCCAGTACTCCCCGCGGCGCGCCCTTGAGAACGCTCTCGTGCACGAGGTCGCCGCCACACCCGAGGAGATGCTGGCCAGGGCGCACGCGTTCATCGACGCCCACCCCGAGTCCCACCAGCCCTGGGACATGAAGGGCTACAAGATCCCGGGCGGCACGCCGTCCAACCCCCGCTTCGCCGCCAACCTGCCCGCCTTCCCGGCCAACCTCAAGAAGCAGCTCCAGGGCGCGCCCTACCCGGCGCCGCGCAACATCCTGGCGGCGGCCGTCGAAGGCTCCCAGGTCGACTTCGAGAGCGCTCTCACCATCGAGGCCCGGTACTTCACCGAGCTCGTCACCGGGCAGACGTCGAAGAACATGATCCAGGCGTTCTTCTTCGACCTCCAAGCCGTCAACTCCGGCGTCAGCCGCCCCCAGGGCATCGAACCGCGCCCCGTCCGCAAGGTCGCCGTCCTCGGCGCCGGCATGATGGGCGCCGGCATCGCGTACTCCTGCGCCCGGGCCGGGATCGAGGTGGTCCTGAAGGACGTGTCGCTCGAAGCCGCCCAGAAGGGCAAGGCGTACTCCGAGAAGCTGCTCGCGAAAGCGCTCTCACGGGGGCGTACGACCGAGGCCGACCGGGACGCGCTGCTCGCTCGGATCACACCGGCCGCCGACCCCCAGGCGGTGGCGGGCTGCGACGCCGTCATCGAGGCGGTCTTCGAGGACACCGCTCTCAAGCACAAGGTGTTCCAGGAGATCCAGGACATCGTCGAGCCCGACGCGCTCCTGTGCTCCAACACCTCCACGCTGCCGATCACGGGCCTCGCCGAGGGCGTCTCGCGCCAGGCCGACTTCATCGGTCTGCACTTCTTCTCACCGGTCGACAAGATGCCGCTTGTGGAGATCATCAAAGGCGGGCGCACCGGCGACGAGGCCCTGGCCCGCGCCTTCGACCTGGTCCGCCAGATCAAGAAGACGCCGATCGTCGTGAACGACTCGCGGGGCTTCTTCACCTCGCGCGTGATCGGCCAGTTCATCAACGAGGGCGTCGCGATGGTCGGTGAGGGCATCGAGCCCGCGTCCATCGAGCAGGCCGCGGGCCAGGCCGGCTACCCGGCCAAGGTCCTCTCCCTGATGGACGAGCTGACCCTGACCCTGCCGCGCAAGATCCGCAACGAGACGAAGCGGGCCGTCGAGGAGGCGGGCGGCGTCTGGCCCGGCCACCCCTCGGACGCGGTCATCGACCGCATGGTCGACGAGTTCGACCGCACCGGCCGCAGCGGGGGCGGCGGGTTCTACGAGTACGGCGCGGACGGCAAGCGGGGCAAGCTCTGGCCCGGCCTGCGCGAGCACTTCACGAAGCCGGGTCACGAGATCCCGTTCGAGGACATGAAGGAGCGGATGCTCTTCTCCGAGTCCCTGGACACCGTGCGCCTCTTCGAGGAGGGCGTCCTCACCTCGGTCGCCGACGCCAACATCGGCTCGATCATGGGTATCGGCTTCCCCGCCTGGACCGGCGGCGTCATCCAGTACATCAACGGGTACGAGGGCGGTCTGCCCGGTTTCGTGGCGCGCGCCCGCGAGCTCGCCGAACGCTACGGAGAGCGCTTCCAGCCGCCGGCCCTCCTGGTGACGAAGGCAGAGAACGGCGAGAAGTTCCAGGACGCCTAGGAACGGACGCGCGGTCGTGGACGACGCGCACCGTGCGCCCACGGGAGGACGGTGAAACCGCCCCGGAGACACACGCTCTCCGGGGCGGTTTCAGTTGCCGACGTGGCCAGTTGGAGGCGTGAGAGCGCTCTCGTGGGATTCGTCCCCGGACTCGCCGGTGCCGGTGCCGGCGGCGGACGCGGTGCCGGCGGCGGACGCGGGCCGGCCCGAGCCGAACGCCGCCCTCAGCTCCTCCTTCAGCGACCGCTGGAACGCGGTGACCAGAGCCTGCAGGACCATCGGCTGCATGTGCGCGGACAGCGACTTCATCGCCTCGACATGATGGGGATCCGATTCGCGCTCCCGGTAGGGATTCCACACCTCGTCGCGGAAGAGCCGGGTCAGCTCGTGCGCGGCCGAGCGGGTGTGCTCCATCAGGACCGCACGGGCCGCCAGGATCGTCTCGTGGGCGATCGGGACGTCCAGGAGCTGGACGCCCAGCGCAAGGAGCCCCGGGTCGACGCGGAAGGTGTCGGCGGAGCCGGCGATCCGCTCCAGGACGTTCATCGCGGCGAGCCGGTCGACATCGGTGGCGGACAGCGCACGTCCGGCCCGCCGTTCCAGCTCCGCGCGGCTGACATCGTCCGTCGAGTCGGGCGCCCAGGAGGCGACCACGGCCCGGTGAATGGCCAGATCGTGGGCGCTGAGATCCGGCGGCAGCTGCTGGAGATGGCGTTCGATGGCGGCCAGCGTCATCCCGTGGTGCTGCAACTCCTCGATCAGGGCGAGCCGCGACAGATGGGCAGGACCGTAGTGCCCCACCCGTCGCGGCCCGATCACCGGCGGCGGCAACAGCCCCCGGGTGCTGTAGAAGCGGATCGTGCGCACGGTGACACCGGCTCGCGCGGCCAGCTCGTCAACCGTGAGTGTCGGCTCCTCGGTCTCCGTCGCCATGGCAGTGCCTCGCCTCCCGGTGTTTCCGGCCGCCGGTATGCGCGGCCGATCCGGTGCAACAGTATTGCTGTCTCACCACCGCTGCTCAATATGCTCACGTACTGGATCGCCGGCCGGAGCGGCAGCAGCACGATGCCCATCGTCGCGCCGCTGCCGGCGTCGTCCTTGAGCGGAACGGTCACGGTGTCGCCGTCGGTCCAGGAAAAGCCCTGGGTGTCGAATGTCCAGGTGCCGGTGACCTTCCGCGCCGGGGCGCGTCAGCGGGCGGCGGCGAATGCCGCTTCGAGACGGGGCACGTAGTCCACGAGATCCTGGGCCCAGCAACCGCTCTCATGCCCACCGTGGCAGGTGCTGCCCCAGGCGGATCCGTTGCCGTAGTCGACGTAGTGCGAGGGCAGTTGGAGCGCGTCCAGATGGTCCTTGGCGTGCTGGGCCGCCGACTGGACCCAGAACTCCGCGGCGGAGGGATCACCGTTGCCGTTGCCCGTGTAGATCGAGACCCCCATACCGGCCAGCGCCCCCATGTGGGCCGACGGGTCGGCCTCGTTCCAGCGCCAGTCGGCGTTGAACACCGGGTACGGCGTGCCGAAGATGGCGTCACTCGACACCGTGGGCCCGAAGTTGAGGGAACAGGAGGCGGCGGCGTTGCCGCACAGGGCGGCACCGGCATTGGTCAGTGTGGCGACCACGGCGCCGCGCATGACCATGTGGTCGACCGACAGGTCGTCGGCGCCGGAGAACGTGGCCACCTGGCCGAACAGGTCCGGATGCCGCTGGGCGTAATGCAGGGCGCCGAAGCCGCCCATGGAGAGCCCGCCGACGGCCCGCTCCTGCTTGGTCGCCAGCGTGCGCAGGTTGGCGTCGATGAACGGGATCACCTGGTTGATGTGGAAGTTCTCCCAGTTCTGCGCCCCGGCAGCGGTGTTATGGTCCAGCCAGTTGGCGTACCAGCCCCGGAGGCCGCCGTCCGGAATCACCGTGATCATCGACGTGGAGGCGGTGAGGGCGGGATAGGCAAGATAGGGGTTGGCGGGGTCGTCGGAGGCGCCGTGCAGGAAGTAGAACACCGGATACCGCTTGGCCGGCTCGGTGGCGTAGCCGGCGGGCAGCAGAATCCGGATGTGGTGTTCCTGGGAGACCTCGGCCGTCTTCACCGTGATGACGAAGTTGGTCGCGCTCCCGGTGGCGGCGCCGACCTGGGTCAGGCCGAACCCGTCCGCCAGGACCGGTGGCGCCGGGGTGTCGGCGTGCGCGGAAGGCGCGCCGAGCAGGAGGAGAGCGGTGCCGGCGGCCGCGACCACGGCTTTGAGGCGCAGGCGCCCCCATCGCGTCCCGGCCCAGCTCCGTCCCGCCTTCACCGCACGTCCCCGACGCAGGGACCCGCACACAGCCTCATCATGGAACGTCTCCCCCTGTATGTCAGCCGGCTGGGCCGGACCGGCCGCGCCCGAAAGCGAACGGCGACCGGCCTTCCCCGCACCTTGGCCGGACCTAGAACACGTTTCTGTATGCACGTTCTCATGCAGCTCTGTAGGAACGCTCTCATTCAGCCACTGCCCGGCGAAGCCACCGAGCCGCACGGTCACGCCGTCCGGCCGGCCTGGAGCGGGTAGTGGTCACTGAGGTTCGTGTAGGTGTAGCTGGTGCCCCAACTGCTCACCGTCCAGGGCTCCGTGGACTCCTGCACCACGTTGTTGTTCCAGTCGGACGGACGCGCGTGGCCCGCGACATGGAGGACATAGTCCAGGTCCTCGCTCGGGTCCGTCGGGTAGCGGAAGTGCGCGATCGAGTTCGCGGTGGTGTCGAAGGAATACGTGTGCCCCGTTCGCGAGTCGGCGCCGACCAGGCCGCCGTTCGTGAGCATCGAGGCGTACTCGGAGCCGTGCGAGTCCACGTTGAAGTCACCCGCCACCATGACTTCCTCACTCGCCGGGATGTTCTTCGCGTCGAGGAAGGACTTGATGGACTTGAACTGAAGTGCGCGGTCCTTGACCGCCTCGCCCGCGCCACACCCCGAGTCCGTCGACTGGGTGTGAGTGGCGACGATGTGCACCCGGGTGCCGTTCACGTCCAACACCGCATAGGCGAAGCCCTTGTTGGACCACCAGTCGGAGCCGCAGGCATCCTTGTAGATGACCTGTTCCTTGTGCACGATGGGCCACTTGCTGAGGAGGGTCACACCGCCGTCCTCGGGGGTGGTCGAGGAGTAGGAGCCGCCGGTCGCGTCCCACCCGTCCTTGCTCCGGCCGACGACGGGCGTCTGGTACGGATACTGGGCCGAGGCGTTCCGCTTCAACGCGTCGGAGGCCGAGTTGTCGAACGCCTCCTGAAGCACCACGACATCATTGCCCTGGAAGAACGGGGCGGCGGGGATCGCCTGGGCGCGGTGGTCCTGACCCCAGTTCGGGTACAACTTCTGGCTCATCAGGAACGTGTTGTACGTCAGGACCTTGAGGTGGGGCGGCTCGGGTATGGCGGCCCGAGCGGGTGCGGCGGCCGTCAGCGTGACGACCGTGAGCGCGGCGGCAAGCGCCGCCCCGTGGATCCGGCGGAACGAAGGAAGAGGCACCTGAACTCCTGTTTCTGTCACGGGGATTGGTCCGGTGAGCACATCAAAGCAGCTCGGGTTACCTAGAGGTAACCTCCGCGCGTCCGCCGGCTGGTCCCTGTCGTACGATCAGGAGTACGAGAGCCCCTTGGGCATCCGGCCGGGGCGCGTGTGAAAGCGGTGCCGGGCGTGAACCTGATACCCATGAACGTGGGCCCACTCAATCCCACGCTGCCGGATCTCCTGATCGGTCTGGTCTCGTTCGTGATCTGCTTCTGGATCCTGGCGGGCGTCCTGCTTCCTCGTCTCAAGCGGACGTTGGAGGAGCGCGAGGCGCTGACCACGGGGCGCACCCGTGAGGCCGAGGCCGTCCTCGCGGAAGCGGCCGAGGTGCGCGCCCGGTACGAGGCCGAACTCGCCGGGGCACGTCACGAGGCCGCCCGTATCAGGCAGCAGGCCAAGGAGGAGGGCTCCGCGGCCATCGCCGCCGCCCGCGCCGAAGGCGCCCGGGAGCGCGATGAGGCCATCGCCTCCGCGACCGAAACCATCAGCGCCGCCCGCTCGGCGGCCGAGGCGGAACTCCGCCCCCACGTCCACGTCCTGGCCGCCGAACTGGCCGGCCGCATCCTCGGCGAACCACTCCCGGCCACTGCGGCGGGCCGCTGAGCGGATACCCGGCGCCCGAGGACCTGATCGCGCTCTCATGCGGCAGCGGGCTGCGACGTGACCACGTCCGTCCGCCGTACCTGCGCCGCCGTACCTGCGCCGCGGCACATGCCCCGCGCATCCATACCGCGGCGCGTACGGCGCGGTGCGTACGGCGCGGCTCCTGCGCCGAGATCGACCAGTTCGGGATTGCCCTGCCAGTCTCCGGCCGATCGGCGACGGTCACTCTCGGCTCTCGGCTCTCGGCTCTCGGCTCTCCGCTCTTCGCTCTTCGCTCTTCGCGAGATCGTGAGCGCGTCGTACCGTGCCTGGCTCGCACCCCCGCGCGCCGTCGTGATCGCGGCGATTGCATACTGGAATCCCTATCAAAACGGCAGTGCACAGCAGTGTCGTCAGCCACAGGGAGCCCAGCAATGAGTCGCCACGACCCCGCGCCCGTGCCGCCTCCCCCCGGGGGCGTGCTGTGGAGCCTCGCGGGCGACGTCAGGATGCTCCTCACTCTCCCCGCCGCGCTCACGATGCAGGTCGCGCACCCCGCGGTCGGGGCGGGCGTGGACGAGCACTCGGTATTCCGTACGGATCCGTGGGGCCGCGGGGAGCGCTCTCTGCGCTCGCTGCAACTCTGGGTGTACGGCGGCGCCGAGGCCGCGGAGGAGGGGCGCCGGCTCCGGGAGCTCCACAAGACGATTCAGGGCACCGACGCCACAGGGCGGCGCTACCACGCGCTGACTCCCGCCTACTACGCGTGGGTGCACGCCACCGGCTATCCCGTCTACGCCCACGCCCAGCAGTACCTCGGCCGCCCTTTCACCGACGCCCAGCACCGCAAGCTGTACGCGGAGTGGCTTCAGGTCGGGCGGATTCTCGGGATCCATGACCGGGACATGCCGCAGAGCATCGAGGAGTTCTGGCCCTACTACCGCAAGGTGCTCGCCGACGAGATCTGTTCCAATGGGGTGGTCGAAGAACTTGTCGCCACCGACCGCCCCGTTCCGGCCCCCGATCGCGGCCCGCTGCTCCTGCGGACGCTGCTGAGAGCGCTCTGGCCGCTGCTCCTGCCTCCCCTCGCGCGTTTCCGGCGGTTCGTCACCATCGGTTTCATGCCGCCGGACGCGCGTGAGGCGATCGGGCTCGACTGGACGGACGAGCAGGAGCGGAAACTTCGCCGCTTGGGCCGACTGGTCCGCGTGGTCGTGCCGCTGCTTCCGGAGCGGCTGCGCTATCTGCCGCTCGCCCGCCGGGCCCGCGCCGAGCGCCGACACGCCGCGCGTGCGCGAGAGCGCTCTCAGTGACGCCGACGTGAACGCTGCCCGCCTGTGTGGTCCCGGCCTGCCCCCGATCGCTGCCGTGCTGTGCCCGAAGCTGCCCGCGCTGTGTGACGGGTCATGCTCGCGCTGTGTCACGGGTAACGCTCGCGCTGGGCCCGGGGCAAGCTCGCGTCGCTCCGCCCGTCTCACAGAGGTCCGGGACCGCCGGTGTTCGAGCCAAGGCCCGAGCCGGGCGGGCCCGAGCCGCCGTCGGCGTTCGGGGGCTTGCTCGGCCTCCTGGGCCCGTGGGCGTCCCGGTCCGTCGGTGTTCGGGCCCGTGAGTGTCCGGGTCCTCGGTGCCCGGGCCCGCCGACATGCGGTTCGCTCACGTTCGGCACCGTTCCGCGCCTGCGGCACCGTTTCCGCCGCTCAGGCCGACGCGCGCCGGATCAGCGTTGTCGGGGTGATCACCGAGGCGGGTGGGGCTACTTCCGCGCCGCCCTGGTCGAGCCCACGCAGCAGCAGCCGTGCCATCAGCCGGCCCATCTCCTCGATCTCCTGGCGTACGGTCGTCAGCGG
Organism: Streptomyces sp. NPDC048416; assembly: GCF_043200435.1. NCBI lineage: Bacteria > Bacillati > Actinomycetota > Actinomycetes > Kitasatosporales > Streptomycetaceae > Streptomyces > Streptomyces sp. NPDC048416. The sequence goes on from NZ_JBICXU010000003.1 coordinate 236,327, forward strand.
CGGGTCGGTTGCCTCCGCCACCGACGCCATGTCGTCGAAGCCGACCAGCGCGACGTCGTCCGGCACACGTCGGCCGCTTTCCCGCAGTACCCGCAGCGCACCCGATGCCATCAGGTCGTTGGCCGCGAACACGGCGTCCAAGTCCGGGCGGCGCGCCAGCAGTTGGGTCATCGCGCGGGCCCCGCTCTCGGACGTGAACGCGCCCTCCGCGATCAGGTCCGTATCCGCTTCCGGGAGTACGTCGCGATATCCGTCGAGGCGGTCCGTCGAAGCGGTCTGGTCCAACGGGCCCGCGATGTGTGCGATACGCCTGCGGCCGATCGCGAGCAAGTGACGCACGGCTTCGCGTGCGCCGCCACGGTTGTCGGCGTCCACATAGGGGACCGCCGCCGGGAAGCCGGGCCGGCCGCCGAAGACCGTCAGCACGCCGGCCCCGCGGGTGATCCCGGGCAGCGGGTCTTCTTCGTGCAGTGAGAAGGCGAGCGCCCCGTCGACATGACCACCCGAAAGATACCGGGACACCCGCCCGTAGTCGTCCGCTCCCTCGACGAGCAGCAGCACCAACTGGGTGTCGTGCGCGGTGAGTTCCTTGCCGATGCCGCGGATCTGCTGGGAGAAGAAGGGATCGGAGAAGAAGCGGGTCTCCGGTTCGGCAACGATCACGGCGACCGCTCCGGTACGGCGGGTGACCAGTGAACGGGCCGCCGGATTCGGGATGTAGCCCAACTCCTCCACGGCTTGGCGCACCTTGTCGACCAGGGGCGGACGCACGCCCGTACCGCCGTTGACGACGCGGGACGCCGTGGCCCGGGAGACACCGGCGAGTGCCGCGACGGCTTCGAGCGTGGGGCGCGTCCCGAAGTACTGCTCGGTCAAGGCGAGTTCTCCTCATCGGCGGGTCGTGGGCGGGGCCTGGCGGCACCAGAGAAGCGACTCGGCGACTTGGCGGGAGCCTCGCGCGCCGGTGCCTGCCGAGCGTAACGGCGACGGCAGGGGGAGTGGCGCCGCTGATCCTGCGGCGAGAGCGCTCCCAGCCGCCGGCTCGGTGGGCGGTCACCCCCCTCCCCGTCGAGCGAGAGCGCTTGCGGGCCCGGGCCCCGGCGGGCAACGCCACCGCCCCTGTTGGACGAGAGCGCTTTCCGCCCCAGGCCCCGCAGGCACCGTTGCCCCTCCCCGTACGTCGAGAGCGCTTGCGGCCCCGGGCCCGGCAGGCGCCGTCAACCCCTCCCGTCGGGCGAGAGCGCTCTCAGCCTCGGGCCGGCAGGCACCGTTACCCTCCCCGTATGGCGAGAGCGCTTCCAGCCTCCCCGGGCGCGCCAGGCATCGTTACCCCTCTCCGCCGAGCGAGAGCGCTCCCCGCCCCGGGCCCGGCAGGCACCGCCAACCGCCCCGTGGGGCGAAAGCGCTTGCGAGCTTGGGCCCGGCAGCCACCGCCACCCCTCCCCAAAGGGCGAGAGCGCTCCCGGCCCCGGGCCCGGCAGCCACCGTTGCCCCTCCCCACACGGCGAGAGCGCTCCCGGCCGCGGGCCCGGGAGCCACCGCCACCGGCCTCCCCATAGTGCGAGAGCGCTCCCGTGCCGTCGGCTGCGATCCGCCAGCCAGCCAGCCAGCCAGCCAGCCAGCCAACCAGCCAGCCAACCAGGCTGGCCCCGGCCGCCCCCCGCCGAAGCGCTCTCAAGAGCCGTGCGGCCCGCGGCCCCCAACCACCTCCTCCGCCACGACCTGGACGTTTACTCGACCTGGACGTTGGCCGCGACTGCGACTGCGACTGCGACTGCGACTGCGACTGCGACTGCGACCGCGACGGCGATCGCGACCGCGACCTGCGCCTGGATCTACGCCCGCGTCAGTGCTGGGCGTGCGTCGAATGGGACTCGGCGATCTTCTTCCACGACTTCGGTTCGACCGGCTTAACCGGCTTGGCCGGCTGGGCCGGGGTGGCGTGCCCGCCCGACTTGGTGGACGGGGACGCGGCGATTCCGGCGCGGGGGCCGAACTTGGCCTTGAGCGCGGCTGCTTCGGACGGCTTGGCAGGCTGGAAGAGCCAGGTGTCGAAGAGCTCCGCGAGCGGCTTGCCCGAGACCTTCTCGGCGTACTTGACGAAGTCGCCGACCGCCGCGTTGCCGTACGCGTGCTGGGCGGGCCAGCCCTTGAGGATCTTGAAGAAGGACGCATCGCCGACCGTGTTGCGCAGGGCCTGGATGGCCACGGCGCCCCGGTCGTAGACGGCGGAGTCGAACTGATTGTCCGGGCCCGGGTCGCCCGGCTTCACCTGCCAGAACGGGTCGTCGGCGGGGTGTTGTGAGTACACCCAGTCCGCCAGTTCCTGCGCGGTGCCGTCGCCCTCCTTCTCCGACCAGAGCCACTGGGCGTAGGAAGCGAAGCCCTCGTTGTCCCAGATGTCCTTCCAGCCCTTGACCGAGACGCTGTCGCCGTACCACTGGTGCGCCAGCTCGTGCACGATCACGGAGACGTTCGCGCCGTTGGCGAACTGTGCCGGGCTGTAGAACGGGCGGGTCTGCGTCTCCAGTGCGAAGTGGCTCGGCACGTTGGGGGCGTATCCGCCGACCGCGTTGAAGGGGTACGGGCCGAAAACGCTCTCAAGCCATTCGGTGACGTCCTTGGTGCGTTCGATGCTGGCGCGTACGGCACCGTCGTTGTCGCCGAGATCCTTGCTGTAGGCGTTCAGGACGGGCAGGCCGCTCGCGGTCTTGTCGGTGGTGATGTCGAACTTGCCGACGGCGAGCGTGGTCAGGTAAGAAGCCTGAGGCTTGTTGGAGCGCCAGTTGTACGTCGTCCAGCCGATCTTCGAACTCTGGCTCTGCAACACGCCGTTGCTGATCGCCTGCGTGCCGTCGGGCACCTTCACCGAGATGTCGTACGTGGCCTTGTCCAGCGGGTGATCGTTGGACGGGAACCACCACACGGCCGAATCCGGCTCCTGGGCCGCGACGCCACCGTCCGGGGTTCGCTGCCAGGCCGTCCAGCCGTCGACCTTCAACTCCGATGGCTTGCCCGCGTACTTCACCACCACCGTGATGGACTTGCCCTTGGGCAGCGGCGTGGCCGGGGTGATCTCCAGCTCGTGGCTGCCCGACGTGGCGAACGTCGCCTTGGTGCCGTTCACGCGCACCTCGCTGACGGCGAGGCCGAAGTCCAGGTTGAAGCGCGAAAGATCCTGCTGGGTCGTGGCGAGCAGGGTGGCCGTGCCCTCCAACAGGTCGGTTGCGGGCTGGTACTTGAGTTTGAGGTCGTAGTGCGAGACGTCGTAACCGCCGTTACCGCTGGCCGGGTAGTAGGGGTCGCCGATGCCCGGGGCGCCCGGAGTGAAGTCCGCGGCCGACGCCGGGATCACCAGCAGCAGGGAGGCGGCGAGCACGCTCGGGGCGATGATTTTGCGGTGCACAAAAACTCCAAGTCGTCAGTGTCGTCGTGGGGTGAACGATGGTGAACGATCTCTTCGGACCTTATTCAGCCCTCGCGGCCCCGGTCATGTCCATGGCCCCTGCTGTCACACGATCGCCATTCGGCCGACATGGTCAGGCGTCCGGCTTCGTTCGTCGCGGGGCCACGATTTGCTTCACCTCTGGCCTGCGATGTGCTCCACCTCTGGCCCACGACTTGCTCCACCACTGCTTTATTGCTGCTGCACCATGGGCTCTCCCGCTCCTCTCCTGCCCTCTTTTGTGCGGGAGTTGACCGGAGTACCTTCCCGCCCATGCCGATACGCGCGCGGGGCACCCGCCACAGGTCCAGATCATTCCTATCGCTCGTCTTCACGGCCGTGGCCGCCCTGGCGGCGGTGCTCCTCGCCCCGGTGGCCGCCCAGGCGGCCCGTGCCGGGGAGAGCCGGCCCATCTATTCGTACGCGAACGCGATTCGCGAGGCCGTGTGGGTGGACACCGGTCTCGACGCCGACGGTGACGGCAGGGGCGACCGTGTCGCGGTTGACATCGTCCGGCCGCGCGAACCCGCGCAACAGGGCCAAAAAGTGCCGGTCATCATGGACGCGAGCCCCTACTACTCGTGCTGCGGGCGCGGCAACGAGAGCCAGCTCAAGACCTACGACGCCCACGGCAATGTCGTGCAGATGCCGCTGTTCTACGACAACTACTTCGTGCCGCGCGGCTACGCCTTCGTCGGGGTCGACCTGGCCGGAACCAACCGCTCGGACGGCTGTGTCGACGTCGGCGGGCCCTCCGACGTCCTGTCCGCGAAAGCGGTCGTCGACTGGCTGAACGGCCGGGCGCGCGCCTATACGACGCGTACGGGCGGCGTACGCGCGACCGCCGGATGGACCAACGGCCGTACCGGCATGATCGGCAAGAGCTGGGACGGCACCATCGCCAACGGCGTTGCCGCCACCGGTGTCGACGGCCTCAAGACGATCGTGCCGATCAGTTCCATCTCCTCCTGGTACGACTACTACTTCGCCAAGGGCGCTCCCCTGTACGACGGGGGGCCCGCCGAACTCGCCGACGCCGTGGAGAGCCCGGACGCGCAGGCGCACTGCGCCGCCGTTCAACAGAAGATCGTCGACGGATCGCCCCGCAGCGGCGACTGGACGAAACTGTGGACCGACCGGGACTACGTGCTGCGCGCCGACCACGTCAAGGCCAGCGTCTTCGTCGTGCACGGCATGCAGGACCTCAACGTCCGCACCAAGAACTTCGGCCAGTGGTGGGACGCGCTCGCCGCGAACGGGGTCGAGCGGAAGATCTGGTTGTCGCAGACCGGCCACGTCGACCCGTTCGACTACCGGCGCGACGACTGGGTGCCGGCCCTGCACCAGTGGTTCGACCACTACCTGCTCGGCTACGACAACGGCATCGAGCGGCAGCCGATGGCCGACATCGAGCGCCACCCCGACCAGTGGACCCCCGACACCGTGTGGCCCCCGTCGGGCACCGCGGCCACGACCGTGCATCCCGTGAACGGTCCCGTTCCTGGCGTCGGCGCGCTCTCACTGAAGCGCGCGCCCGCCAAGTCGACCGCCTCCTTCACCGACAACCCGGCGCTCGACGAGACGAGTTGGGCCGCCGACATCGACAAGTCGACCCCGGACAAGGCGGGTTTCACCACCAAGCCGCTGACCAAGGACCTCAGGGTGTCCGGCTCGTCCAAGGTGACCGTCACCGCGACGCCGACCACCAGCAGCGCCCACCTCTCGGCGGTCCTCGTCGACCTCGGGCCCGACACGATCCGTAACTACGCCGGGCCCGGCGAAGGCATCCTCACCGGGACCGACCGCACGTGCTGGGGCGCGAGCACGACCGGCGACAGTTCCTGCTACCTGACCACGTCCGCCGACAAGACGGACGTCGGCTCCACCGTCTTCAGCCGCGGCTGGGCCGACCTCGGCAACTACGCCTCCGATCGCAAGGGCAAGCCGCTGACCCCGGGCAAGCCCTACACCATCACGCTCGACCTCGCCGCCACCGACCACGTCGTGCCGGCCGGCCACCGGCTCGCACTGATCGTCGCCGGTACCGACAGCGGGCTCATCGACCCGCCGCCGAGCAGGCCGACCCTCACGCTCGACCTGGCGCGCTCAGGCGCCGAGGTGCCGTTCGTCGGCGGTCCCGGAGCGTTCACGCGAGCCACCTCCGGCGCGCGGGCGCAGGCCGGCCCGGGCGGCGCGGTGGCGCCCAAGGGGGTTCCGGTTCCGCGCATGACGCAGCGGCTGCCCGGCGACTTCCGCCGCTGACCGCACGTCCGGTTCCGCTGGGGTGACGGTTTGATCGCCGCCGTCACCCCCGCGGTTCTGTTGGCGGCGTGAGCGCCACCGTCGCCCGGCTGTCCCGGTACGGCGTGATCGCCGCCGTCACCAGCTCTTCGGCCGCCTGCACCCCACGGAGCTCAGTGCGTCAGATCGCGGAGCTGGATGCGTCAGCCCACGGACCTCAATGTGTCACCCCACGGACGTGCGTCAGCCCACGGAGCTCAATGTGTCAGATCGCCCGTGGGCACGCCCACGCCCCTCAGTGCCTGCGCCAGCGCCGCGAGCACCGGGCCGGGTTCGTCTCGCAAATAGAAGTGTCCGCCCGGGAATTGACGTACCGTCACCGGTTGGGTGGTGTGGCTCTGCCAGTCGTCGAGCTGCTTGCGCGAGTGGTCGGCGTCGCCGCCGAGCACGGTGATGGGCACGGGGAGAGGTTCCGCTTCCTGCCAGGTGTACGTCTCCAGGATGCGGTAGTCGTCCCGCAGCGGACCGACGACCAGCTCCCGCAGCTCCGCGCTGTCGAGGACTTCCTGCGGGATGCCGCCGTGGAGCTGCGCGACCCGTTCGATGAGTGCGTCGTCCGACAGCAGGTGCAGCGGGTCCGAGGCGCGCACGTGCCGGTGGTGCGGCGCGGGAAAGCCGGAAAGGATGAGCCGGGCCGGCAGCGGCCGGCCCGCGTCACGCAGGGCGCGCGTGACCTCGTACGCGACGAGGGAGCCCAGGCTGTGCCCGAAGAAGGCGTACGGCTTGTGGCTCAGCGGCACCTCGCGGAGGAACGCGGCGACCAGGTCCTCCATCGACGCGAACATCTCCTGCCCGTACCGCGAGCCGCGGCCCGGCGGGAGTACGGCCCTGAGTTCGGCTTCCGGCATGTCGCGGGCCCAGCGCAGGTATTCCGTGGCCGAACCGCCCGCGTGCGCGAAGCAGTAGAGCGTGGGGGCGCCGGGGCGCGGCTTCCCGGCGACCAGCCAGTTGGGCGACGCGGCAGAGTGCATGGTGCGGGGACCTCCGGTGGAGCGGGCGGGTGGGACGGGCAGCCCCGAAAGCGCGCGGGCCGGGGCGCCTACCGTGCGGCCCCGTGCCGACGAGTCTCGCACCCGTCCCCGAACGCGTGGCCGGTTTTAGCCACCCGGCGGCACGGGCGGACCCGGGTCCCGGTCACGGCCCGGCAGGGCGTGCTGCCCGCGCGGGGGAGCACTGTCTCGGTGGGGGCGTGCTGCCCGGGCGGGGGAGCACCGTCCCGGTGGGGGCGTGCTGCCCGGGCGGGGCGTGTTGCCAGGGCATGGTGGTGAGGCACGGGCGTGGCCACCGGGCGGTCGGGGCGGGCCGGGCAGGGTGGTGCGGGGCACGGGCGTGACCACCGGGCGGACGGGGAGTCGGGGCGGGCCGGGGGACGCCTTAAGATCGGTCACCTCATGACTGCAACTCTCGTCGCCAAGGACCTCGCCGCCGGCCACGGCGACCGCACCCTGTTCGCCGGGCTCGACCTGGTGGTCGCCCCCGGTGACGTCATCGGCCTCGTCGGACCCAACGGAGCCGGCAAATCCTCGCTGCTGCGCCTGCTCGCCGGGCTCGACGCCCCCGAGGAGGGCGAGCTGCGGCTCTCGCCGCCCGGTGCGAGCGTCGGCCACCTTCCGCAGGAGCCCGACCGGCGCCCCGGTGAGACGATCCGCGCCTTCCTCGCGCGGCGCACCGGCGTCGCCGCGGCCCAGGAAACGATGGACGCCGCGACGCAGGCGCTGGTCGACGGGGCGCCCGGCGCCGATGACGCCTACGCCGACAGTCTGGAGCGCTGGCTCGCGCTCGGCGGCGCCGACCTGGACGAACGCGCCGAGGAGGTCGCCGCCTCGCTCGGTCTGACCACCGGCCTCGACCAGCCGATGACCGCGCTCTCCGGCGGCCAGGCCGCCCGCGCCGGACTCGCTTCGCTGCTCCTGTCCCGCTACGACGTCTTCCTGCTCGACGAGCCGACCAATGACCTCGACCTGGACGGCCTTGAACGGCTCGAAGCCTTCGTGAAGGGTCTGCGGGCCGGAACGGTCGTCGTCAGCCACGACCGCGAGTTCCTTGCCCGCACCGTCACCAAGGTCCTCGAACTCGACCTCGCCCAGCAGCAGATCAACCTGTACGGCGGCGGCTACGAGGCCTACCTCGAAGAGCGCGACACCGCGCGACGGCACGCGCGTGACGACTACGAGGAGTACGCCGACAAGCGCTCCGCCCTCGAAGGCCGCGCCCAGATGCAGCGCTCCTGGATGGACAAGGGCGTCAAGAACGCCCGCCGCAAGGCCACCGACAGCGACAAGCTCGGAAAGAAGTTCCGCAGCGAGTCCAGCGAGAAGCAAGCCTCCAAGGCGCGCCAGACCCAGCGCATGATCGAGCGCCTTGACGTGGTGGAGGAGCCCCGCAAGGAGTGGGAGCTGCGGATGGAGATCGCCTCCGCGCCCCGTTCCGGCGCTGTCGTGGCCTCCCTGCGGGACGCCGAGGTGCACCGCGAGGCCTTCACGTTCGGGCCGGTCTCGCTCCAGATCGACTGGGCGGACCGCGTCGCCATCACCGGCGCCAACGGTTCCGGCAAGTCCACCCTGCTGGCCGCTCTCCTCGGACGGCTTCCGCTGGACGCGGGCCATGCCACGCTCGGCTCGGGGGTCGTGGTCGGCGAGGTCGACCAGGCGCGCGGACTGTTCCTCGGGGACGATGCGCTGCTGGACGCGTTCTGCGCGGCGGTCCCCGACACGGAGCCCGCCGAGGTCCGCACCCTGCTCGCCAAGTTCGGCCTCAAGGCGCACCATGTGCTGCGCCCGGCCGGTTCGCTCTCGCCGGGCGAGCGCACTCGGGCGGCCCTCGCCCTGCTCCAGGGCCGTGGCGTCAACCTGCTCGTGCTCGACGAGCCGACCAACCACCTGGACCTGCCCGCGATCGAGCAGTTGGAGTCCGCGCTCGACTCGTACACCGGCACGCTGCTCCTGGTCACCCACGACCGCCGCATGCTGGACGCGGTGCACACGACTCGGCGCCTGGAAGTCGCGGACGGAAAGCTGATCGAGCACTGACCGAGCACTGACCGAACACTGACAAAGAGCTGACAAAGAGCCGACCGAGCGCTGACCGAGCGCACGCGCCGCTGACGGTGCGGGGTTCCGGGGCACGGGTCGCTCGCCAGGAGGCGTACGGTCCGCGCCCCGGGACACCGGGCGAACCGTCGACTCAGCGGCCGCCGCGGCCCTTCGGGTCGACAAGCCCCGCCTTGCGCAGGGCGTCCGCCATGGCGCTGTTCGCCGGGGCCGGCGCCGAGCTGCGGCCCTGGCCGCCACTCTGGCGGCCGCCGTCACGGCCTTCGCCGCCGCCCGTGCGACGCGGCTGACCCTGGCCCTGTCCCTGGCCCTGTCGCTGCCGCGGAGGACGTCCGCCGCTGGGACCCTGCCCGTTCTGGCCCTGCCCGTTCTGGCCCTGCCCGTTCTGGTTCTGGCCGCCCCGCTCGCCCCGCTCCCGGCGGGGCGCGCCGCCCGGCGCCGAGGCGTCGTCGTCGAGGCGCAGGGTCAGCGAGATCCGCTTGCGCGGCACGTCGATGTCAAGGACCTTCACCTTGACGATGTCGCCCGGCTTCACCACGTCGCGCGGGTCCTTCACGAATGTCTTCGACAGCGCCGAGACATGGGCGAGCCCGTCCTGGTGCACGCCGATGTCGATGAACGCGCCGAACGCGGCGACATTGGTGACGACGCCCTCCAGGACCATCCCGGACTCCAGGTCGCCGATCTTCTCGACGCCCTCCTTGAAGGTGGCCGTCTTGAACGCCGGACGCGGGTCGCGGCCCGGCTTTTCCAGCTCGCGCAGGATGTCGGTGACCGTGGGCAGACCGAACGTCTCGTCCACGTAGTCGTCGGGCCGCAGCGAGCGGATCACCGAGGTGTTGCCGATGAGGGAGGCGACCTCGCTTCCGGCCGTCTTCACCATCCGCCGCACCACCGGGTACGCCTCGGGGTGCACGCTGGAGGCGTCCAGCGGGTCCTCGCCGTTGCGGATCCGCAGGAAGCCCGCGCACTGCTCGTACGCCTTGGGTCCGAGCCGCGCCACGTCCTTCAGCGCCCTGCGGGAACGGAAGGGGCCGTTGCTGTCGCGGTGCGCCACGATGTTCTCGGCGAGGGTCGAGCCGATGCCGGACACCCGCGAAAGCAGCGGTGCCGAGGCGGTGTTGACGTCGACGCCCACACCGTTCACACAGTCCTCGACCACCGCGTCGAGCGAGCGCGACAGCTTCACCTCGGACAGATCGTGCTGGTACTGGCCCACCCCGATCGACTTCGGGTCGATCTTCACGAGCTCGGCGAGCGGATCCTGGAGACGCCGGGCGATGGAGACCGCGCCGCGCAGGGACACGTCCATGTCGGGGAACTCCTGCGAGGCGAACGCCGAAGCCGAGTACACCGACGCGCCGGCCTCCGACACCATCACCTTGGCGAGGTTCAACTCCGGGTGCTGGGCGATGAGTTCACCCGCGAGCTTGTCCGTCTCGCGGGAGGCCGTGCCATTGCCGATGGCGATCAGCTCGACCGCGTGCTCCGTGCAGAGCCCGGCCAGCTTCGCCAGCGCCTGGTCCCACTTGTTCGCCGGGACGTGCGGGTGGATGACGTCGGTGGCCACGACCTTGCCCGTCGCGTCCACGACGGCCACCTTGACGCCCGTGCGGAAGCCGGGGTCGAGGCCGAGGGTGGCGCGCGTGCCCGCCGGGGCGGCGAGCAGCAGGTCGCGCAGGTTGGAGGCGAAGACGCGGACCGCCTCGTCCTCGGCTGCCGTACGCAGTCGCAGCCGCAGGTCGATGCCGAGGTGCACCAGGATCCGGGTGCGCCAGGCCCAACGCACCGTCTCGCCCAGCCACTTGTCGCCGGGCCGTCCGCGGTCGGCGACGCCGAAGCGGCGGGCCACCATGTTCTCGTACGTGGAGGGGCCGGGCGCCTGCGAGGGCTCCTCGGGCTCCAGGACGAGGTCGAGGACGTCCTCCTTCTCGCCGCGCAGCATGGCGAGCACCCGGTGCGAGGGCAGCGCGGTGAACGGCTCGGTGAAGTCGAAGTAGTCGGCGAACTTGGCGCCGGCCTCCTCCTTGCCGGCGCGGACCTTCGCCGCGAGCCGGCCCTTGGTCCACATCCGCTCGCGCAGCTCGCCGATCAGGTCGGCGTCCTCCGAGAACCGCTCGGCGAGGATGGCGCGGGCGCCTTCGAGTGCGGCGGCCGGATCGGCGACGCCCTTGTCGCTGTCCACATACGCGGCGGCCGCAACGAGCGGGTCCACCGACGGATCGCCGAGCAGGCCGTCGGCGAGCGGTTCGAGACCTGCCTCGCGCGCGATCTGCGCCTTGGTGCGGCGCTTGGGCTTGAAGGGCAGATAGATGTCCTCCAGGCGGGCCTTGGTGTCGGCTCCCCGGATCTGGGCTTCGAGGGCGTCGGTGAGCTTGCCCTGTTCGCGTACCGACTCCAGGACGGCCGCGCGCCGGTCTTCCAGCTCCCGCAGATAGCGCAGGCGTTCCTCAAGGGTGCGCAGCTGGGCGTCGTCCAGCATCTCGGTCGCTTCCTTGCGGTAGCGCGCGATGAAGGGGACGGTGGACCCGCCGTCGAGCAGCTCGACGGCGGCTTTCACCTGCCGCTCCCGTACGCCGAGTTCTTCGGCGATCCTGCCTTCGATGGACGTCGTCACGTTGCCGTACCGCCTTCTCGCTGAGCTTGAGGCGCCATTGTGGCAGGCGGCGCCGACAATCGGCGATCAGCCCTTGCCGACGAGGTCGGCCGGAAACCCGCCCGCCAGGGCGGCCGTCGTCAGGAATTCCCTGGCGAGTTCGGTGAGCCGGGCCACGCCCTGGTCGCCGAGGTGTTCGTAAGGGGCGAGGTCGAGCCGGTCGGTGCGGTTTTCGAGCTCGGCGCGCAGGGCCACGCCGGCCTCGGTCAACTCGCCCTCGGCGTCGAGCAGTCCGCGCTCACGCAGCCGTCCGGCGGCCGCGTCCCAGTCCGACTCCTGCCAGCCGCGCGTGGCGATCACCCAGCGCGGCGCCATGCCCTTGCCCGTCGCGGTGTGGCTGACCAGGGCCTCCAGCGGGTCGAGGCCGAGGTCGAGCAGGGCCGTGAGGTGGCCGTCGCCGCGGTGTTCGCGCAGCAGCGTCGCCGCGTGCCAGTAGGCCAGGTGAGGCTGTTCGGGCACGGGCAGGTCGGCGTGCGCGGCGTACAGGGGGCGGGCGTGCCGGGTGCAGCCCTCGGCGGCGCGCAGGGCGAGCTCGGCCGCCTGCGCCATCTCGTCGGAGGCGATCGTCTTCTCGCCGAGCAGCCGGCGCAGCGTGCTGTCGACGGCGCGCAGGCGTGCGGCCAGGACGGCCTCGGGGGAGGCCGTGCGCCACACCGCGGGCAGGTGCCGGGCGATCAGGGCGTGGTTGAAGTTGTAGAAGGCGGCCGCCACGACACCCGGCCCCACGGCCCCCATCGCGGCCGCGCGCCCGGCGAAGTAGGCGGCGGAGCGGTCCTCGATGCCGAGGGCGGCGAGTTCCCCGGTGAGGTCGGGCGAGAAGTAGATCGTGGAGTGCAACGCGTTGACGGGGTTGTGGCAGCGGCGTGCGGCCTGCGGCGCGAGAGGGCTCATGACCAGAACGTTACCGACTGGTCGGTACGTCGTGAAGGGGTGGGCCGTATCCGTTGCCGATGGCAGGAAAGGTGGGATTCTCGTCATTGCGGCCATCGGGTGCGGGGCCAAGGATGGGGGCATGACGCAGCGCTCCGTCCTGGTCGTCCTCTTCGACGGCGTTCAGAGTCTCGATGTGACGGGACCCGCCGAGGTGTTCGCCGGGGCCGGCCGCGTCCTGGGGGACCGGGGCGCCTACCGGCTGCGCTTCGCCTCCCTGGACGGCGCGCCGGTCACCTCGCACAGCGGCCTGCGCCTCATGGCCGACGCCGCACTCGCGGACGCAGGACAGCCGGACGTGCTGCTCGTGCCGGGCGGCGACGGCGCCCATCACCCCGCGCCCGGCCTCGTCGACTGGCTGCGGGTCAACGGCCCGCGCGCCGAACGGCTGGTGTCCGTGTGCACCGGCTCGCTGCTCCTGGCCGAGGCGGGACTCCTGGACGGACACCGGGCCACCACGCACTGGGCGGCCTGCGACACGATGGCGGACCGCTACCCCGCGGTGCGGGTCGAAGCGGACCCGATCTTCGTGCGGGACGGCCGAATCGCCACCTCCGCCGGGGTCACCGCGGGAATCGACCTCGCGCTTGCGTTGGTCGAGGAGGACCACGGCAGGGACGCCGCGCTGGCCGTCGCCCGCATCCTGGTGGTGTTCCTGCGCCGCCCGGGCAACCAGGCCCAGTTCAGCGCCCAGCTCGCCGCGCAGACGGCCCGCCGGGAACCCCTGCGCGAACTCCAGCAGTGGATCACCGAGCATCCGGACGACGATCTCTGTGTGGAGGCCCTGGCCCGGCGCGCCAGACTTTCGCCGCGCCACTTCGCGCGTGCCTTCCACGCCGAAACCGGCACCACGCCCGGCCGCTACGTCGAGCGGGTCCGTCTGGAACACGCCCGGCGTCTTCTGGAGGAGACCTTGGACGGGGTGCGCGAGGTCTCACGGGCGGCCGGATACGGCACCCCCGAGGCGATGCGGCGCGCCTTCGTCAAGACCCTGGGCGCCGCCCCTGCCGAGTACCGGCGCCGCTTCCGCCCCGCCTCCGCCTGACTCCCGCGCGCGCAATCGCGCAGGGAAGCGCGGACGGCCGCTGACCCCGGAGCCGCCGCCGAGCGCCGCCCCTGCCCCCGCACCTTCCGCCGCTCTCTCGATGAAGGGCACCCATGCTGATCGCCGTCGTCCTGTACCCCGGCTTCACCGCGCTGGACGCGGTGGGCCCGTACGAGGCCCTGAGCCGGCTCCCCGGCGCCGAGAGCGTGTTCGTCGCCGAGCAGGCGGGTCCGGTGCGCAACGACAACGGCAGCCTGAGCCTGGTGGCGGAGAAGCCCTTCGCCCATGTGCTGCGGCCCGACATCGTGGTGGTGCCGGGCGGCCCGCCCGGCGCGGTCGAACCGCATCTGCGCGGCGGGCCGCTCCTCGACTGGCTGCGCACCGCCGACGTCGCCTCCACCTGGACCGCCTCGGTGGGCACCGGCTCCCTGCTGCTCGGCGCGGCGGGCCTCCTGAAGGGACGCCGCGCGACCTCGCACTGGCTCGCCCTGGACCAGCTCGCCGCGTTCGGCGTGAGCGCGAGTGAGCAGCGGGTCGTCGTCGACCGCAAGTACGTCACCGCGGCCGGAGTCTCGGCCGGCATCGACATGGGGCTCACCCTGCTCGGGGCGATCGCAGGGGACCGTTACGCCCAGGCCGTCCAGCTGCTCATGGCGTACGACCCGCAACCGCCCTACGACGCGGGCTCGCCGCACAAGGCGCCCGCCGACCTGGTGGAGCAGTTCAGGTCGAACGGATTCCCCCGGGACTGAGGTGCCAGGTGAAGCGAGGGGGCCGGCGTTCCAGGAAGGCGGCGATCCCCTCCGCCGGGTCGGCGCTGGCGCGCTCACGCTCCGCCCAGTGGTGGTCCCGGTCGTCCCTGCCGTCGGCGAATTCCTTGGCGGCCGCCTGCGTGAGCTGCGAACGCGACACCAGGACGCGGGTGAACTCCCGCACCCGCACGCCCAGTTGGCCCGACGGCAGCACCTCGTCCACGAGCCCGGTGCGCAGTGCCCGTTCGCTGTCGATCAACTCGCCCGAGAACAACAGGTACTTGGCGGTTGCGGGGCCCACCAGGCAGGCCAGGCGCCGGGTGGAGGACGCCGGATAGACGATGCCGAGTTTCGCGGGTGTCACGCCGAACAGCGCGCCCTCCTGCGCGAACCGCAGATCGCAGGCGGCCGCGAGCTGACTTCCGCCGCCCACGCAGTGGCCGCGCACCGCGGCGAGCGTCGGTTTCGGGAAGGCCGCGAGCGCTTCCTCGGCCCCCACCGCGAGCGCCCTCGGGTCCTCGCCGGGCTCGCGCAGCGAGGAGATGTCCGCGCCCGCGCAGAACGTGTCCCCGGCTCCGGTGAGCACCAGTGCCCGTACGTCCGGATCGGCGGCCAGCTCGTCGAGCAGCGGGGGCAGCGCCCGCCACATCGCGCACGTCATCGCATTGCGCTTGGCGGGGTTGCTGATCACGACGGTCGCGACGCCCTCGGCCAGGCTCTGCTGTAGCTGCGGCTGCATGGGCCGGATGCTATCCGGGCACCCGCTCCCTATGATCGCAAGGGGGGTCGCACGCGGATCGTGAGGAGACGCTGATGGCCGGACCCAGGCGGAACGCCGAACGTGAGGACGGCAGGCACGATGCCGGGCGCGAAGGCAGAAGGCTGAGCCGGAGCTTTGGTCTGCTCGCCCTGCTCGGCGCGATTTTGGTCGTGGCCGGTCTCGTGGGCCTCGGCTACACCGAGTTCGCCACCCTCACCACCATGCTGCTCTTCGGCTGGCTGCTGCTCATCGGCGGCATCGTCGGTCTCGCGCACGCGATCCAGTCGCGCGGCTCCGGATTCTTCTGGCTCGCCGTCGTGGTCGCCGCGCTGAACCTGGCCGCGGGCGTCGTCATCGTCCGCCGCCCCGAGGGCAGCGCCGAAGCGCTCACGATGTTCGCCGCCCTGCTGTTCCTGACCGGTGGGGTCTTCCGGCTCGCGGGCAGCGTGGTGGTGCGCGGGCCGCAGTTCGGCTGGACGCTGGTGCAGGGGGCGTTCGGGGTGCTCCTGGGCGTCCTGGTGCTTGCGAGCTGGCCGAGCAACAGCAGGTACGTGATCGGCTGCTTCTTCTCGCTCGCCCTTCTGTTCGACGGGCTGGGTCTGATCGCCATCGGGGTGGGCGGGCGCAGAATCGTCACTCTCGTGAGTGACGCGGTGGCCGCGCCCGAGGCCGCGAAGCGCACACCTCCGATGTCTCCGACACCCCCGCAAGCCATGGCAAAGCCCTCAGATGGTGATCAGAACCCGACGCAACGATGACTTTCTCTGGCGCGACACGTCAAAAAACGCCGATAGATGCTGACTTCTGTTCAGTCGGCCGGTCCTGACCCGCGCACTCCGGACACTCATCAGCAGTGGACGTGCCGTCGAGCCGCAAGGGTGGGTGCCGGAACATGGAGATCCGCGGGGGCCTCCCGCCCGAACCCGCCGCTCCGGCCAGAGGGCAGTCGTACGAAGGCGTGTGGCGCTTCACCGCTCCCGCCGTCGACGTCTCCGTCCCGCAGGCCCGGCACGCGGTGCGCGACCTGCTGCGGCGCCAGGGCGTACCGGCCCACGACGACCTCGTCCAGGGCCTGCTCCTGATCGTCTCGGAGCTGGTCACCAACGCGGTCCGGCACGCGGCACTGCTCTCGCCGCAGGTCGCGGTCGAGGTGGCCATCGGGGCGGAGTGGATCCGGGTGTCCGTGGAGGACAACCACCCCTACCGGCCCAAGGCCCTGGAGGCGGACTACGGCCAGACCGGCGGCCGAGGGCTGCTCCTGGTCCGCGAGATCACCGAGGAGGCCGGCGGGGTGTGCGACGTCGAGCAGACCGCGAACGGCGGAAAGATCGTGTGGGCCGCTCTCCCGCTGGCCCCCCTGCCGGGGATCACCAGCCCGCGCCGGGCCCCGTGAGCTCCTTGATCGCGGGCCGCGCCGCGTCCAGCACCGTCATGAACCACGCCGAGAACGGGACGCGCGCGTGCTGCTCGGCCAGCTCGCCCGGCGTCACGAACGCGGTCTCGTCGATCTCCTCCGGGTCGGGCCGCAGCGCCGACGACTGTGCCAGTCCCACGAACAGGTGGTTGTACTCCTGCTCCACCAGACCCGACGCCGGGTCCGGGTGGTTGTAGCGCACCGTGCCCGCCTCGGCGAGCAGCGTCGGCGCGATGCCCAGCTCCTCGTACGTGCGCCGGGCGGCCGCGGCGAACGGGGACTCGCCGGGATAGGGGTGTCCGCAGCAGGTGTTGGACCACACGCCGGGGGAGTGGTACTTGCCGAGCGCCCGGCGCTGGAGCAGCAGCCGGCCCGAGGCGTCGAAGAGGAAGACGGAGAACGCCCGGTGCAGCTGCCCGGGCGCCTGGTGCGCGGAGAGCTTCTCCGCGGTTCCGATGGTGTTGCCGCTCTCGTCGACGAGTTCGAGCATGATGTCCGGTGCGGCGCCCGTGGTCCCGGTCGACGAGTTGTTCGCCGTGGTGGCTGGTGTGCTCGGCATAACCATCCTTCGCTTCGGTCCTCGGCTGCCCAGTCTGCCGTACGAAGACGGTGTGTCCGCCATTGGCCGGCATCCGCATGTCCTGCCCCGCACGGCGGCCCGGGAACCGTCCGGCGTCAGTGGCAGAGCCTCGCCTCGTGCTCGGCGTGGCCGCCAGGCTCCAGCTGGAAGGTGCAGTGCTCCACGTCGAAGTGATCGCCCAGGCACCCCTGCAACTCGTGCAGCAGCTTCTCGTGCCCCACCGAGTCCAGGACCTCCTGGCTGACCACCACGTGCGCCGAGAGCACGGGCATGCCCGAGGTGATCGTCCAGGCGTGGAGGTCGTGCACGTCCTCGACGCCCGGAAGGTCCACGATGTGGGAGCGCACCTGAGCCATGTCGACCCCCGGGGGAGCCGATTCGAGGAGCACGTTCAGGGTCTC
Source organism: Streptomyces sp. NPDC048416 (assembly GCF_043200435.1). NCBI lineage: Bacteria > Bacillati > Actinomycetota > Actinomycetes > Kitasatosporales > Streptomycetaceae > Streptomyces > Streptomyces sp. NPDC048416. The sequence continues at coordinate 253,661 of NZ_JBICXU010000003.1, forward strand.
GCGCAGCAGCTTGACGGTCCTCGGCACGATCATCAGGCCGATCACCAGGGAGGCGATCGGGTCGGCCGCCTGCCAGCCGGTGCCCATGATGACCAGGCCGGCCACCACCACGGCCCCCGAGCCGAGCGCGTCGGAGAGCACTTCGAGGAAGGCGCCGCGCACGTTCAGGCTCTCCTGCTGCCCCTTCATCAGAAGGCAGAGCGAGACCGAGTTCGCGACCAGGCCGATCAGGCCGAAGACGACGGCGGTGCCACCCGCCGTGCCGGCCGGCTCGATGAACCGCGTGACCGCCTCGTACAGGATGCAGCCGCCCACCCCGAGCAGCAGCATGCAGTTGACGAGCGCGGCCAGGATCTCGGCGCGGGCGTACCCGTAGGTGCGGTTGCCCCCGGCCGGACGGTTGGCGAAGTGGATGGCGAGCAGCGCCATCGCCAGGCCGAGACCGTCCGTCGCCATGTGCGCCGCATCCGCGACGAGCGCGAGGGAGTCCGCCAGGAGACCGCCGACGATCTCCACGGCCATCACGGTCAGTGTGATGGCGAGCGCGATCCGCAGCCGTCCCCGGTAGGCGGCCGCCGCGGTGCCCGTCGGCGGCGGTCCGCCGTGTGTGTGTCCGTGGTCGTGCCCAGCCCCCATGGAAGGCCCTCCCAGATCCGTCGCGCTGCATGTGCATGCCGATGTACGAGGGGCCAGTGAACTACGCGCGCGGGGCGGGGGCAACACGGGACTGAACACCGTTGTCATGTGCTCTGACCTGCGGAAATGCTGGCAGGTCAGAGCCTTGCAGGAATTCCTGTGCCGGACCCGCCGTGCGGTCCGCCCGCCGGGCCTTCTGCCCGCCGCCCGCAGGCGGTTTGTGGGCGGCGCCCTTGATCGACCATGATGATCGCGGCCTCCCGTCCACGGGAGCTGCCGGGCCCCATCGGGCGTGAACGGCCAGTGAATTCCCGCTTCCGTGCATCCGATAGCCTCTGCCGACGTGCCGCCCGCCCCCGTGCCGGGCCGGGCCGTTGGACTTCAGCCATGTCAGTCGCAAGGAGTGAATTCGTCTGTCGACCGCCATCCTTACCGGCCCGCCGGTGCCCGGATCGCAGCTCGGACCCGATCTGCGCGCGCTGGGTTTCGAGGTACAGAACGCCTTCCTCCCCGACGACCTGCCCCGCCTGCTCGCCGAGGTGCCGGCCGGTGAGCGCGTCGCCCTGGTCGACCCGCGCTTCCTGGGCCACGTCCACGCGCTGCGCCTGGCGCTGACCGACCCCCGCTTCCCCGCGGCCTCGGTGGCCGGGGCTCTCACCGTCCAGGCCGAGGCCCGCCCCGCGCTCACCCGGGCCCTGGCCCACGGCGCTCCCGCGCCCGCGACACCGGTGTGCACGGCCTCCGTGCTCACCGACGACATCGCCGCGGCCATCGAGACCGACGGCGTAGCGGTGCACCACCCCGAACTCGGCTCACTGGTGGCGACCGTTCCCGCGGACGAGGCCGCCGCCGCGGAGGCGGCGCGGGCCGTCGCCGCGGTCGACGACGAGGCCGTACGCCTGCGCAACGCCGTCAAGTCCCGCGACGGCTTCTTCACCACCCACTTCATCAGCCCCTACTCGCGCTACCTCGCGCGCTGGTGCGCCCGCCGGCAACTGACCCCCAACCAGGTCACCACCGCCTCGCTGATCACCGCCCTGATCGCGGCCGGCTGCGCGGCGACCGGGACCCGCGGCGGCTACATCGCGGCCGGAGCGCTGCTGATCCTCTCCTTCGTCCTGGACTGCACCGACGGGCAGCTCGCCCGCTACTCGCTCCAGTACTCGACGATGGGCGCCTGGCTCGACGCCACGTTCGACCGGGCCAAGGAGTACGCCTACTACGCGGGCCTCGCCCTCGGGGCCGCCCGGGGCGGCGACGACGTATGGGCGCTCGCGCTCGGCGCGATGGTGCTCCAGACCTGCCGGCACGTCGTGGACTTCTCCTACAACGAGGCCCATGTCGTGGGGACCGACGCCACCACGAACACCAGCCCCACCGCCGCCCTCTCCGACCGGCTCGACTCGGTCGGCTGGACGGTCTGGGTGCGCCGCATGATCGTGCTGCCGATCGGCGAGCGCTGGGCGATGATCGCCGTGCTCACCGCCGTCACCACGCCCCGCATCGTCTTCTACGCGCTGCTCATCGGCTGCGCCTTCGCCGCCTGCTACACCACCGCCGGCCGTGTCCTGCGTTCCCTGACCCGCCGCGCCACCCGCACCGACCGGGCAGCCCGCGCGCTGGCCGAGCTCGCCGACAGCGGACCCCTGGCGCAGCTGATCGCGGCGAAGGCGCCGCGGATCCCGGGCGCCCCCGTGGTCGCGGCCGTCGGCGCCGCCGCCCTGATCGCCACCGCCCTGACCCAGCCGGTCGGCAGCCGCCAGATGATCATCGCGGCCGTCTTCTACGCGATCCTGTCCGGCCTCGCCGTGGCCGCCCCCCTCAAGGGCGCCCTCGACTGGCTCGCACCGCCACTCTTCCGGGTGGCCGAGTACTGCACCGTGCTGGTCCTCGCGGCCCGCTCGGACGTGGACGGGGCCCTTCCCGCGGCCTTCGGGCTCGTGTCCGCGGTCGCCTACCATCACTACGACACCGTCTACCGCATCAAGGGCGGCTCGGGCGCGCCCCCGGCGTGGCTGGTGCGGGTGATCGGCGGCCACGAGGGCCGCACGCTCGTGGTGGCGGTGCTCGCCGCCGTCCTCGCCACGCGGGGCACAGACTTCACCCTGGCGCTCACCGCCCTCGCGGCGGCCGTCGCGCTCGTGGTGCTCGTGGAGTCCATCCGGTTCTGGGTGTCCTCCGGAGCACCAGCCGTACATGACGAAGGAGAGACAGCATGATTGGCCTTGTTCTGGCAGCCGGTGCCGGACGGCGTCTGCGCCCCTACACCGACACGCTCCCGAAGGCCCTCGTGCCTGTCGACGGTGACACCACCGTCCTGGACATCGCGCTGAAGAACTTCGCCGAGGTCGGCCTCACCGAGGTCGCCGTCGTCGTGGGCTACCGCAAGGAAGCCGTGTACGCCCGCAAGGAGGCCCTTGAGGCCGCGTACGGCGTCACGATCACGCTGATCGACAACGACAAGGCCGAGGAGTGGAACAACGCCTACTCCCTGTGGTGCGCCCGTGACGTCCTCAAGCGCGGTGTGATCCTCGCCAACGGCGACACCGTGCACCCCGTCTCCGTCGAGAAGACCCTGCTGGCCGCGCGCGGCGAGGGCCGGAGGATCATCCTCGCCCTCGACACGGTGAAGTCCCTCGCCGACGAGGAGATGAAGGTCATCACCGCCGAGGGCAAGGGTGTCCAGCGCATCACCAAGCTGATGGACCCGGCGAGCGCCACCGGCGAGTACATCGGCGTCACGCTCATCGAGGCCGAGGCCGCCGAAGAGCTCGCCGACGCCCTGAAGGCCACCTTCGAGCGCGACCCCGACCTCTACTACGAGGACGGCTACCAGGAGCTCGTCAACCGCGGCTTCACGGTGGACGTCGCCCCCATCGGCGAGGTCTCGTGGGTCGAGATCGACAACCACGACGACCTGGCGAAGGGCCGTGAGATCGCGTGCCAGTACTGACGCGGCTGATCCCCTCACCCGTCGTCGTCGACATCCGCCGCGGTGCCCTGGACGACCTCGCCGTCGTCCTCGCCGATCAGCGGATCTCCGCCAACGGCAACCTGGCGATCGCGGTCAGCGGGGGATCGGGACAGAAGCTGCGCGAGCAGTTCGCCCCGCTCCTGCCGGGCGCAGAGTGGTACGCGGTCGACGGCGGCACCATCGACGCGGCGGTCACCCTCGCCGACCAGATGCGCGGCAAGCGCTACGACGCGGTCGTGGCGCTCGGCGGCGGGAAGATCATCGACGTGACCAAGTACGCGGCGGCCCGGGTCGGGCTTCCGATGGTCGCGGTCGCCACGAACCTCTCGCACGACGGCATCTGCTCGCCGATCTCCACGCTCGACAACGACAACGGGCGCGGCTCCTACGGGGTGCCGACCCCGCTGGCGATCCTCATCGACCTGGACGTGATCCGGGAGGCGCCCGCGCGCTTCGTGCGCTCGGGCATCGGTGACGCGATCTCCAACCTGTCCGCCATCGCGGACTGGGAGCTCTCGCACCGCGAGACCGGCGAGCACGTCGACGGCCTGGCCGCCGCCATGGCGCGCAGCGCCGGCGAGGCGGTCCTGCGCCACCCCGGCACCGTCGGCGACGACGACTTCCTCGTCACGCTCTCCGAGGGCCTGGTGATGTCCGGGATCGCCATGTCGATCAGCGGCGACAGTCGGCCCTCCTCCGGCGCCTGCCACGAGATCAGCCACGCCTTCGACCTGCTCTTCCCGCAGCGCGCCGCCAGCCACGGCGAGCAGTGCGGTCTGGGTGCCGCGTTCGCGATGCACCTGCGCGGCGCGAAGGACGCGTCCGCCCTCATGGCCGAGGTGCTGCGCAGGCACGCCCTGCCGGTGACGACCGAGGAGATCGGCTTCAGCGTGGACGAGTTCGTCCAGGCCGTCGAGTTCGCCCCGCAGACCCGCCCCGGCCGCTACACCATCCTGGAACACCTCGACCTGTCCACCGATCAGATCAGGGACGCGTACGCCGACTATGCCAAGACCATCCGTAGCTGAACTCCGCCCGGTCGTGCACCCGGCGGGCGTCAAGGACCGGGTCAGCGGAGAGCACTGGGGCGGCCGCCTGTACATGCGCGAGATCTCGTTGCGCATCACCCGCCGCCTGGTCACCACGAAGGTCACGCCGAACCAGCTGACCTACCTGATGACGCTCAGCGGTGTCCTCGCCGCGCCGGCCCTGCTGGTGCCGGGCGTCTGGGGCGCCGTCCTCGGTGTCATCGCCGTCCAGGGCTACCTGCTGCTCGACTGCGTCGACGGCGAAGTGGCCCGCTGGAAGAAGCAGTTCTCGCTGTCCGGCGTCTACCTGGACCGGGTCGGCGCCTATCTGTGCGACGCGGCTGTCCTGGTCGGCTTCGGCCTGCGCGCCGCCGATCTGTGGGGCCCCGGCCGCATCGACTGGCTGTGGGCCTTCCTCGGCACGCTCGCCGCGCTCGGCGCGATCCTGATCAAGGCCGAGACCGACCTCGTCGGCGTCGCCCGCCACCAGGCGGGGCTGCCCCAGGTCAAGGACGCGGCCGCCACGCCGCGCTCCTTGGGCATGGCGCTCGCCCGCAGGGCCGCGGCCGCGCTGAAGTTCCACCGGCTCGTCCTCGGCATCGAGGCGTCGCTGCTGATCCTGGTCCTCGCGATCGTGGACCAGGTACGGGGCGACCTGTACTTCTCGCGCCTGGGCGTCGCGGTGCTCGCCGGCATCGCGCTCCTCCAGACGCTGCTGCACCTCGTGTCCGTCCTGGCCTCCAGCAGGCTGAAGTGAGCGCCCCGATGAAGGTCGGCGCGGTCGTCATCACCATGGGCAACCGGCCCGCCGAACTGCGCGCGCTGCTCGCATCGGTGGCGAAGCAGGACGGCGACCGGGTCGAGGTCGTGGTCGTCGGCAACGGCGCCCCGGTCCCCGACGTCCCCGACGGCGTACGCACCGTGGAGCTGCCGGAGAACCTGGGCATTCCCGGCGGGCGCAACGTCGGCATCGAGGCGTTCGGTCCCTCGGGCGCCGAGATGGACGTGCTGCTCTTCCTCGACGACGACGGCTCGCTGCCCAACGCGGACACCGCCGAACTGTGCCGGCAGGCCTTCGCGCAGGACCCGGAGCTCGGCATCATCAGCTTCCGGATCGCCGACCCCGAGACGGGCGCCACCCAGCGCCGCCACGTGCCGAGGCTGCGCGCCGCCGACCCGTTGCGTTCCTCGCGCGTGACGACCTTCCTCGGTGGCGCCAACGCCGTGCGCACCCAGGTGTTCGCCGAGGTCGGCGCGCTGCCCGAGGAGTTCTTCTACGCCCATGAGGAGACCGACCTCGCCTGGCGGGCACTCGACGCCGGCTGGATGATCGACTACCGCGCGGACATGGTCCTGCACCACCCGACGACCGCCCCGTCCCGGCACGCGGTCTACCACCGGATGGTGGCCCGCAACCGGGTCTGGCTGGCCCGGCGCAATCTGCCGGCCCCGCTCGTCCCGGTCTACCTCGGCGTCTGGCTGCTCCTGACCCTGGCCCGCAAGCCCTCGGGTCCGGCGCTCAAGGCCTGGTTCGGCGGCTTCAAGGAGGGCTGGTCGACGCCCTGCGGACCCCGCCGCCCCATGAAGTGGCGTACGGTCTTCAAGCTCACCCGGCTGGGCCGTCCCCCCGTCATCTGAGAGCCGGCTCCGCGACCATCGGGCGTACTTCTTGAACACGAAAGTTTCCACTTGTGAGTGACACAACCCTGTCCCCGGCGGACCTCGCCGCCAAGCACGGGCTGTCGGTGAGCGGCGCCCGTCCCGGGCTCACCGCTTACATCAAGCAGCTGTGGGGCCGGCGCCACTTCATCCTGTCGTTCTCGTCGGCCAAGCTGACCGCCCAGTACAGCGAGGCGAAACTCGGCCAGATCTGGCAGGTGGCGACGCCCCTGCTGAACGCGCTGGTCTACTACTTCATCTTCGGCGTGCTCATGGGGACGAGGAAGGGCATCCCCAACGATGTCTTCATCCCGTTCCTGGTGACCGGCGTGTTCCTGTTCACCTTCACGCAGAACTCGCTGATGGCCGGCGTACGGGCGATCTCCGGCAACCTGGGCCTGGTGCGCGCCCTGCACTTCCCGCGCGCCTCGCTGCCGATCTCGTTCGCGCTCCAGCAGCTCCAGCAGCTGCTCTTCTCGATGATCGTCCTGATGATCGTGGTGGTCGCCTCCGGCTTCGCGCCGGGCATGACGTGGATCCTGATCGTCCCGGTGCTGGCGTTGCAGTTCGTCTTCAACACCGGTCTGGCGCTGATCTTCGCCCGGCTCGGCGCCAAGACGCCCGACCTCGCGCAGCTGATGCCGTTCATCATGCGGACCTGGATGTATTCGTCCGGCGTGATGTTCAGCATCACCGCCGTACTCAAGGACAAGCCGGGCTGGCTGAAGGACGTCCTGCAGGTCAACCCCGCCGCGATCTACATGGATCTGGCGCGTTACTCCCTGCTGGACGGTTACGGCGGCGGGTCCCTGCCCCCGCACGTCTGGGTCCTGGCGGTCGGCTGGGCCGTCGTCGTGGGCGCCCTGGGATTCGTGTACTTCTGGAAGGCGGAGGAGCGGTATGGCCGTGGCTGAGGACATCAAGGACCGCGTGGCGGTCGAGGACGCGCGCATTCCCACCGTGATCTGCGACGACGTGCACATCGTGTACACCGTCAACGGTGGCGGCGGCGGGCGGGGCAGTGCGACGGCCGCGCTGAGCCGCATCGTCAAGAAGGACAAGACCGGCGGCGCCTCGCGCGGCATGCGCCGGGTGCACGCGGTCAAGGGCGTGTCGTTCACCGCGTACCGCGGCGAGGCGATCGGCCTGATCGGCTCCAACGGCTCGGGCAAGTCGACGCTGCTGCGGGCCATCGCCGGCCTGCTGCCGCCGGAGAGCGGGCGCGTCTACACCGACGGGCAGCCCTCGCTGCTCGGCGTGAACGCGGCGCTGATGAACGACCTCACCGGCGAGCGCAACGTCATCCTCGGCGGCCTGGCCATGGGCATGTCGCGCGAGGAGGTCAAGGAGCGCTACGAGGAGATCGTCGACTTCTCCGGCATCAACGACAAGGGCGACTTCATCTCCCTGCCGATGCGGACGTACTCCTCCGGCATGGCGGCCCGGCTGCGGTTCTCCATCGCCGCGGCCAAGGACCACGACGTTCTCATGATCGACGAGGCGCTTGCCACCGGTGACCGCCAGTTCCAGATCCGCTCCGAGGCGCGGATCCGCGAACTGCGCAAGCACGCGGGAACGGTCTTCCTCGTGAGCCACAGCATCGGTTCGATCCGGGACACCTGCGACCGCGTGCTGTGGCTTGAGCGTGGCGAACTGCTCATGGACGGGCCGACCGACGAGGTCGTCAAGGCGTACCAGAACGAGTCGGGCCGCTGACGGCCACTCACCCCCGGCGGTCCGCACACCCGAAGCCCCTGTCGATCAACCCCGGCAGGGGCTTGTGCGTCCTATGGTGTGGTCGGACACTCCGCGCGGCGTCCGGACGGTCAAGATCCCGTCAAGTTGCCAGTGTGCGGGGAAGGTTGGGCCTGTTGGGAGTGTTCTTGTAACGCTCGCAACACCCCGGCGCGTCGGCGGCCGTTGTACAACGTAAGCTGTACCGGTGCTGATTCGCCGCAAGTGGGGTGATACGCCCCGGGCTCCCGGCGTGACGGGCCATCCCGTCCGGGGAGGTCAGGCGGCGTGTCCGAAATAGGATGTTTTGGGTCGGCGGTGTAGAACGGGAGATGTGACGGCCATGGCTACGGAAGATCTCCAGCTCAAAGGGACGGCCGCCGTTCCCGCCCCGGGCGGCACCCGGTGACCCCAGTCCGGGACGTGCGCACCGGAGCCGCATCACGCGCCACGCTCGACAAGGCCGCGGACGAGAACTTTCCGGTGGCCCCCTTCTTCCTGCCGCGCGCCTGGCGCGACGACCTCATGGCCGTGTACGGCTTCGCCCGGCTCGTCGACGACATCGGTGACGGCGACCTCGCTCCCGGCGGCGCCGACGCCCGCCACCTCGGCGTCGGCCCGGCCGACGCGGACGACCGGCTCGTCATGCTCGACGCCTTCGAGGCGGACCTGCGCCGGGTCTTCGACGCGGAGCCCCACCACCCGCTCCTCATGGCGCTCCAGCCCACCGTGCGGCGCTGCGGGCTCACCCCCGAGCCGTTCCTCGGGCTGATCGCGGCCAACCGCCAGGACCAGCGGGTGCGGCGCTACGAGACGTACGAGGACCTGCTCGCCTACTGCGAGCTCTCGGCCAACCCCGTGGGACGCCTCGTCCTCGCCCTCACCGACACCGCGAGCCCGGAGCGGATCCAGCGCTCCGACGCCATCTGCACGGCGCTGCAGATCGTCGAACACCTCCAGGACGTGAAGGAGGACCTCGGCCGTGACCGGATCTACCTGCCGGCCCAGGACATGGCACGTTTCCACGTCACACCGGCCGATCTGGCCGCCCCGCGCGGCAGCGCATCGGTGCGTGCCCTGGTCGCGTTCGAAGCGGAACGCGCCGGGTCGTTGCTGAATGAAGGCACCCCCCTGGTGGGTAGCGTCCACGGCAGACTCAAGCTGCTGCTGGCCGGATTCGTGGCCGGAGGACGTGCCGCGCTCGACGCGGTCGCTGCCGCCGGCCACGACGTACTCCCGGGGGCGCCCAAGCCCACCAAGGCAAGGCTGATGCGCGAGGTGGGAGCCGTCTTGCGAAGAGCGCGTAGAGAGGGGTGAGCCGGACAGTGGAGGCACAGGCACCCGTGTCCGCACCGGTACAGGCCGCATACAGCTACTGCGAGGCCGTGACCGGGCAGCAGGCGCGCAATTTCGCGTACGGCATCAGGCTGCTGCCGGCCGACAAGCGGCAGGCCATGTCCGCGCTGTACGCGTTCTCGCGCCGGGTCGACGACATCGGCGACGGGACGCTGGCCAAGGACGCCAAGGAGACGCGCCTTGAGGAGACCCGGGCGCTGCTCGGGCGTGTGCGCGACGGCGCGGTCGACGAGGACGACACCGACCCGGTCGCGGTGGCGCTCGCGGACGCGGCGCGCCGCTTCCCGATCCCGCTCGGCGGACTCGACGAACTCATCGACGGCGTCCTGATGGACGTCCACGGCGAGACCTACGAGACCTGGGACGACCTCAAGACGTACTGCCGGTGCGTCGCCGGCGCCATCGGACGGCTCTCGCTCGGCGTGTTCGGTACGCAGCCCGGCGCGCCGGGCAGCGAGCGCGCCGCCGAGTACGCCGACACGCTGGGCCTCGCCCTCCAACTCACCAACATCCTCAGGGACGTTCGTGAGGACGCCGGCAACGGGCGGACCTATCTGCCCTCCGACGACCTCGCCAAGTTCGGCTGCTCGACGGGTTTCAACGGGCCCCAGCCGCCGCCCGGTTCCGACTTCGCCGGCCTCGTCCACTTCGAAGTGCGGCGCGCCCGCGCCCTGTTCGCCGAGGGATACCGGCTGCTGCCCATGCTGGACCGGCGCAGCGGTGCCTGCGTCGCGGCCATGGCCGGCATCTACCGGCGGCTGCTCGACCGCATCGAGCGCGACCCCGAAGCGGTGCTGCGCGGCCGGGTCTCGCTGCCCGGCCGCGAGAAGGCGTACGTCGCGGTACGCGGCCTGTCGGGGCTCGACACGCGCAACGTCTCCCGGCAGACCGCCAGGAGGCGCGCCTGATGCACCACGCGCACCTGGACGAAGGGCCGAAGAGCATGACGCGGGCCCTGTGTGCCTCCACCGGCCGCTTCGCGGCGCCCTGGACCGCGCCGGCCCGCCGTGCGCACCACACCGGCACGCCGACGCGGGAGGGCGACGCATGACGAACGCGCGGCCCCAGCGCGCCGTGGTGATCGGCGGCGGTCTCGCCGGCATCACATCGGCGCTCGAACTCGCCGACGCGGGCGTCGAGGTGACCTTGGTCGAGGGCCGGCCGAGGCTCGGCGGACTCGCGTTCTCCTTCCGCAGGGGCGAGCTCACCGTGGACAACGGCCAGCACGTCTACCTGCGCTGCTGCACCGCCTACCGGTGGTTCCTCGATCGGGTGGGCGGGGCGGAACTGGCCCCGGTCCAGGCCCGGTTGGACGTCCCCGTCCTCGACGTCGCACACCCCGGTGGCCCCCGGCTCGGCCGGCTGCGCCGCGACCCGCTGCCCGTGCCCCTGCACCTGGCGCGCAGCCTCGCGACCTATCCGCACCTCTCGCTCGCCGAGCGGGCCTCCGTCGGGCGCGCCGCCCTCGCGCTCGGCCGCCTCGACCCGGACGACCCGGCTCTGGACGGCGTGGACTTCGCCACCTGGCTCAGCCGGCACGGCCAGTCCGACCGCACCATCGAGGCGCTGTGGGACCTGGTGGGCGTGGCGACGCTGAACGCCACCGCGCCGCACGCCTCCCTGGGGCTCGCCGCCAAGGTCTTCAAGACCGGCCTGCTCTCCGAGCCGGGCGCCGCCGACATCGGCTGGGCCCGCGTGCCGCTCGGCGAACTGCACGACACCCTGGCCCGCAAGGCGCTCGACAACGCGGGAGTGCGCACCGAGACGCGGACCAAGGCCGAGTCCGTCTCCCGTACGGACGACGGCGGCTGGCAGGTCCGGGTGAGCGGCGAGACGCTGGACGCCGACGCCGTCGTGCTCGCCGTGCCCCAGAAGGAGACGTACGACCTGCTGCCCGACGGCGCACTCGACAACCCGGGCAGGCTGCTCGACATCGGGACCGCTCCGATCCTCAACGTGCACGTCGTCTACGACCGCAAGGTGCTGCGACAGCCCTTCTTCGCCGCGCTCGGCACCCCCGTGCAGTGGGTCTTCGACCGTACGGACTCCTCGGGGCTCACGGGCCGGGGGCAGTATCTGGCCATCTCGCAGTCCGACGCGGGGGACGAGATCGAGCTGCCCGTGGCCGAACTGCGCGCGCGTTACGTGCCCGAGCTGGAAAAGCTGTTGCCCGCGGCGCGCGGCGCGGACATCCTCGACTTCTTCGTCACCCGGGAGCGGACAGCGACGTTCGCCCCCACCCCCGGCGTCGGACGGCTGCGGCCGCCGGCGCGGACCCGCGCGGACGGTCTCTATCTGGCCGGGGCGTGGACCGCGACCGGCTGGCCCGCGACCATGGAAGGCGCCGTGCGCAGCGGATTCAGCGCCGTCGGCGCCGCGCTCGCCGCTCTGGGCCGCCCCCATGTTCATCCGCTTCAGGAGGCGGCATGACTGTTAGCAGTACTGGAACAAGAGGAGAGACTGTGCCGACTGTGCCTTCGGCTTCGGCGAATCCGGCTGTGGACACCGTGGACGTCAACGCCCTGCTGGAGCGGGGGCGCGCGCTGTCGACGCCGGAGCTTCGCGCGGCCGTCGACCGGCTCGCGGCTCCCATGGACACCGTCGCCGCCTACCACTTCGGGTGGATCGACGCGCAGGGCCGCCCCTCGGCCGGCGACGGCGGCAAGGCCGTACGTCCCGCGCTCGCCCTGCTCTCCGCGGAGGCAGCCGGTGCCGCCGCCGAGGTCGGTGTGCCGGGGGCGGTCGCGGTGGAGCTCGTGCACAACTTCTCGCTCCTGCACGACGACCTCATGGACGGCGACGAACAGCGCCGCCACCGGGACACGGTGTGGAAGGTGCACGGCCCGGCGCAGGCGATCCTCGTGGGCGACGCCCTGTTCGCCCTCGCCAACGAGGTCCTGCTGGAGCTCGGCACGGTCGACGCGGGCCGCGCCACGCGCCGGCTCACCACCGCCACGCGCAAGCTGATCGACGGTCAGGCCCAGGACATCTCCTACGAGCACCGCGAGCGGGTCACCGTCGAGGAGTGCCTGGAGATGGAGGGCAACAAGACGGGCGCACTGCTCGCCTGCGCCGTCTCCATCGGCGCGGTCCTCGGCGGCGCGGACGACAGGACGGCCGACGTCCTTGAGGCGTACGGCTATCACCTCGGCCTCGCCTTCCAGGCCGTCGACGACCTGCTCGGCATCTGGGGCGACCCGGACGCCACGGGCAAGCAGACCTGGAGCGACCTGCGCCAGCGCAAGAAGTCGTTGCCGGTCGTCGCCGCGCTCGCCGCGGGCGGCACGGCCTCCACACGGCTCGGTGAACTGCTCGCCGCCGACGCCAAGAGCAATGACTTCGACAGCTTCTCCGAGGCGGAGTTCGCCACCCGTGCGGCTCTGATCGAGGAGGCCGGCGGCCGCGAATGGACCTCGCAGGAGGCCCGCAGGCAGCACACCATCGCCATCGACGCACTCGGCGCCGTCGACATGCCCGAAATCGTCCGCGCGCAGCTCACCGCGCTGGCGGACTTCGTCGTCGTACGAAAGAGATGATCACCATTCCCATATGACTCGCAGTCGCCGGAAGGGCCCGGGCAACCGGGCTCGCTCCGACGGAGACCCCAGCACAGCAGAAGTAGCCACTGCACTAAGGGGAAGCCATGACAGCGACGACCGACGGAAGCACCGGGGCCCCGCTGCCCCGGGCCGCCGCGGCCAGTACGACCGCCGGGACGGCTCCCGGCGCGGACAAGGTGCTCGACGCCGCCCGGCTGGCCGCGGAACGCGGCGTGGAGCACCTGTTGGCGAGACAGGACGCCCAGGGCTGGTGGAAGGGCGACCTGGAGACCAACGTCACCATGGACGCCGAGGACCTGCTGCTGCGGCAGTTCCTGGGGATCCAGGACGACAGGACGCTCCGGGCCGCGGCCCTGCACATCCGGGGCGAGCAGCGTGACGACGGCACTTGGGCGACCTTCTACGGCGGACCCGGCGAACTGTCCGCCACCATCGAGGCGTACGTCGCCCTCCGGCTCGCCGGCGACCTGCCCGAGGACGCGCACATGGCCCGCGCCTCGGCGTGGATCAGGGCGAAGGGCGGAATCGCCTCGGCCCGGGTCTTCACCCGTATCTGGCTGGCCCTGTTCGGCTGGTGGAAGTGGGACGACCTGCCCGAGCTGCCGCCCGAGCTGATCTTCCTGCCGCCGTGGGTCCCGCTCAACATCTACGACTTCGGCTGCTGGGCGCGGCAGACCATCGTGCCGCTCACCGTGGTGTCGGCGAAGCGGCCGGTCCGTCCGGCGCCCTTCGCGCTCGACGAGCTGCACACCGACCCCCGGTGCCCCAACCCCGCCAAACCCCTTGACCGGGTGGCGAGTTGGAGCGGCACGTTCCAGCGGCTCGACAAGGTGCTGCACGCCTATCGCAAGGTGGCGCCGCGGGTGCTGCGCCGGGCCGCGATGCGTGGCGCGGCGCGCTGGATCATCGAGCGCCAGGAGAACGACGGCTGCTGGGGCGGCATCCAGCCCCCCGCGGTGTACTCGGTGATCGCCCTGCACCTGCTCGGCTACGACCTCGACCACCCGGTGATGCGGGCCGGCCTTGCCTCGCTCGACCGGTTCGCGGTGTGGCGCGAGGACGGTGCCCGCATGATCGAGGCGTGCCAGTCCCCGGTGTGGGACACCTGTCTGGCCGCCATCGCGCTCGCCGACGCGGGCGTCCCTGCGGACCACCCCGCCCTGGTCAAGGCGGCCGACTGGATGGTCGCCGAGGAGATCACCCGGCCCGGCGACTGGGCCGTCCGCAGGCCCCGACTGGAGCCCGGCGGTTGGGCGTTCGAGTTCCACAACGACAACTACCCGGACATCGACGACACCGCGGAGGTGATCCTGGCGCTGCGCCGGGTCAAGCATCCGCAGAGCGAGAAGGTCGAGGCGGCCATCGCGCGCGGGGTGCGCTGGAGCCTCGGCATGCAGTCGAAGAACGGCGCCTGGGCCGCGTTCGACGCGGACAACACCAGCCCCTTCCCCAACCGGCTGCCGTTCTGCGATTTCGGCGAGGTCATCGACCCGCCGTCGGCCGACGTCACCGCCCATGTCGTGGAGATGCTGGCCTACGAGGGCAAGGCCCACGATCCGCGCACCCGGCGCGGCATCGAGTGGCTGATCGCCGAACAGGAGCCCAACGGCGCCTGGTTCGGGCGCTGGGGCGTCAACTACGTATACGGGACGGGGTCGGTGGTGCCCGCGCTGGTCGCGGCCGGGATCCCCGCATCGCACCCGGCGGTCCGCCGCGCGGTGAACTGGCTGGAATCCGTGCAGAACGACGACGGCGGCTGGGGCGAGGACCTGCGCTCCTACGGCGAGACCGAATGGATGGGCCGCGGGCCCTCCACGGCCTCCCAGACCGCCTGGGCGCTGCTCGCGCTCCTCGCCGCGGGGGAGCGGGACGGCAGGGCCGCCGAGCGAGGCGTCGCCTGGCTGGCCGAGAACCAGCGCGAGGACGGCTCCTGGGACGAGCCCTACTTCACCGGGACCGGGTTCCCCTGGGACTTCTCGATCAACTACCACCTGTACCGGCAGGTGTTCCCGCTGACCGCGCTCGGTCGCTACGTCCATGGAGAACCGTTCTCTCCCAACGCCGGCAAGGGGAGTTGATGGACACACCCCAGGATCCGCGGCCCGTGCCGCTGGTGATCGCCTGTGCGCTCACCATCGAGCGCCTCGCGCTGCGCGGCGCCCGCGGAGCCGCGGGCCCGGTCACCGTGCTGCGCAGCGGCATGGGTCCCAAGGCCGCCGAACGCGCTCTGGGACGCACCCTGAGTGCGCCCGGGACACACGACGCGGCGGTCATCGCCTCAGGCTTCTGCGCCGGCCTCGTCCCCGGGATGCACCCCGGGGACCTGGTCGTCGCCGAGGAAACCCGTGATCCGCGGGGTACCACCGGCTGCGTCGACGTCGAGGTGCTGGCCACGGCGCTCGCCGCGGCGCTGCCGGGCCGCACCGTCCACACCGGCCCGCTCGCCGGGTCCGATCACGTCGTACGGGGCCCGGAGCGGGCCGGTCTGAGGGCGACCGGGGCGATCGCGGTGGACATGGAGTCCGCCGCTACGCTGTGGGCCGCCCAGCGGGCCGGACCGCGTCCGGTTGCGGCCGTCCGGGTGGTCGTGGACGCTCCAGAACATGAACTCGTCCGGATTGGCACGGTGCGCGGTGGAATATCAGCCTTCCGCGTTCTTCGTGCCGTTCTTCCCGCTTTCTTTGAATGGCACCGTTCTTTGCTGCTCCCCAGGAGGTGAGCCAGATGGCCATGCCGCTTCGCCAGTCCATCAGGGTCGGGACCTATCTCTTTGAACAGAAGTTGCGCAAGCGTGAGAAGTTCCCGCTGATCGTCGAGCTGGAACCGCTCTTCGCCTGCAACCTGAAATGTGAGGGCTGCGGAAAGATCCAGCATCCGGCCGGGATCCTGAAGCAGCGCATGCCGGTGGCCCAGGCCGTCGGAGCGGTTCTGGAATCGGGCGCCCCGATGGTCTCCATCGCGGGCGGCGAGCCGCTGATGCACCCTCAGATCGACGAAATTGTGCGGCAGTTGGTGGCCAAGAAGAAATACGTCTTCCTGTGCACCAACGCCCTGCTCATGCGTAAGAAGCTGGAGAAGTTCACGCCGTCGCCGTACTTCGCGTTCGCCGTGCACATCGACGGGCTGCGCGAGCGGCACGACGAGTCCGTGGCGAAGGAAGGCGTCTTCGACGAGGCGGTGGAGGCGATCAAGGAGGCGAAGCGACAGGGCTTCCGGGTCACCACCAACTCGACCTTCTTCAACACCGACACCCCGCAGACGATCATCGAGGTGCTCAACTTCCTCAATGACGACCTCAAGGTCGACGAGATGATGATCTCGCCCGCCTACGCCTATGAGAAGGCGCCCGACCAGGAGCACTTCCTGGGTGTCGAACAGACCCGGGAGCTCTTCAAGAAAGCGTTCTCCGGCGGCAACCGCGCACGCTGGCGGCTCAACCACTCACCGCTCTTCCTGGACTTCCTGGAGGGCAAGGCCGACTTCCCGTGCACGGCATGGGCCATCCCCAACTACTCCCTGTTCGGCTGGCAGCGGCCCTGCTACCTGATGAGCGACGGGTACGTGCCGACGTACCGGGAGCTGGTCGAGGACACCGACTGGGACAAGTACGGCCGCGGCAAGGACGACCGGTGCGCGAACTGCATGGCGCACTGCGGCTACGAGCCGACCGCCGTGCTCGCGACCATGGGGTCCCTCAAGGAATCGCTCAGGGCGGTGCGCGAGACCATTCAGGCCAACCGCGGGTGACGTCTGAGCCCCGGAGAGCCCGGCTGTCCGGGCTCCCCGGGGCTCTGCGCGTCGACGGCCCGGGGCGGGACGCGCGGCGCGCAGAGCCCCCGGGCCCGGCCGGCGGCTGTCCGGCGGGGGCGCGCGACGCCGCCCGGCCGGCTCCGCCGTGACACGGGCCCGAGGGTGAACGCGAGCCGAACAGGATCCGAAAAGCGGCGCGCAAAGGTGCTGTGGCCGACATCGGGCCCGCCCGGTCGAGAGCGCGGGACGGATCGGCGCCGCGCTCGCGGTCACGGAGAGAGCCGCCGCTGCGGCGAGAAGGAGAAGGACGCATGACCGACGGCGAGCCGAAGGGCTTCCCCGCACCGAGCCCCGAAGTCCCTCAGGGCAAGGGCTTCGACCTCACGCGACTCCTCGCCGAACGCGGCGCCGAGCGCTATGAACTGCACACCAGACACCTCAACCACCAGCTTCCCCGCATGCTGCACACCATCGGCTTCGACAAGGTGTACGAGCGGGCCGAGGGCGCCTACTTCTGGGACTCCGAAGGCAACGACTACCTCGACATGCTCGCGGGCTTCGGCGTCATGGGCCTGGGCCGGCACCATCCGGTGGTCCGCAAGGCACTGCACGACGTGCTGGACGCCTCGCTCGCCGACCTGACCCGTTTCGACTGCCAGCCCCTGCCCGGGCTGCTCGCCGAGAAGCTGCTCACGCACAGCCCGCACCTGGACCGGGTGTTCTTCGGCAACAGCGGGACCGAGGCCGTTGAGACCGCTCTCAAATTCGCCCGGTACGCGACCGGCAGGCCCAGGGTCCTCTACTGTTCGCACGCCTTCCACGGCCTGACGACCGGCTCGCTCTCGGTCAACGGCGAGTCCGGCTTCCGCGACGGGTTCGCCCCGCTGCTGCCCGACACGGCGCTCCCCCTCGGCGATCTGGCTGCGCTGGAGCGGGAGTTGAAGCGTGGCGACGTGGCCGCGCTCATCGTCGAACCGATCCAGGGCAAGGGGGTCAACGAGGCGCCGCCCGGCTATCTGCTCGCCGCGCAGGAACTGCTGCACCGGCACAAGGCGCTGCTGATCGCCGACGAGGTGCAGACCGGCCTCGGGCGCACCGGCGACTTCTACGCCTACCAGCGCGACCCGGGCGTCGAACCGGACCTGGTGTGCGTCGCGAAAGCGCTCTCAGGCGGCTATGTTCCGGTCGGAGCGACCCTCGGCAAGGAGTGGATCTTCAAGAAGGTGTACTCGTCGATGGACCGCGTCCTGGTCCACTCGGCCAGTTTCGGCTCCAACGCCCAGGCCATGGCGGCCGGCCTCGCAGTGCTGTCCGTGATGGAGGAGGAGGGGATCGTCGAGAACGCGCGCACCACCGGCGATCTGCTGCGCACCCGGCTCGCGGCCCTGATCGACCGCTACGAGCTCCTGTCGGACGTCCGGGGCCGCGGGCTCATGATCGGCATCGAGTTCGGTCGGCCGTCCTCGCTCAAGCTGCGCAGCCGCTGGACCATGCTCCAGGCCGCCCGCAAGGGGTTGTTCGCGCAGATGGTGGTCGTGCCGCTGCTCCAGAAGCACCGCATCCTCACCCAGGTCTCGGGCGACCACCTGGAAGTGATCAAGCTGATTCCGCCGCTGACCATCACGGAGCGCGAGGTCGACCGGTTCGTCGAGGCGTTCACCGCTGTCATG
The DNA here is from genome assembly GCF_043200435.1 of Streptomyces sp. NPDC048416. Taxonomy (NCBI): domain Bacteria; kingdom Bacillati; phylum Actinomycetota; class Actinomycetes; order Kitasatosporales; family Streptomycetaceae; genus Streptomyces; species Streptomyces sp. NPDC048416. The sequence continues at coordinate 272,028 of NZ_JBICXU010000003.1, forward strand.
GACGACGCGCACGGGGGCGGCGGACTCATGTGGGACTTCGGCCGGACCCTGGTGAAACAGGCCGTCGCCAACCGCTAGGGGGTGTCTGGTGGATCATGGCCGGGGGTGCGGCGCCTGGTGCGGTGCATCGCAAGGCGCCGGAACGTCGTGATAGCGGAGCTATCGGGGCGTTTCGGCAACGCCGCGAGGTGCCGTGCCAGGCGCCGCACCCCCGGCCATGATCCACCAGACACCCCCTAGGGGCCGGCCACGGCAGGGTTTGCCTCAGAGGCAAAAGATTTGCCTCTGAGGCAACCGACTGCCTGAATGGGGTGCATGAGCACTCCTGGCGACGACGACGTCGCGGCGCTCCCGGGCGTCGCACCCCGGCTGCGCGAACTGCGCCGCCGCCGCGGCCTCACCCTGGAGGCCGCCGCCCAGCGGGCCGGCCTCTCGCCCGCGCATCTGTCCCGGCTCGAAACGGGCGCGCGTCAGCCTTCGCTGCCGATGCTGCTCGGGCTCGCCCGCATCTACGGTACGACGGTTTCGGAACTGCTCGGCGAAATGCCGCCCGAGCGCGAGCCCGTCCTGCGGGCCGGCCGCGCCGCACCGCGCGAGGCCGACGGCTGGACGTACCACCAGACCGGCGGGCCGGGGCGCGCCATGCAGGCGCTGCGCGTGGAGGTTCCGTACGGCACCCAGCGCGAACTCGTCCGCGTCCACCCCGGCGAGGAGTGGCTGTACGTCCTGACCGGCCGGCTCAGGCTGAGCCTGGGGGAGGCCACTCACGAACTCGACCCGGGTGACAGCGCGCACTTCGACTCGCTGACCCCGCACCGGATCTCGGCCGCCTCCCGCGGCGGGGCCGAATTCCTCTTCGTGCACACCCTGTTGCAGAGCCCCGATCCGCATCCGTACCACCCGCACAGCTGAGAGGACACACCAGACATGTCCGAGCCTGAGAGCGCTCCCATCGCGGCGACGCCCCGCAAGAACATCGAGGAGACCGCGGAGACCAAGTTCCCGAGGGGTCTGGTCGTCCGCCTCTTCGCCTATCTCATCGCCGGACACATCTTCGCGGGCTTCCTCTATCTGCTCTTCGAGGTCGGCGGCAAGTAGGTGCCCGTCCGGCCCCCGGCCGGAGGGCTCAGGCGGAGCCTTCCAGGAGCCGTTCACGCAGCCGCTCGCGGGTCTCGGGGGCGAGCCCCAGTCCGTCGCGGAAGTAGCGGTCGGTGGTGCCCCAGGTCGTCTCGATGGTGTCGAACGCGGCGTGCAGATAGCTCGCACGGGCGTCGAAGAGGGGGCTCAGCAGCTCCATCACCTCGTCGGACATCGCATCGGGCGACGCGCTCGTGCGGCGCACCCGGTAACGGCGGTGCGGGGCGTTGGACTTGAGGTAGTCGGCCTCGATGGCATCGCGCTCCACGCCGACCGCGAGCAGGGCCACCGCTATGGACACGCCCGCCCTGTCCTTGCCCGCCGCGCAGTGCATCAGGGCCGGCACGCTGTCGTCGGCGAGCGCGTGCAGCACCCGGCTGTGCTCGGCGGTGCGGTGGGTGATGATCTCGCGGTACGACGCGATCATCCGGTCCGCGCCCCTGCTCCCCGAGAGCGCGGACCGCAGCTCGTCGAGGTCGCCCTCGCGGACCATCTTCCAGAACTCGGCGCCGTCGGCCGGATCCGTCAGCGGGATGTTGACGTTGCGCACGCCCGGCAGTGCGACGTCGGGTCCTTCCAGCTTCTGGTCCCCGGCATTGCGGAAGTCGAAGACGGTGTGCAGGCCGAGCGTGGCGAGGAAAGCGGCGTCCGCGGCGGTGGCGTGGGCGAGGTGCCCACTGCGATAGAGCCGCCCGCCCCGCACCCGAAGGCCGTCCACGGTCGGCAGCCCGCCCACGTCACGGAAGTTGCGCACCCCCGACAGTGCGGGCTCGGCGGAGGCGGTGGGGGCCTGCGGAATCTGTTGGGTCACGGGGACTCCTGACGTCGGTCCTGGGCGGCGCGGCCTGCGCGTCTTTCGACGATACGACAAACGTTCCTGGGGCAACCATCTCCGTGCCTCCCGTACAAACGTTGCCCTCACGCGGGGCCCGGCCGGCCGACGCCCGAGGTGAGAGCGCTCTCTGGCGCTGCCGGGCTGCCGGGCTGCCGGGCCGTCGGGCCGCCGGGCCGGGCCGAGGGGTCGCCGGGTCGCAGGTTCGCAGGTTCGCCGCGTCGCCGCGTCGCCGGGCTGCCGGGCTGCCGGGTCGGGCCGCCGGGCCGCCGGGTCGCCGCATCGCCGCGCCGCCGGGTGGCCGCGTCGCCGCGCCGCCGGGTGGCCGCGTCGCCGGGCCGCCGAGCCGGTCGGCGCCGCCATCTCGCTTACGGCAGCGGGGGGTTCATCCGTGCCGGGTCCCGGCGGCGGTCTGGCGGAGGCTCGGCGGACACGTGTGACCCCGGGCGTCCATTCCTGAAAACCCGGCCCCCGCAAGAGGTTTGTTCATTCCGGTGGGATCTCTTCACCTCTTCGCCATCAAAGGCGCAAGTCCGCACATAGTCGAGAGAAAGCCTTTGCCTTGGGACTCCTGTCAACGCGTGGGGCCTGTCGGTACGTTCGTGACTGCCCCCACTCCTCGTGGTGGCAGTCTCCGAACGTCAATTTGTCATGCACTCGACGTTTCTTCGCGTCCTGTCCGATTCCCAGGACCGGGCGATCCCCCCATGGAGGAAGAACGTGCAACACATACGGACCTTCAGGTTCGGACAACGATCCGGCGCCGCCGCGCCCGCGCTGCTGTCTCTGCTCACGCTCGTCACGGCGGGTCTTCTCGCCGCGGCCCCCTCGGCCACCGCCCAGCAGGCCGGCCATCCCGCCTCCGACGTCAAGCAGTTGTGCGCCGCACAGGCCGGACTCCGCATGATGCACTGCCTCGCGCTGGAGCGTACGGACGTCCAGCAGCACAGGGGCCTCACCGCAGGCGCCGCCCCCTCCGGCCTCGGGCCCGCCGACCTCCAGAAGGCCTACAACCTTCCGGCCGGCGGTGGCGCCGGTGCGACCGTGGCGATCGTGGACGCGCAGGACGACCCGAACGCGGAGTCGGACCTCGCCGCGTACCGCTCGCAGTACGGGCTGCCCGCCTGCACCACCGCCAACGGCTGCTTCAAGAAGGCCGACCAGAACGGCGGCACCAACTACCCCACGGCGGACGCGGGTTGGGCCGGCGAGATCTCCCTCGACGTCGACATGGTCAGCGCCGTGTGCCCGCAGTGCCACATCCTGCTCGTCGAGGCCAATTCCGCGAGCATGGATGACCTGGGAACCGCGGTGAACCGCGCGGTCTCCATGGGCGCCAAGTACGTCTCCAACAGCTACGGCGGCGGTGAGGACGCGGGCGACACCACCGCAGACAGCAAGTACTTCAACCACCCCGGCGTCGCCATCACCGTCTCCTCCGGCGACAACGGCTACGGCGTCGAGTACCCGGCCGCCTCCCAGTACGTCACCGCTGTCGGCGGCACGTCGCTGAAGAAGGACAGCAGCACGCGCGGCTGGTCCGAGTCGGTCTGGGGATCGAGCGGCGGCGGTGACGGAGCCGGCTCGGGCTGCTCCGCGAACGACCCGAAGCCGTCCTGGCAGAAGGACACCGGCTGCGCCAAGCGCACCGTCGCCGACGTCTCCGCGGTCGCCGACCCGGCCACCGGCGTCGCGGTGTACGACACGTATCAGGCCGGCGGCTGGAACGTGTACGGCGGCACCAGCGCCTCCTCGCCGATCATCGCCGGCGTGTACGCCCTGGCCGGCGCCCCCAGCGCGAATGCCACCCCCTCGTCCTTCCCCTACGCCCACACCTCCGCCCTCAACGACGTCACCTCCGGCGCCAATGGTGGCTGCGGCACCTACCTGTGCGAGGCGGGCTCCGGCTACGACGGGCCGACGGGCCTCGGCACCCCGAACGGCACGGCGGCGTTCACCGGCTGACCGGCTGACCGGCTGACCCACCCGCCAATCCGCCCACCCCTCGACCCACCAACCCACCAACCCGCCAACCCGGCAGCCAACCGGACCGCTGGTTCGGGCAACCGCCGACATCCGGGGCCGTCGCATCGCGACGGCCCCTTCGGCCGTTTCCCGGTGTGACCTCCGTCCGGTACGGCGCAGGCATCGGGACGTCCGTCGTGCGGAGCGAGGGTCAAAAGCCCTTCCCGGCACGTCAGTTGTGGACGGTCGGCCGACTATTCCCGGACACGGGAAACTGACCGGGTGGTCTATATCACCCCCAGTCAACCCCTCCCTACGGTGGCGTAGGTCACTTGCGCGGGTGGAGGATGGACCCTCGTGGCAGACGATTCGAGATCATTCAGCAACGGCACGTTCGGGTCGTACACGGCGATCGGCGACAGCTTCACGGAAGGGGTCGGCGACCCCGGTCCGGACGGGACGTTCGTCGGCTGGGCGGACCGGTTCGCTGTGCTCCTCGCCGACCAGCGGCCCGAGGGCACCTTCCGCTATGCCAATCTCGCGGTGCGGGGCAAACTCCTCGACCAGATCGTCGAGGACCAGGTGCCCAGGGCCAAGGAGCTCGCTCCCGACCTGGTGAGCTTCTGCGCGGGCGGCAACGACATCATCCGTCCCGGCACCGACCCCGACGAGGTGGCCGAACGCTTCGAGCGGGCACTCGCCGACCTGAAGCCGGCGGTCGGGACCGTCATGGTGACCACCGGCTTCGACACCCGGGGCGTCACGCTCCTGCGCCATCTGCGGGGCAAGATCGCGACGTACAACGGGCATGTGCGGGCCATCGCCGACCGCTACGACTGCCCGGTGCTCGACCTGTGGTCGCTCAAGTCGGTCCAGGACCGGCGCGCCTGGGACGGTGACCGGCTGCACCTCTCCGCCGAGGGACACACCCGCGTCGCCCTTCGGGCGGCCCAGGTGCTCGGGCTCGACGTGCCGGCCGACCCGGACCAGCCCTGGCCGCCGCTGCCGCCGCGCAACACCCTGGAGGTGCGGCGCGACGACATCCACTGGGCGCGCGAGTACCTGGTGCCGTGGATCGGGCGACGGCTGCGCGGCGAGTCGTCGGGCGACGAGGTCTCCGCCAAGCGGCCCGACCTTCTGCCGCTCTGACGTGCCGTCAACTCTGACGGTCGGTCATCAGGCGTCCTAGTCCGGGGATTTGGGCGCTCAGCGGGCCAGTACCTTCGCCTCCGTCTCCGGGTCGAGACCGAGCCGGGGGCGGTCCGGGCGCTGAGGCGCGGTCCCGCCGATCGAGCGGAGCCAGGCCCAGGTGTCGGCGACCGTCTCCTCGACGGGGCGGCAGCGCAGCCCGGCAGCCACCGCCTTCGCGACCGTCGTGGCGTGGATCGTGTCGTGCAGCTCGCCCGGCGGAATCCACACCGGCAGCTGCATCCACGGCTCGATTCCGGCCGCGAGGATCGGCTCCGGGTCGGTCCAGCGCGGCACGGCCCGCCCGCCGGTGACGCGTACGCAGGCATCGAGAAGAGACCCCATGGTGGCGTGACCCACCGGGCTGACCAGGTTGTACGCGCCGCCCAGGCCGTCCTGCGCCGCGTCCAGGATCCACTGGGCGAGATCACGGCAGTCGATGTACTGCACGCCCAGGTCGCGAGGGCCCGGGGCGAGCATGTCTCCGCCGCGTGCGGCCCGGGCCAGCCACCACGGGAGCCGGCCGATGTTCTCCCACGGGCCGAGGATCAGCCCCGCCCGCACCAACAGCGCCCTGTCCTCGCCGAACTCACGGACCGCGGCCAGCTCGCCGCCCCGCTTGGCCTGCGGATAGTCCACCTCGCCCGTGGCGTCGGGCGATCCGTCCACCAGCGGCGCCCGCTCGTCCGCTTCGGGCGGCGTCGGATGGGGGTACACCGACCGGCTCGACACATAGACGTACCGCTCGGCGCGGCCGGCGAGCAGCCGGGCCGCGTCACGGACCGCGACCGGGGCGCCGGACCAGGTGTCGACGACCACGTCCCACGTGCCGTCCGCGAGCGCCGCGAGCCCGCCCTCGGCGGCGCGGTCGCCCCGGAGGGAGAGCGCCCCTGCGGGCGGCTCGTGCCGCCCGCGGTGAAAGACCGTCACCTCGTGCCCGCGGGCCAACGCCGCCTCGGTCACGGCCCGGCCCACGAATTCCGTTCCACCCAGCATCAGCAGTTTCATGGCGTCCACTGTGCCCACGGCGCGAGCCGTAAGGAACGGTTGCTTGCTGTGGGCGTAATCGACGAGGCGGACGCAGGCGCCGATGCCGGGCCCACCGCTGTACTTCCGCCTCCCGGCGGGCCGTTCGGGACACCGTCCATCGAGGGCATGCCGCACCACTGGTACGGCCGGAACGAGGTGGGTGCGCATGCCTGGGTCCCGTACGCCGGGCAGTCCGTCCGCCCCGTCGGCGAGCGGGCCCACACGGATCGGGGGCGGCGGGCCGTTGCCGTCGTCACCGCGGCGCCCACGGCTCCGGCGTGAGCATTTTCGGAAACAGAATGGCCTGAAATATCTCGTCGCGGCATGGACGCCCCTGACTCCATGGCGCAGAATCTTGCTCGCGGTCGGTCCGTGAAGATCGCGAACTTCTTTTCCTTGGGACGCTCGCCCTGTGGCAGGCGCCTTCAGTGGCACATGGTTCGCGCGGCCGTTCTCCGCTGATCAGGCGCTGGGCTGCGGCGGTTGACCACCGTGCTCAATCTCCCCTCTCCAGATCGAGGTTGCATGCGCACTAAGATATGGGGCTGCCTGTTCGGCGTGGCCTCGATGACCGCTGTCGCGCTGATCGGTGCCCCCGGCGCTCAGGCCGCTCCGCCCACCGCCTCCCACTCGGCCCACGCGACCACCATCAGCGTGGCGGCCGGCGAGAACAGTGCGACCAGGACGGTGGGCGGAAGCACCGTGACCGTCACCAGGTCAGCCCCCTCCGTCGCCGTACTCACCTGCACCGTCAGCCCCGGCAAGCCCTACCACGGCGCTGCCGGCGTGACCTCCACGGTCTGGGCCTACTGCAACAGCAACGCGGCCACTCTGACGTTCGGAACGGCCCTGTACTTCTACGGATCCAGCGTCAGCCAGAACAATGCGACCAAGCACAACTGCACATCGTGCTATGTGACCGTTACGGCGCCCTACGAGGCCGGCCAATGGAAATCGGGCGCGATTCTCGGATACTTCGACAGCACGGGGAACGGGCAGTTCACCAACGAGGCGTACAGCGCAACGGCGAGTCTGTAAGAAGTCTGCCACGGGCCGTCCCGCTCGGGCAGATCTCGCGACGGAGCCGGCTTGAGCCGTCCTCGGCGCGACAACTCCCTTGCGGCGTCGGCCCGTTGGCCCGGTCAACTCCCGTGCGGCCATCGGTCGCCGGCCACCCGGGCGTGCAGGTGCTCGTCGTGCCAGCCGTCGGCGTGCAGCAGCGCTCCGCGCATCGTGCCCTCAAGGGCGAACCCGGCCCGCTGCGCGACCCGGCACGAGGCCGGGTTCCCCACCGAGTGGGTGATCCTCAACCGGTGCAGCCCCAGCTCTTCCAGCGCCCACCGGGCGGCCCGCAACGTCGCGTCGAGCGCCGCGCCGGCGCCGCGCCCGGTCGGCAGCAGCCAGTACCCGAGTTCCGCGCTGCCACCGCGCAGGTCTAGGGGGTGTCTGGTGGATCATGGCCGGGGGTGCGGCGCCTGGCACGGCACCTCGCGGCGTTGCCGAAACGCCCCGATAGCTCCGCTATCACGACGTTCCGGCGCCTTGCGATGCACCGCACCAGGCGCCGCACCCTGACCGACCCTGATCCACCAGACACCCCCTAGGTCCGAGAGCGCCAGCAGACCCACGGCCCGGTCGTCGTCACGCAGGGAGATCGCCCAGATCGCCGCGGCCTCCTCCGTCCAGCGCTGCCCCCAGCGGGCGATTTCGCGCGGGCGGCGTCGTGCGACAGCGGCTCGACGCGGTTCCACCGCACGATGTCCGGGTCGAGGCACGAGGCCACCAGGGCGGCCGCGTCCGACTCCCGCCAGGGCCGCAGCTCACGGCCGCCGGGCAGGACGAAGGAGGGCTGTGCCGTGCGGGCCATCCGGCCGGCGGGCACCACAGGGGGTATCGGAGTGATCATCCCCGCATCATGGCAGCCGGTGCGGGGCTGATCCGGGGAAACCGGCGGACCGGGCAAGGCACCCGTGCGGCCGAAGGGGGCGATGCGGCCCCCGGGGCGAACTTCTTCGCGTGGGACTGGGGCAGGCGCCGTGCGGCCGAGGGGGACGATGCGGCCCCCCGGGGCGAACTTCTTCGCGGGGGACCGGGGGAATCCGGCCGCCCGGATCCGCGTTCCCCAGCCATGACGGCATTCGAGGCACCCCAAGAAGCGCTGCTCACCCTGCTCGCCGAGTACGACGGCGGCGTACTGGTCACCTTGAAGGGGGACGGGCGACCCCAGCTCTCCAATGTCAGTCACGCCTACTACCCCGAGGACGGCGTGATCAAGGTCTCGCTCACCGACGACCGGGCCAAGACCAGGAACCTGCGCCGCGACGCCCGGGCGAGCTACCACGTGACCAGCGACGACCGCTGGGCGTACACCGTGGTGGAGGGGACGGCCGATCTCACCCCGGTCGCCGCGGATCCGTACGACGACACGGTCGAGGAGCTGGTCGCCCTCTACCGGGACGTCCGGGGCGAACACCCCGACTGGGACGACTACCGCACGGCCATGGTGCGCGACCGGCGCCTCGTGCTGCGGCTGCGCGTGGAGCGGGCGTACGGCCTGCCGCGCCGCGGCGGGGCCTGAGCGATCGCGCCGTCCACGGTCCGCCGCCAAAGCGACGGGAGGAGGCGCGCGAGGGGGGCGCACATAATGGAGACAACCCGAACATCAGGAGGTGCCGTGACCGGCGCTGGTTCTCTGCTTCCGCTCCGCTCCAGACTTCGTGAGCTGCGGCCCGACGCGTTCGGGGCCGACGCCAAAGGGGAGCGGTGGGCCCGGATCCGCCGCTCGCCGAACTTCGCGGACGGCGTGTTCCAGAACCCCGAAGGAGCGCGCGTCGCCCCTTCGGGCTCAAGCGTGGAGTTCGCCAAACAGTTCTTCGCCAAGGAGCAGCGCGTACGCCGCGCGCCCACCGGCACCATTCCGGTCCATCCGACCACGCTCGCGGACATCGCCAAGCCACCGGCCACCGGGCTTCGCCTCACCTGGATGGGGCATTCGAGCGTCCTCGCCGAGATCGACGGACGCCGCGTGCTCTTCGACCCGGTGTGGGGCGAGCGCTGTTCCCCGTTCGCGTTCGCCGGGCCCAAGCGGCTGCACCCCGTACCGCTGCCACTGGCCGCGCTCGGCCCGGTCGACGTCGTGGTCATCTCCCACGACCACTACGACCACCTCGATCTGCCGACGATTCGCGCCCTGGCCGGGACGGGCACGGTGTTCGCGGTGCCGCTCGGTGTCGGCGCGCACCTGGAGCACTGGGGAGTCGACCCCGACCGGATCCACGAGCTCGACTGGAACGAGGCCGTGAAGGTCGAGGGAATCACCCTCACCGCGACGCCGGCCCGGCACTTCTGCGGCCGCGGCCTGCGCAACCGGCAGCACACGCTCTGGGCCTCCTGGGTGGTGGCCGGGCCCGAGCACCGGATCTACCACAGCGGCGACACGGGTTACTTCGGCGGCTTCAAGGACATCGGCGCGGAGCACGGCCCGTTCGACGCGACCATGATCCAGATCGGTGCCTACAGCGAGTTCTGGCCCGACATCCATATGACTCCTGCCGAGGGCATGCGCACCCACCTCGACCTTCAGGGCGGCGCGCCGCACGGCGTGATGATGCCGATCCACTGGGGCACGTTCAACCTCGCCCCGCATGCCTGGGCCGAGCCCGGCGAGTGGACGCGGGACGCCGCTCAGGAGGCCGAGCAGGCCGCCGCGTTCCCCCGCCCGGGGGAGCCGTTCGAGCCCGCCGGTGAGCTGCCCACCACGCCCTGGTGGCAGCCGCTGTCCGCGCCGCTGGCCCACCCGTGGCGCAGCACCGCGGCTCCGGAGGTCACGCCGATGCCGCTGGGTGAGCTGGACCTGGCGGGGGAGCGCTGAGCCGTGCCGCGCGGCTGAGCCCGCTGCCCATGGTGTGAGGGGGCGTGCCCCGTTCTCACGGGGCGGGCACCAGGTGCGGCACCGACGTGGAAGGTGCCCGGGCGGCCCGGCCGCGCGGGTGCAGTGCGGCGTACTCCAGCGGGGCGGACGGGTCGATGGACACGTCGAGCGGGGCGGGTTGCGCACCCGCCCGGACCAGCAGATCACCCACCGCGGCGATCATCGCGCCGTTGTCGGTGCACAGCTTCAGGGGCGGCACGCGCAGGGTGATCCCGGCCGCGGCACAGCGCCGCTCGGCGAGGGACCGTACGCGTGAGTTCGCGGCGACCCCGCCCACCACGACCAGGGTGTCGACGCCGTGCGCACGGCAGGCGGCCACCGCCTTGCGGGTCAGGACGTCGGCGATGGCCTCCTGCAAGGACGCCGAGCCGTCGGCGACGGGCAGCAAAAGACCCGCGTGCCGCTCGGCCCAGCGGGCGGCGGCCGTCTTGAGGCCCGAGAAGGAGAAGGCGTACGGGTCGTCGCGCGGGCCGGTCAGCGGCCGGGGAAACGCGACCGCGCCCGCGTCGCCGCCCCGGGCCGCCCGGTCGATGGCAGGGCCGCCGGGGTAGGGCAGCCCGAAGACGCGGGCCACCTTGTCGAAACATTCGCCCGCCGCGTCGTCCAGGGTGTCGCCGAGGTGGATGATCGGGTCGCGCGCCAGGTCCCGTACCAGCAGGAGCGATGTGTGGCCGCCGGACACGATCAGCACCATGCACGGGTCGGGCAGCGGGCCGTGCTCCAGGGTGTCGGCGGCCACGTGCCCGGCCAGATGGTGGACCCCGTACAGCGGTACGCCCAGGGCATACGCCAGTCCCTTCGCGCCGGCCAGTCCCACGTGGAGCGCGCCGGACAGGCCCGGGCCGGTCGTCACGGCGATCGCGTCGATGTCGGACATCGCCAAGTCCGCCTCCTCCAGCGCGCGTTGGACAGCGGGAGTGAAGGCATGGACATGGGCCCGGGCGGCGATCTCCGGGACGACTCCGCCGTACCGGGCGTGCTCGTCCATGCTCGACGCCACCGCGTGGCCGAGCAGCCGCCCCTCGCGCACGAGACCGGCACCGGTCTCGTCGCAGGACGACTCGATCCCGAGCACCACTGGAGAGCCCACCCCAACACCTCTTTTGCATATGGTCTGCTGTTGCGAACAATGTGCAACAAGAATACGGGGAGGCCGGGAGTGCGGGACCCCGCCGGAGCCGGGTGCGGGACACTGGGGGCATGCGTACCCAATCCGTACTGGTCTATGACGGCGATTGCGCGTTCTGCACCACGTGTGTGAACTTCGCCGAGCGGCGTCTGCGGCCCCGCTGCGAGAGCACCCCCTGGCAGTTCGCCGATCTGGCTGCCCTCGGCGTCACCCAACAGCGCGCGGAATACGAGGTGTTGTGGGTCACCCCGGCCGGCAGGGTGCACGGCGGCGCGCAGGGCGTCGCCAAGCTGCTGCTGAGCGCGGGCAAGGGGTGGGCGGTGCTGGGGGCTTTGCTCACCGTGCCTCCCGTGCGCTGGGTCGCCCGCGGCGTCTATCGGCTCGTCGCCGACCATCGTGACCGCATGCCGGGAGGCACACCGGCGTGCGCCCTTCCCGCGCACCTGCGGCCGAGTGCCGAGTCCCCGGCCACCGCCGACTGAGCCCCGGCCCTCGACCGCGAGCCGAGCCCCGGCGGAGCCGGAAAACCCGGCGCCGCCCGGCCCGCGAGAAGCGGCGGCCCGCGGCCCGGTGCGGCGGCGGGCGCTCTGCTCGTGATCAGCCGATGTGCTGGGCGGAGAGCGGTGTCGGCTCGTCGTCGTCGGCCGACGGCTGGACTCCGGCGCCCGACGCCACCACGAGGGAGCGGCCACGGCGGGGCCGCAGGCTCAGATGGCGCTGCCTGTGCTGCTCCTCGTGCAGGTCGACACGGCGCGCGTGCAGGAGCTGACGCAGACTCACCAGGCCCTCAAGGCGCGGCTGTTGGTCGCGGCTGACGATGAGGATCCGGGTGATGTCGTGCTCGGCCATCCGGTTGGCCAGGGTGCGCAGGGTCTCGTCCTCGTACGCGGTCACGGCGGGGCGTACGACGTCGGTCAGGGGTGTGCTGTCGTCGTCGCGGCCGTGGACCAGCTGATGGCGGGTGACGACCCCGGCGAGGGTGTCGCCGTCGAGGACGGGGTAGAGGCGCTGCGCCAGCAGCTTGTCGGGGTCTCCGGCCTCGTACGCGCTGTGCAGCGTCCGGGCTGCCTCGCCCACCGTCTGCTCCGCTTGCAGGGTGAGGCGCAGCGGAGTCTCCAACTGCCGTACGAGGTGGACCTCCAGCGGGTCGACGGAGTACTCGCGGGTCAGGTGCATGCCCCGCCGGGCCAGCTTCTCGGTGAGCACGGAGCGCTTGAGGACGATGACCGACAGGAGGTAGGCGGCCGACGCGGTGATGACCATCGGGATGAGGGCGTTCATCTCATGGGTCAGTTCGAGACAGAACACGATGCCGGTGAGGGGCGAGCGCATGACGCCGCCCAGGACGCCCGCGAGCGAGACCAGCGCCCAGAAACCGGGGCTGACCTCCGGGAAGATGAGCCCTTCGGCGGCCCCGAGCGAGCCGCCGATCATGAACATGGGCGCGAGGACGCCGCCCGATGTGCCCGAGCCGAGCGACAGGCCCCAGATGAGCGTCTTGACGACGAGAATGCCGATGATCAGGCCCGTCGTGGCGCGCCCGGTCAGCAGCTGGTCGATGACGTCGTAGCCGACACCGAGGGCGCGGGGCTCGAAGAGGCCGCCGACGCCGATGATCGCGCCGCCGATGGCGGGCCACCACATCCAGTGGAAGGGCAGCTTGGCGAACAGGTCCTCGGAGAAGTAGACCAGCCAGGTCGCGCCGAGGGCGAGCAGTCCGGCGGCAAGTCCCGCGACGACGCACAGCCCGTACGCGGACGTGGAGAGGTGTGCGGGGACGTGGGCGCCGCCGAACAGGGGCGCGGTGCCGAGCAGGGGGCCGCGCACGAGCGTCGCTGTCGCGGCCGCGACGGCGACGGGCAGGTACGAGCGGGGGCGCCACTCGAAGAGCAGCAGCTCGACGGCGAGCAGGATCGCGGCCAGCGGCGCGTTGAACGTCGCGGCCATACCCGCCGCCGAACCCGCGACGAGCAGTGCCTTGCGTTCGTCGGTGGTCACGCGCAGGTGCTGGGAGATGATCGAGCCGACCGCGCCGCCGGTCATGATGATGGGGCCCTCGGCGCCGAACGGGCCGCCGGTGCCGATGGATATCGCCGCCGACAGGGGCTTGAGCGCGGCCACCCGGGGCTGGACGCGGCTGCCGCCGATCAGGATCGACTCGATGGCCTCGGGCATGCCGTGGCCCCGGATCTTCTCCGATCCGTAACGCGCCATGAACCCGATGACCAGGCCGCCGACGATGGGCATGACCACCAGGAGCCAGCGGTGCGGGGTGTCGTGCGGCGCCGTCGTCGAGAAGGCGAACCGCCCGTAGAAGCACAGGTTGGTGAAGAGCGCGATCAGTTTGAGCAGGCCGACGGCGACCAGCGCGGCGGCCCCGCCGATCGGGATGGCGAGCGCGGTGATGGCCACGACGCGCGGCGGAACGTGGAAGTCCCCGAGGTGCGGGATCTTCACGCCGTGGTGTGCGGGCGGATGGGAATGGGCGGCTTGGGAGAAGGGCATGGCAGGGCTCCGTATCCGGGGCGGGGTCGGGCAGGGCTCGCCGGTCCGGGCACGGCGCGGTGGCTGGCCGCGCGGCCCGGGGCAGCGGTGGGGGACGGGCGGCGCTGCCCGTCAGGAGCGGAAGAGGAAGACGATGCGGAAAGGGGGGCGGGTCGGCACCCGCGTGGGCAGTGCCTTGCGGGCGCCCGGAAGGGCGGCGTGCTTCGTCGGACGCGGTGCCTGTGGGCGTGGCCCGGTCAGTCGGAGAACGGGCGGGCCGAGGCGACGCGGCCGGGGCGCAGGACGCGGATCGTGGTGCGGTGGCAGATCCGGCAGGTGTTCTGGGTCAGCGGCGAAGGCTCCTGGACGCCGCGGACGTAGTAGTCCGTGCGTCGGACGCCGTTCGCATCCGTCGAGTGCTGTATGTCGTACGAGCCTTCCCAGCCGTGCCCGCAGTGCAGACACACGAACGAATAGGCTTCGCGTATCGGCTCCACCGTCATCGTCAATCACTCCTTGCCGACCGGGCCCGTCGCGCCCGCGCAGGTCCGGTCTTCCGCACACAGGCTAACATTGCAGACTGCAATGATTACAAGGGCCGCCCTGTTCGTCCTGAGGCAGCCTTGACACATCGGGGTGTATCGATGTCCACGGCGCACGACGAAGGCGCACAGCAGGCGCACGAGGCAGCACGGCAGGCGCGCGGCGGGCTCCCCCAGGGCCGGGCGGCTCAGGCGGCTCAGGATCGGCGGGTCCTCGATCAGGAGGCCGAGGAAGTGGCCGTGGCCGTCATGGCGGCGTCCCGGCTCCTGGTCGCGATCTCCGCGCGGGCCCTCACGTCGATCGACGACTCCATGACGCTCCCGCAGCTGCGCGCCCTCGTGGTTCTGGAAAGCTGTGAACCGCTCAAGCTGGCCGCCATGGCGACGACCCTGGGGGTGAACCCCTCGACCGCCATGCGGATGGTCGACCGTCTGGAGGCCGCGGGGCTGGTGGACCGCAGGACCAACCCCGCAAGCCGGCGCGAGGTCGTCCTCAACCTGACCGACGCGGGCCGTTCCCTGGTGGGTCGCGTGATGGCGCACCGCCAGGCCGAGGTCAGTGCGCTCGTCGCGCGCGTGCCCGCCGAGGAGCGGGCCGGGCTTGTTCCCGCCCTGCGCGCTCTGACGCGCGCCGCCGGTGAGCTGGCCGTGGACCCCTTCGACGAAGTGCGGCGCATCGGCGGGCTCGTCGAGGACCCGCTCGCGCCCGGACGGTGACGACGATCACGACAAGGGGTGGGCGATGAGGGTGCTGGTGGCCGGCGCGACGGGCTACTTGGGCAGCCGGGCCGTGCGCGAGCTGGCGACGCGCGGTCACCGCGTGCGGGCCCTGGTCCGCACGCCGGACAAGCTGGCGCCGGTCCGTTCATGGGTCGACGACGTGCACGTCGCCGACGCCACCGACGCGGCGGCCCTGGCCGGCTGCTGCGACGGCGTCGACGTCGTGGTCAGCGCCATCGGTCTCGTCGGCAGGCGCAGCCGGCTGACCTGCTGGGACGTGGACTACGGCGCGAACCACGCGCTGCTTCAGGAGGCGCGGCGCGCGGGAGTCGCCAAGTTCGTCTACGTGTCGGTCGTGCGCGCGCCCGGCCTGGAGCGCGTCCAACTGGTGCGCGCCAAGCGGAAGTTCGAGGAGGAGCTGCGGGGTTCCGGGCTCGCGTACACCGTCCTGTACCCCAACGGGTTCTTCTCCGACATGGATGAGTTCCTGGCCATGGCCCGCAAGGGCCGCGCTGTCGTATTCGGCAAGGGCACCTTCCGTATCAACCCGGTCGACGGGGCCGATGTGGCGGCCGCGGCCGCCGACGCCGTCACCGGGGCCGCCGAGGAAGTCGACCTCGGCGGCCCCGACGTGCTCACCCACGAAGCCATCGCGCGAGAGGCCTTCCGGGCGCTTGGCCGGTCCGCACGCATCACGCGCCTGCCCGCCTGGACGCTTCGGGCGGCCCTCGCGGTCCTGCGGCGGGCGACCCCGCTGAGGGTGCACGGCCTGCTGGAGTTCCCGCTGACCGTGCTCACCCAGGACGTCCTGGCCCCCGCCACCTCGCCGACCACTTCCGGCAGGCCGCCGCCCAGGACGGCTGAGCCGCCCGGAGCGGGCCCGGCGGCGGGCCCGGCCGGTCAGCGCGGCACGGGCTTCTCGTGCCGCGGGCGGACCCCGGAGGCGGGATGCCGGTACGGGGTGGCGCGTGCCCGCGAGCGGTAGACGACGTAGGGCCTGACCAGATAGCCCACCGGCGCGGTGAAGGCATGGATGAGGCGGCTGAAGGGCCACGCCGCGAACAGCGTCATGGCGAGCAGGGCGTGCAGCCGGTACACGAGCGGGGCGTGGGCCATCGCGTCCACGTCCGGGTCGAGCGCAAACAGGCTGCGGAACCACACCGAGACGCCGAGGCGGTAGTCGTACGGATTGGTGGCGCTGGTCGCGGTGGCCGTCAGACCCGCCAGGAGCACCAGGGTCAGCAGCGGATACACGAACCGGTCGCTGCGGCTGGTGGCACGGCGTACGCCCGGGGTGCGCAGCCGGCGTACGAGCAGGATCGCGAGGCCTGCGCCGGCGCCGATGCCCGCGGCGCCGCCCATGGCGAGCGCCGACGCGTGGTACATCTCCTCGCTGACGTGCAGCCGCTGGGTGAGCGCCTCCGGCACGAGCAGCCCCATGATGTGCCCGCCGATGACGAGCAGCAGCGCGTAGTGGAACAGGGGGCCGCCCACGCGCAGCAGCCGTGACTCGTGGAGCTGGCTTGAGCGGGTGGTGAAGCCGAAGCGGTCGTAGCGGTAGCGCCAGGCGGTGCCGGCCACGAGGACGGTGAGGGCGAGGTAGGGCAGGACGCCCCACAGGGCGATGTGCAGGTGTGTCACCGGCGGGCTCCTTCGGTGGGCCGGGAACCGTGGGGGGAGAAGGGGGCGAGCCCGACGGTCTCGGTGGGCGGCCCGTTGCGCGCAAGGCGCAGGGCCGCCGCGTGGTCGGCGGGCGCGGGGCCGGGCAGGGTGCGGCACACGGCCCGCACCACGTCGGCATGGGGGCTGGCGAACTTCTCCAGGGCGTGGCCGAGGAGTTCAAGGGCGGCCCGGTGCTCGACGAGCACGGCGAGACCCGGCTCGGGGCAGCGGGCCGCGAACTCCAGGACGCCGGGCAGGAAGTCGGGCAGCTCCCCGTCGCTCTGCTCCCAGCCGTGCTCGCGGAACAGCGCCTTGAGCCGGGCGAGGGAGGCGCCGCGGCGCCGGGTGTCACCGTCGGTGTAGTACGTCAGGTGCAGGGCGCGGCGCCTGCTGCGGTCGAAGGTGGCGACATAGCGGGCGCCGAGCTCCATCGGTGCCACCTGCGCGACGCTGTCGCAGAACCGCAGCATCAACTCGGCGTCGGCAGTCGGGAGTTGACCGAGCGCATGGCGGACGATCCGGAGTCGGCCGGGCCACTGGGCGTCGGGGTAGCCGAGCAGCAGCGAGGCCGCTTGGTGCAGGGCGGGGCGGATCACCGGCCGTCGTCCTTCCGGCGCTTGGGGAAGAGGCCGCCCGGAGCGCCCCGGCCGTCCCAGTTGAGGAGGTTGACCCGGCCGCGCAGCCCGGTGTCTGCCGGCGCGCCCGCGCCGGCCGCCGCGGGCACCGGCGGGGCGTGGAAGGCCTCCATGCCGGGCAGCCCCGCCTCGTACATGCCAGGACCGCCGTCGCCGTCCAGGCTGCACCCGTCGCCGGGGTCACTGGGCACCGATCCGGTGTAACTGGTGGGGATCACATAACGGTCCTCGTACTTCGCGACGGCGAGCAGCCGGTACATCTCCTCGATGCGCCGCTCGTCGAGGCCGACGGCGCGCGCGATGGCCGGGTCGCGCTCCTCGCCGAGGTTGACGCGGCGCATGTGGGCGCGCATCGCGGCGAGACGGCACAGCGCCGCCTCCACCGGGCCGGTGTCCCCGGCCGTGAAGAGACCGGCCAGGTACTCCAGGGGGATGCGCAGCGAGTCGATGGCACCGAAGAGCCGGGCGGGGTCCTCACCGTCGTGACCGCTGCGGGTCAGCGAGTCCACCACCGGGGACAGCGGCGGCACGTACCAGACCATGGGCATGGTGCGGTACTCCGGATGCAGCGGCAGCGCCACCCGATAGTCGGTGATCAGGGCCCGCACGGGCGAGCGGCGCGCGGCGGTCACCCAGTCGTGCGGAATGCCCGACTCCTCGGCGGCGCGGGCCACTTCGGGATCGTCCGGGTCGAGGAAGCAGCCGAGCTGTGCCTCGTAGAGGTCCTTCTCGTCGGTGACGGAGGCCGCCGCGCCGACCTTGTCCGCGTCGTACAGCATCACGCCGAGGTAGCGCAGCCTGCCCACGCAGGTCTCCGAGCAGACGGTCGGTTCACCGGCCTCGATGCGCGGGTAGCAGAACGTGCACTTCTCGGCCTTGCCGCTCTGGTGGTTGAAGTAGATCTTCTTGTACGGGCAGCCCGACACGCACATCCGCCAGCCGCGGCAGCGGTCCTGGTCGACCAGGACGATGCCGTCCTCGATGCGCTTGTACAGGGCGCCCGACGGGCAGACCGCGACACACGACGGGTTGAGGCAGTGCTCGCAGATGCGCGGCAGGTAGAACATGAACGCCTGCTCGTACTCCAGGCGCACCGACTCGTTCATCTGCCGCAGCACGGGGTCGCCGGCCAGGTGGGCGGGGCCGCCGCCCAGGTCGTCGTCCCAGTTCGGCCCCCATGTCACCTCGGTCGGCCGCCCGTCGATCAGCGAGCGGGGCCGGGCGGTGGGCACGTCGTCGCCGAGCGGGGCGCTGGTCAGCGTCTCGTAGTCGTACGTCCACGGCTCGTAGTAGTCGGCGAGCGAGGGGAGTTCGGGGTTGGCGAACAGGGTGGCGAGGCGGCGCGCGCGGCCACCGCTGCGCGGCACGAGGCGGCCGCTCTTGAGATGCCAGCCGCCCTTCCACTTCTCCTGGTCCTCGTGGCCGCGGGGGTAGCCCTGGCCGGGCCGGGTCTCGACGTTGTTGAACCAGGCGTATTCGGTGCCCGCGCGGTTGGTCCACGTCTGCTTGCAGGTGACCGAACAGGTGTGGCAGCCGATGCACTTGTCGAGGTTCATCACCATGGCGACCTGCGCCATGACACGTCCGATGGTCGCTGTGCGACGGGGCATGGTCTCAGTACTCCACGTTCTGCGAACGGCGGCGGATCACGGTCACGGCGTCGCGCTGGTTGCCGGTGGGCCCGTAGTAGTTGGGCGCGAACGACAACTGGCCGTAGCCGCCGATCAGATGGGTCGGCTTGATGAGGACCTTGGTGAGCGCGTTGTGGACACCGCCGCGCCGGCCTGTGGTCTCGGACTTGGGGACGTTCACCATCCGCTCCTGCACGTGGTACATGAACACGGTGCCGGCCGGCATGCGGTGCGAGACGATGGCGCGGGCGACGACCACGCCGTTGGCGTTGACCGCCTCGATCCAGTCGTTGTCCGCCACCTCGATGGCCTCGGCGTCCTGGACGCTCATCCAGATCACGGGCCCGCCGCGCGCCAGGGTCTGCATCAGCAGGTTCTCCTGGTACTCGGAGTGGATGGACCACTTGGAGTGCGGGGTGACATAGCGGACCGCCACCGAGCGGGCGCCCGGCTCCTGCGTCCCGGCGTACTCGCCGAGCACTGCCAGGTCCAACGGTGGCCGGTACAGGGGCAGTTGTTCGCCGAGCTCGGCCATCCAGTCGTGGTCGAGGTAGAAGTGCTGACGCCCGGTCAGGGTGTGCCAGGGCTTGCGGTGCTCGGTGTTGATGGTGAAGGGGGAGTAGCGGCGGTCGGGAGCCTCCTTGCCCGACCACTCGAAGCTGGCCCCGACCTGGACGGGTCCGCGCTGGGTGTCGGAGAACACCACGCGTCGTTCGGAGACCGTCTCCGACAGCGAGGAGAGTTCGCTCTCGGGGCCGCAGCGCAGGGCCAGTTGCTCGAATCCCTCCGCAGCGAGGCGGCCGTTGGTGGTGCCGGAGAGGGCGAGGATCGCCTCGCACAGCTTCACATCGGTGTCCAGGAGCGGGCGTCCGCTCGCCGGGCCCGCGGCCGCCGTGCCGCACCGGCTGGCCAGCCAGCGGGTCTCGGGCCCGGGGTGGACGGTGACACCCTTCACCGTCATCCCGTGCTGCTCGGCCAGGGGCCCGAGCGCGGCGAGCCGGTCGGCGACTGCGGTGTAGTCGCGCTCCACCAGGGTCAGGTCCGGCATGTTGAACCCGGGCACCGGAGCCGGGCCGCCCCGCCACTCGGGAGTGGTGCCGCCGGGCTGGGCCATCTCGCCCGGGGTGTCGTGCTGGAGGGCGGTGGCCACCAGGTCGTACGCGGTGTCCAGATGGCCCTCGGCGAGTTCGCTGAGCCTGGCCGCGAGCCCGTGGAAGATCTCGAAGTCGGTACGGGCCTGCCACGGAGGGTCGATGGCCGGCGAGAACGCGTGCACATAGGGGTGCATGTCCGTGCTGGACAGGTCGTGCTTCTCGTACCAGGTGGCGGCCGGCAGCACCAGGTCGGCCATCAGTGTCGTGGACGTCATACGGAAGTCGAGGGCGAGCAGCAGGTCGAGTTTGCCGCGCGGAGCCTCCTCGTGCCAGACGACCTCGCTCGGCCGCTCGTCGGGGGCCGCCTCGTCGGCGGACGCGTTGTCACTGGTGCCCAGCAGATGGCGCAGGAAGAACTCGTTGCCCTTGGCGGACGATCCGATGAGGTTGGCGCGCCACACCGTCAGCACCCGGGGCCAGTTGGCCGGTGCGTCGGGATCCGACGACGCGAAGTCGAGCCGCCCGGCGGCGAGTTCGGCCGCCGCCCATTCGCCCGGCTCGTGACCGCTGGCACGGACCCGGGCCCCGAGGTCCAGGGGGTTGGCGCTGAACGTGGGATAGGAGGGCATCCAGCCGATGCGCGCCGACTGCGCCACCAGATCGGCGGTGTGCCGTCCGGCGAACAGTCCCTGCCCGACCGGCGAGGCGAGGGCGTCCGCCCCGTACCTCTCGTAGCGCCACTGGTCGGTGTGCAGGTACCAGAACGGCGTGCCCGCCATCTGCCGGGAGGGACGCACCCAGTCCGCGGCGGACTGCATCTGCTGCCAGCCCGTGTAGGGGCGGACCTTCTCCTGCCCCACGTAGTGGGCCCAGCCGCCGCCGTTGACGCCCTGACAGCCCGTCAGGAGCAGCAGCGACAGGAAGGAGCGGTAGATGGTGTCGGAGTGGAACCAGTGGTTGGTGCCGGCTCCCATCACGATCATGCAGCGACCGCGGGTCTTCTCCGCGGTGTGCGCGAACTCCCGTGCCGCCCGCACCACCGCGCCCGCGGGCACCGAGGTGATGGTCTCCTGCCACGCCGGTGTGCACGGCTGCGAGGCGTCCTCGTAGTCGACCGGCCACTGCCCGGTCAGGCCCTCACGCCACACGCCGTACTGGGCGAGCAGCAGATCGAAGACCGTGGTCACCCGGCGCCCGCCGAACTCCCGCACCGGCACCGAGCGGCGCAGCGTGCCGGCCCGGTCGAAGCGGGGCAGCAGGATCTCGGCGCTCAGGGCGCCCGTGGACCGGTGGAAGGTCAGCTCGGGCACGATGTCGCCCAGCTCAAGGTTCCAGCGGCCCTCGCCCTGCTTGGACCAGCGGTCGCCGAGGGTGCCGCCCGGCACGACCGGCCGGCCCGACACCTCGTCGACCAGGACCGGCCGGAAGCGGTCCGCCTCGGCGTCCGACTCGTCCCCGAGCCCGAGGTCGGCGGCGGTCACGAACTTCCCGGCGACGCAGCTGCCGTCCTCGCGGGTCGTCACCTCGACCAGGAACGGCAGGTCGGTGAACTTCCGTACGTAGTCGACGAAGTACGGCACCTGGCGCTTGACGAAGAACTCGCTCAGGATGACGTGCCCCATGGCCATCGCCAGAGCCCCGTCCGTGCCGGGGTGGGGGTGCAGCCACTCGTCGGCGAACTTCGTCGCGTCCGCGTAGTCGGGGGAGACCACCACCACCTTCTGCCCCCGGTAGCGCGCCTCGGCCATCCAGTGGGCGTCCGGCGTCCGTGTCACCGGCACGTTGGAGCCCCACAGCATCAGATATGCCGCGTCCCACCAGTCACCGGACTCCGGCACGTCCGTCTGGTCCCCGAAGACCTGGGGGGAGGCGATCGGAAGGTCCGCGTACCAGTCGTAGAACGACAGCATGGGGGCGCCGATGAGGGAGTGGTAGCGGGCGCCCACCGCGTGCGAGGCCATCGACATGGCGGGGATCGGCGAGAACCCGGCGACCCGGTCGGGACCGTACGTCTTGATGGTGTGCACCTGGGCGGCCGCCGCGATCTCCAGGGCCTCCTCCCAGCCGATGCGCACCAGGCCGCCCTTGCCTCGGGCCGCCTGGTAGCGCCGGCGCCGCTCGGGGTCCTGGGTGACCTCGGCCCAGGCCGCCACCGGGTCCTTCAGACGCCCCTTGGCCTCGCGGTACATCTCCACCAGGACCCCGCGCGCCAACGGGAACCGCACACGTGTGGGGGAGTAGGTGTACCAGGAGAAGGAGGCGCCCCGGGGGCAGCCGCGCGGCTCGTACTCGGGGCGGTCGGGGCCCACGGAGGGATAGTCCGTCTCCTGGGTCTCCCAGGTGATGAGCCCGTCCTTGACGTACACCTTCCACGAGCACGACCCCGTGCAGTTCACCCCGTGCGTGGAACGCACCACCTTGTCGTGCGCCCAACGCTCGCGGTACGGCTCGTCGTTGACCTTCTGGTCCGTCCGGTACACCGCCCGCAGGTCCGGGGTCGTCGTGGTCCGCCGCAGTATCCGCCCGGCTCGCAGAAGCTGTTCCGTGGCGTTCGCCGCCACCTTTTCCGCCTCCTTGCGGGCACCGCGCCGTACTGCCACCGTCGCTCCTTTCAGGGCTCCCGGAACACACCGGCCCTCCGCTCTGGCTTACGGTGGCCGGTGTTCCGCTTCACTTCAGACTGCATCCGTGGCGCTCTGTGTGAAGGCGCGACTCCGGAGAGTTGATGGGAGCTATACGCTTTTTGTCTTGCTCTTTGCAATACTTGCACTACGCATGTGTGTGGCCGGCCGACGAGGCGGCCGGAGGGAAACCGTGCTGGTCAATGGGAGGGTGACGGAGTGATGGAAGAGCAGAACGCCCGTGTGGTGGCCGATCTCGGCCGAGAGCTCGCGGTGGCCGCGCCGCACGCGGCCGGTGCGCTGTGGCGGCTGAGTGAGAGCGGGCGGGGGCTCGACGCGAACCTGCTGCGGCTGCCGCCGGACCGCGCCATCGACGAGCACACGGATCCCGCGCTCGACGTCCTGCTGGTCGTCCTCGAAGGCGGCGGACGGCTGCGCACCGCGACGGGCACCGAGGACCTGCGTCCGGTCACCGCGCTCTGGCTGCCCAAGGGTTCACGCCGCGCCCTGACGGCGGGGCCGGACGGCATGGGCTACCTCTCCGTGCACCGGCGCAGGCCTGGCCTCGCCATCGGCGGCCCGCCGAGCGACGAGGGCGGCGAGCGCGGCGAGGGCGGCGAGGAAGCGTGCCTGCTCGCACGGGTGTGCCCCGAATGCGGCCGACTCGCCACCGAGCGCGCTGCGCGGTTCTGCTGGAACTGCGGCACGGCGCTGGAGGGATGACGGCCGCGGTGGCGGCGGGGTGTGTGGGCGGGGGGCCGTCTGCTCGCAGTCGGCGGCGTGCAGTCCGCGGTGCGCAGTCCGCGCCTCACAGTCCGCGGCTCGCGGCTCGCGGTCCGCAGTCCGTAGCCCGCGGCTCGCAGTCCGCGGCCCGTGGCTCGCGGTTGTAGCCCGCGGCTCGCGGTCCGCGGTCCGCGGTCCGTAGCCCGCGGCTCGCAGTCCGCGGCTCGCAGCCCCAGCCCCCAGCCCGCGGCTCGCAGCCGACGTGGCGCCCGCTCCCTCGCAGCTGCCGGAAGCATCAACTCGCGTTGTTTCGAAGGGGGTTCACACGGCGGTTTCGCCGTCCGTGCCGGCTGAGGTCAGGATGCGCCGCAGCCAGCGCGTGCGTGCGGCGCGGGCGTCCTGGCTGAGCGCGGCCCGCGGGGCGAAGCTGTCGAAGCCGTGGAAGGCGCCCGGCCACACGTGCAGCTCCGCAAGGCCGCCGGCCCGCCAGATCGCGTCTGCGTAGGCGACCCCCTCGTCCCTGAAGGTCTCGGCCGATCCGACCTCGATGTACGCCGGGGGCAGGCCCGTCAGGTCCGTGGCCCGGGCGGGAGCGGCGTAGGCCGGCACGTCCGAGGTCCCGTACAGATCGCCCAACAGGGCTTGCCAGGCGGTCGCGTTGGAGGTGCGGTCCCAGATGTCGTGACCGGCCATCTGGTGGCTGGAGCAGGTGGCGCCGCGGTCGTCGAGCATCGGGCACAGGAGCAGTTGACCGATCGGCGCGGGTCCGCCCCGGTCGCGGGCCATCAGGGCGAGCGCCGCGGCCAGGCCGCCACCCGCGCTTTTCCCGCCGACCACGATCCGGTCCGCGTCGATCCCCAGCGTGCGGGCGTGCGCGGCCGTCCAGAGGAGCCCGGCATAGCAGTCCTCGACCGGTATCGGGTACCGGGCGCCGGGAGCGAGCGGGTACTCGACGGAGATGACGGCGAGCCCCAGCGGAAGGGCCCACTCGCGCAGTACCTTCGGCAGGACGGACCAGGCGTTTCCCATGATCATCCCGCCGCCGTGCAGGTAGTACAGCAAGGGCAGCGGCCCGTCGGCCGCGGCGGGCCGCGCGCAGACGAGGGTGGTCTCGCGGCCGCCCGACGCCGCGGGCACGCGCAGCTCGCTCACCTCGAAGCGCCCGTCGGCCCGCAGGTCCCGCGCGGTAGGCCTCGGCCGTGCGGTGGCATCCCGCTCCTGCCGGGCCGCGAGGTTGTCGGTGGTGAACGCTTCCCTGGCCTCGCTCCGCAACTCCGCCAGGGCCGCCCGGAGTTCGGGGTCGAGTGCAGGCGCCGCGCGGCCGTCCGGGACCGCCGCGGATGCCGGGCGCGCCCGGTCCTCGCTCATGCGGCGTCGCTGCGTGCGGTGAGCGGGCGCCGCCCGGCATCCCGTCCGCGAGAGCGCGTCGCTGCGGCGGTACGGGCGGGGTGCGCCGGTGCGTGATCCATGCGGCGTAGTTAATCACTCAGCCCGGCGCGGCCTGCCGGGGTGGCCCCAGAGAGCCGTCGGCATTCGATGGACGCATCAGGGAACGCGTGTTGTCGGCGGGTGTCGACCACCGCGTCGGCCATCCTGCCGAAGGCCCATGAAACCGCCCGCCTGGAGCCGGGCGCACCGAACCGCCCGCCTGGAGCCGGGCACGCCGAACCGCGCACCCGGAGCCGGGCGCACCGAATCGACCACCTGGAGCCGGGTGCACCGAACCGCGCACCTGGATCCGGGCACACCGAACCGCGCACCCGGAGCCGGGCGCACCGAACCGCCCGCCTGGAGCCGGGCGCACCGAACCGCGCACCCGGGGCCGGGCACACCGTCCCGCCGGGTCCGAAGCCCCGGCCGCCAGGT
Source organism: Streptomyces sp. NPDC048416 (assembly GCF_043200435.1). Taxonomy (NCBI): domain Bacteria; kingdom Bacillati; phylum Actinomycetota; class Actinomycetes; order Kitasatosporales; family Streptomycetaceae; genus Streptomyces; species Streptomyces sp. NPDC048416. The sequence goes on from NZ_JBICXU010000003.1 coordinate 297,217, forward strand.
CGCCCGGGACGTGCCCGCGCCGTCGCAACTGGAGGAAACCATGCAGATCGCCGTCACCACCCCGACCGGCAACGTGGGCCGGCACGTCGTCGCCGCGCTGCTCCGCGCCGGTGTCCGGCCGCGCGTCCTGCTGCGCGAGCCCGCGCGCCTGGACCCCGGCGTCAAGGACGACGTGGACGCCGTGCGCGTGGACCAGTACGACGGTGACGCCGTGGTCGCCGCCACCCGTGACGTGGACGCACTGTTCTGGGTGGACCCCACCACCGGCAGCGAGGACCCCCTCGCCGACTACGCCCGCGCCACCGACGCCGTGGTCCGTGCCGTCACCGAGAACGGGATCCGCCGCGTCGTCTTCCAGAGCAGCGTCGGCGCCGAGAAACGCCACGGCGCGGGGGAGATCGACGGCCTGGCCCATACGGAAACCGCTCTCGACGCCCTCGGTGTCGACGTCACCCACCTGCGCTGCGGCTATTTCTTCAGCAACCTCGAACTGCAACGCGACGCGCTACGGGCCGGCTCCCTCCAGGTCATCCTTCCGCTCGACCAGCCCATGGCCTGGGTCGCGCCCCGCGACATCGCGGAGGTCGCCGTCGGGCGACTGCTGTCACCGGCCTGGTCCGGCCGCTGCGTACAAGCGGTGCACGGCCCTGCCGACCTCACCTGGCGGCAGGTCGCCGGCATCCTCACCGCCGCCACCGGGCGCCGGATCGCAGTGGAGAGGATCACGGACGACGCGATGCGCACCCAGCTCAGCCGGGCCGGGATGACCGACGGGCTGGTCGAGGCCGTGCTCGGCATGTCGACGGGCCTGCGCGAGAACTTCGTACCCGAACAGCGGCGCACGCAGGTGAGCACCACCCCGACCACCCTCGCCGCGTGGACCTACGACCACTTGAGGCACGAGATCGGCGACAAATGACGTGGTCCCGCGGGCAGTTGTGCGCGCCGGGAGCTCCAACCCGTGCCCGCCACGGGTGTCCGGTCTCCTTCCCGCCGGTGTTATGTTCCCCCGATGATGGATGTCGCAGCAGCCCAGGCGGTCCTCGACAACAGTCCCTTCGGCCCGTGGTGGGGGTTTCGGGTGGACGGCGTCACAGAGGGATGGGCCAGGGTCTCGCTGCCGCGGCGCCCCGAACTCTTCCGCCCGGGCGGCGTCCTCCAGGGCGGCTGCGCCATGACCCTCGCCGACGTGACCTGCTGGATCGCGATCATGTCGCTGGCCGGCGAGGACGACCCCTCCGTCACCCAGCAGATGACGACCACCTTCCTCGGCCCGGCACGCACCGATCTGGTCTGTGAGTCGAGGATCGTCCGCTCGGGCCGTCTGATCGTCTACGGCACCGCCGAGACCACCGACACCGAGGGAAAGCTGGTCTCCCACCACACCCTCACCTACATCCGGCCACCCGCCACGACCGGGGGCGGCGCCGTCGACGCCAGTCCGAAATGACCGGATGGTTCGGGCGGGGAAACCGGCAGAACCGCGCCCGAACCGCCTGTTCCGGCCCTCGGCACCCTGAATCGCCGGTCATGGGAAATTACTTGGTGTGATTCATAGGTGTACTGCGTATGTTTCGCCGTATGCCCTTCACGCGTTCCCGCTCGGACGGATCTCCAGTCACCCGTACCCTTCGATTCCTCGGAGTGAGTGTCCTGGCGGGCGTGATGGCCGCCGGCATCGCGCTGCCGGTGGCGGGCGCGCTGGGGGTGGGCGCCAAATCCGCCGCGGAGAACTTCAACAGCCTGCCCGACGAGTTCAAGACACCGCCGCTCTCGCAGGCCTCCCAGATCTACGACGCCGACGGTGGACTCATCGCCACCGTGTACGACCGCGACCGCACCGTCATACCGGGCGACCAGATCGCGCCCGTCATGCGCCAGGCGCTGGTCGACATCGAGGACAACCGCTTCTACCAGCACGGAGCGGTGGACCTGCAGGGCGTGCTGCGCGCGCTGAACAAGAACGCGGCGAGCGGGAGCGTGGCCCAGGGCGCCTCCACCCTCACCCAGCAGTACGTCAAGAACGTGTTCGTGGAGCAGGCGGGCAGCGACCAGAAAGCGGTCCTCGAAGCCCAGCGCCAGACCCTGGGCCGCAAGATCCAGGAACTACGGTACGCGATCGAGCTCGAACAGACCCTGCCCAAGGACCAGATCCTCACCAACTACCTCAACATCACCTTCTTCGGTGAGCAGGCGTACGGCATCGAGGCGGCCGCCGAGCGGTACTTCAGCGTGCACGCCAAGGACCTGACCCTGCCGCAGGCGGCCCTGCTGGCCGGCCTCGTCCAGTCGCCGTCCATGTACGACCCGGTCACCTACGCGACCCTCGCCAAGCAGCGCCGCGACACCGTACTCGGCAAGATGGCCGAGTACGGTTCGATCACCGCGGCCCAGGCGCAGGACGCGATCGGCACACCGATCAAGCTCAAGATCAGTGCGCCCCGCCAGGGCTGCATCACCGCCCACCAGGGCGAGGGCTTCTTCTGCGACTACGTCCACCGGATCGTCCTGACCGACGCGGCATTCGGCAGGACCGCGAGCGAACGCCGGGCGCTGTGGAGCAGGGGAGGCCTCCAGATCCACACGACGCTGTCCCCCAAGGCGCAGAAGGCGCTCCAGGAGTCGGTCACCTCGCACGCGTACAGCACGGACGACGCCGCCGCGGTGATGAGCCTCGTGCAGCCGGGCACCGGCAAGATCGTCGCGATGGGCCAGAGCCGCGACTACGGACTCGGCGCGCATCAGACGGAGATCAACCTCAACGTCGGCACGAAGATGGGCGGCGGCCTCGGCTTCCCGACCGGTTCCACGTTCAAGCCGATCGTGGCGGCCGCGGCGCTGGAGAAGGGCACGAGCCCGGACCAGAAGTACCCGGCACCGTACTCCATGCCCTGGCCCGCCATGTCCGACTGCTCAGGCAACACCTATCCGGAGAACGGCGAGGTCCACAACGACAGTCACTCGCTGGTCGGTCCGTTCGCCATGCCGGACGCCATGGCCCAGTCCGTCAACACCTACTTCGCCGAGCTGGAGGCCGACACGGGCCTGTGCGACGTGGCGAAGATGACCAACGCGCTCGGCATCAAGGCCCAGGCGGGCGGCACCAAGTTGCAGGTGGTCCCCTCGCTCACGCTGGGCAGCAACGACCTGACGCCGCTTGAGATGGCCAATGTGTACGCCACCTTCGCCAACCACGGCACCTACTGCACCCCGATCGCCGTGACCTCGGTGACCAAGCCGGACGGCGGGAGCGTCCCGGTGCCCGGGGCCGACTGCCACCAGGTGATGTCGGCGCAGACCGCCGACACCGTCACCACCATGCTCCTGGGCGTCGTCCAGGACGGCACCGGCAAGCCCGCCGGGCTCACCGACCGCGACAGCGCGGGCAAGACCGGCACGACCGACGAGAGCAAGCAGGTCTGGTTCGCCGGCTACACCCCGGAGCTGTCCGGCGCGGCCGTCGTCAGCGACACCAGGAGCCCGCACGACCTCGACGGCCAGAGCATCGGAGGCACCACCGTCGGGCAGGCGTTCGGCGGCACCCTGGCGGGGCCCGTCTGGCGCGACGCCATCGAGGGCGCGCTCGCCGGGACCCCGGCCGGCCCGCTCACCACGACGACCCTGCCGGGCTCGGACGGCTGACGGCACGGGCCCGGCGCGGGCGGATACGGGCGGGCATCGGGCGCGCGGGCCCCGGGCGGGCGCGGGCGGGGCGGGGCGTGGGGCCGCGCACATCGGTGCTGGTTATCGGTCTGCCGTGCGACGCGTCATACCAGAGTGGGACGCCACGCGGGGAAGTTTGCCAACTGCGCACCGAGGGTGATGGATCGGCTACTACGGTGAGTGGCCGACGATCAAAATGGGCCTTACATCAGCCGAGTTGGGCCCGCCAGAGTGATCCATGGGACCCCACGCACCGAGGACGCCGATGTCTCATCTCCGCGCACCCGCAGCGCGGCCGGACCGCCGCGAAGGCGGGCGGCACGGCCGTAACGCCACCCGGCCGCAGCAGGCCCCCGCCGACGCCGCCCGCCAGGACCCGGCGGGCCGGACCCCGGCGCCCCCGGGGCCACGCCCGTCACCCGAGTCCCGCATACGACCCCAACTGCTGCGCGCCGCCGTACTGCCCGCCACCGTCGCGGTGCTGTGCGGCGCGGCCGCCGTCGCCTTCACCCTGCACTCCACCGGCAGCCACCCCTCGCTGGGGCTCTGGGCACTGCTCGCGGGCCTTGCCGTACTGGCGATCGCCGCGCTCGTCGCGGCCGGCATCGGCGCCGACCGGGTGGCCAAGTCCGTGCTCGGCCGGGCCAACGGGCTGCGCCGCGGCAGCGCCAGGTCGGCAGCCGACCTGCGTACGGTCGTCGAGGCGCTGCGCCGCGGCGAAGGCCCGCCCGCACGCCGGACGCCGACGCATCTGCCGCCCGGCGCCGATGAGTTCGAACTGCTGGCGCACGAGCTGACCCGCTCGCACGACGCGGCCGTGGTCGCGGTGGTGCAGGCCTCCCAGCTCTCCAGCAGCGTCGGCAACGAACAGAAGGTCGAGGTCTTCGTCAACCTCGCCCGCCGGCTCCAGTCCCTCGTCCACCGGGAGATCCAGCTCCTGGACGAACTGGAGAACCAGGTCGAGGACCCCGAACTGCTCAAGGGGCTCTTCCACGTCGACCACCTGGCCACCCGGATCCGCCGGCACGCCGAGAACCTGGCCGTGCTCGGCGGCGCCATCTCCCGGCGCCAGTGGTCCCACCCGGTCACCATGACGGAGGTCCTGCGCTCCTCGATCGCCGAGGTCGAGCAGTACCCACGGGTCAAGCTGGTCCCGCCGATCGACGGGACGCTGCGCGGCCACGCCGTGGCCGACGTCATCCACCTCCTGGCCGAACTCGTCGAGAACGCCACGGTGTTCTCGGCACCGCACACGCAGGTCCTGCTGCGGGCACAGTTCGTGACGGCGGGTCTCGCCGTGGAGGTCGAGGACCGCGGCCTCGGCATGCCGGTCACCGAGCAGAACAAGATGAACGCGCTGCTGTCCGACCCCGACCAGGTCAATGTCGCCCACCTCCTCCAGGACGGCCGCATCGGATTGTTCGTGGTCTCCGCGCTGGCCCGCAGGCACGGCATCGCGGTCCGCCTCCAGACCAACATCTACGGCGGAGTGCAGGCCGTTCTGGTACTGCCCCAGGGCCTGCTGGGCGCCGAACCCGGCGACGCGAACCAGCAGGACCGCACGGACTCGCGGACGGCGCCGGGCTCGGAGCAGGAGAGCACCGGACAGACCTCCCTCGCGCCGGCCCCCGACCTGGCGGCCCCGGCCATGGGCGCGAGCACCCACCTGCCGGCCGCCATTCCAGCACCGGCACCCGCGCCCGCACCGGCACCCGCGCCGCCCCCCGCCCCCGCACCGGCTCCCGCCTACGCCGAACCCGTACAGCCGGAGCCCGCCCACCAGGCCCGGCCGTCCATCCACCTGCTGCCCCCACCCCGGCAGTACGTGGCGGAGCCGACCACGGCCGGTCACGGAAACGGACCGCTGCCCGTACGGGGGGCGCACGAGGAGCGGCCCAACCCGGCCGCCGCACCGCCCGGCCTCCAGCACGGCATGACTCCCGCGGTCGCCGAGCCCGTGCTGCCCACCGTGCCCAGAGTCCGCGACGACGCCGTACGCGGCACCATGGGCCGCCCCGATCTGCCCCGGCGCCGCAGTCAAGAACACCTCGTACCCCAGCTGCGGGACGCCCCCGCGCCCCGCAGGAACGGCGAAACCACCCTGCACGACCCGGGGTTGATGGCCGCCTTCCAGCGGGGCATCGGACTCGCCGAGGCGCAGCAGAGCCACACCGCACAGCCGACCCACCAGTCACCCCAGGCGCCCCAGTCGGAAACTGACGCCGAACACTCCAAGGAGTAGATGCACCATGGCGAGCGATGCGCCGACCGGACACGTCTCGGACCTCGACTGGCTGCTGAGCGGACTGGTCCAGCGGGTGCCCTACACCCGCAACGCGGTTCTGCTCTCCTGCGACGGCCTGGTGAAATCCGTCCACGGCCTGGACACCGACAGCGCCGACCACATGGCGGCCCTCGCGTCGGGTCTCTACTCGCTCGGCCGCAGCGCGGGAGCGCGCTTCGGTGACGGGGGCGAGGTCAGGCAGGTCGTGGTGGAACTCGACTCCACGCTGCTGTTCGTGTCCACGGCCGGCTCGGGCACCTGTCTCGCCGTCCTGGCGGGCCGGGAGGCGGACGCCGCCGTGCTCGGCTACGAGATGGCCATGCTCGTCAAGAGCGTACGGCCCTACCTCGTGACGCCGGCCAGGCAGGGAGCAGGCACACCGAGCGGCCTGAGGAGTTGACCGTGGCGGCCCCCCAGGACGGGCCGTGGCTCGACGACGCGGCCGGGCGGCTGATCCGCCCCTATACGGTGAGCAACGGCCGTACCAGGCCGACCGCGACCCTCGACCTGCTCTCCCAGGTCATGGCGACCGGCGCCCCGCCCCAGACGCATCTGGGCCCCGAGCACTCGCAGGCACTCGGCCTGTGCAAGGGGCCCACCTCGGTGGCGGAGATCTCGGCCCATCTGCGGTTGCCGGCCGTCGTCACCAAAGTGCTCCTTTCCGATCTGGTGGACTGCGGGGCGGTGACCGCACGGGCCCCACGCTTCACTCACACACCCACCGACCGATCTCTGCTGGAGGCAGTGCTCGATGGCCTACGACGACGGCTGTGACGCCCGCCTAGCCGGGGACGCCGTGGACCTGTTCCCGACCGCGCTGAAAATCCTCGTCGCGGGAGGGTTCGGGGTCGGCAAGACGACCTTTGTCGGAGCGGTCAGCGAGATCGAACCGCTCTCCACCGAAGAACTCCTCACCACATTCAGCGTGGGCCACGACAGCCTCGAAGGAGTCGAGTCCAAGACCACCACCACGGTCGCCATGGACTTCGGCCGCATCACCCTGGACGACCGCCATGTGCTCTACCTGTTCGGTACGCCGGGACAGGAGCGGTTCTGGTTCATGTGGGACGAGCTGTCCGAAGGGGCGCTGGGCGCGGTGATCCTCGCCGACACCCGCAGGCTCCACGAATGTTTCGCCGCCGTCGACTTCTTCGAGCGGCGGGGCATCGGATTCCTCGTCGCCGTCAACGAGTTCGACGGTTCGTACCGCTACGACCCGGAGGAGGTGCGGGCCGCCATAGACCTCAAACCCGAGGTCCCCGTCGTACTGTGCGACGCCCGCATCGCAAGCTCCGGCATCCGGACGCTGGTCACCCTGGTCCAGCATCTGCTCGCCACCGTCCCGGCAGCCACCAGCCATGGAGCCTGACTATGACGTACGACCCGACCGGACATCTGCTGCTCACCCCCGTGGACCGGGAGGCGCCGGTCCGCGTCCAGCGGCTGCGGCAGCTGGGCATGGGCCAGTTGCCCGATCCCGCCTTCGACGAGTTCGCCCGCAAGCTCGCCGAGGTGACCGGCGCCCCCTTCTCGATGGTCAACTTCATTGACGAGAACCAGCAGTTCTTCGCCGGACTGCACACGCCGAACGGCACCCACACGGGCTCCGACCTCGGCACGGCGGTCGGCGGATCCGGTGGCGTGAGCCGGATCATGGCCCGCGACCACGGGTACTGCCCGCACGTCGTGGTGCGGCGCAAGGCGCTCGTCCTGGAGGACGTGTGCGACTACCCGCGGTTCGCGGGGAACCCGGTCGTGGACGAGATCGGCATCCGGTCCTATCTCGGGGCGCCGCTCATCGACCGTACGGGCATCGCACTCGGCACGATCTGCGTCGTGGACACCGAGCCCCGGCCCTGGGGCAGGGCGGGCCTTGAGACGATCAAGTCGATGGCGGCGGAGCTGATCGAGCAGATCCACCGGCGCGAGGACGGCCGCATCTGAGCCGTCCCCGCGGCGCACCTGTGGTCAGTGGACCGGGGCCGGCTCCTCCATGCGTACCTGATCCGAGAGCCGCTGCGACCACTGGCCCTTCGCCGTGCCCAGCGCCACCTCGGCCAGCCGCAGCAGTTGGACGTCCGAGGTGCCGGCCGGGGCGAAGATGTGGTGGGCGTCGCGCAGGTACCGCTCGATGGGGCGGTCGGTGAACAGCCCCGCCGCCGCGTGGATCTCCATGGCGTTGCGCGCCGAGTCCAGAGCCGACTCGACGTTGACCACCTTGGCGTTCATGAGCTCCGCGTCGCACGGCAGCCCCTGGTCGAGCAGCTGGACCGCGTGGTAGGCCACCAGTCTCGCCGTCATGACCCGGGACTGGAGCTGGCCCAACTTGATTTTGATGTTGGGGAGTTCGTGCAGCGGCTTGCCGTAGCGGACCCGCTCACGGCAGAACGCGGTGGTCTCCTCAAGGATCGCCTGGTGAATGCCGAGCGACACGGCGGTGAGGTTGGCCCGCCCGTAGAGCACGCTTGAGGAGTATGCGACGGCGAGTCCTTCACCCTCCTCGCCGAGCCGATGGGACGCGGGCACCCGGCAGTTGTGGAAGCGGACCTCACCGAAACTGAAGCCGTGCAGCCCCATCGACTCGCTGTGCTCGCCCAGCGAGAAGCCGGGCCGGTCGGACTCGACGAGGAAGGCCGAAAGCCCTCTGGAGCCCGGCCCGGTGCGCAGGATCACCCCATGGAGATCGCCCACATGACTGTTGCCCACATACACCTTTCGGCCATTGAGAATGTAGTCGTCACCGTCCCGCACCGCGCTCGCGGCCATGCCCAGCACATGCCCGCCCGACTCCGGCTCGGTCACTGCGATCGTCGGCAGGCACTCACCGGCGGAGACGGCCGGGAGCCAGTGCTTCTTCTGCTCCTCGTTCCCATAGTGAAGGATCTTGGCGACGCCGAGCTGCGAGGCCTGCACCATCGCGCCCATCGCGCCGCTGACCCGCGACAGCTCCTCGATGATGATGGTCTTGCCCAGGTGTCCGACCCCCATGCCCCCGTACGCGGGGCTGACGGTGGCCCCTATCCAGCCCTGGCGGGCGATGAGCCGCGACAACTCGTGCTGAACGGTGCGCGCCGTCTCCATCTCCGCTATCCGTGGCCGCACCTCGTGTTCCGCGAAGTGCCTGACGTCGTCCCTGAGTTGTTGGTGCGGTCGGCTGTTGATGTATCCGTGCATCCGCGAGCCCTCCTCCGCGAAACGCCTGCTGCGGGTGGCCCCGGCAGGTGGTGCATCGGCAGTGGTCCCGTCCCGAAGGGGCCGACCTCTCGTGTGGTGGATCGTTGTCGGTTCGTACACCATCCATAACCAACGTTGGCCAGAATCAAGCGAGTTGACGTTGAGTGGCGAGGTGTTGTGTGGGGGCCGGCCCCGTCCGGTCCCAGTCGATTGCATCCCCTTCACACAACTTCCTGCCACATGCCCACGGCAAAAGTTTCGTGGGCATGTGGCACTGAGGGACAGGAAGCGGAATCAGATGAGCGCGGACGTGACATCTGAGGACAACTGAAGAACTGGTTCCGCTTCGACAACGACGAAAATGGACTGCTCTTCCTGCGTGTGGGTGAACGAAACGGCTCCCGCCACCGCGCCCACCAGCGCACTCCCGTCCGTGGGGTGGCGTCGGGTGGCGGATCAAGCGGGGCCATGAGGAGGGTGCGACCGGTGCGCACGCCCCGCGCACCAGGCCGCGGGGGCGGCATGGTCGCCACGACAGCCCCTCTGGCCTGCTGCTTTCCGGGCCGGGCCGGGAGGCGGCCGAAGGATCATGAGGAGCCGGAGAGCGGTTTCGGGTCCGAGCGGGCGGGGTGGCGCGTCGGGCCGGCGACCCGGCACGGGCCCGGGAGGCGGGAGCGAGGCGGCAGTCGTCTTCTTCCCCTCCCTGTGTTCATAAGGGGAACGGGTCGGCCCCGGGAGCGCTGTGGGACCCTTGCCGTGCGCTTCCGACTACCTCGGGGGGACAGCGCGTTGGAGTGCGGATCGGCGCGAAGGGGGCGTTGAGGTGGTGTGGGGCGCGCGACGGAGCGTGAAATGTGGAATGGACCGCCTCCCCGGTCGCGCTCCCGGGGCGGCGGCACGTTCCGGCCGACGAGCGTCCGCTTCCGGACACCGGCCGCCGCCGCGCCAAGCGGGCCGACCGCCCGGGCTCGCTGCCCGGCGTGTTTCGCATGGGCCCGCGGTGTGGGGAAATGGTGGAAAAACCGGCCAGTGCGCGGGCCGGACGGAAGCGCTCCGTACGCCTCGGCCCTGCGGGTGTCGCGCCGCACGGGTGTCGCGCCGCACGGTGTCGCGCCGCACGGTGTCGCGTGCGACAGCCGAGGCGGGCGCCACCGTACGCCCCGGGCGCCGGTTGTCCCTAGGGGGTGCCTGGCGCACCAGGGCCGGGGGCGCGGCCCCCACTGTCCCGGTTCGTACCGTCCCGGCTCCCACCCCTGACGCACCCGTATCCGCCCCCGCCGCAACACCGCTCGACATGAAGGAAGTTGACACATGAGTGACCTCCGTATCGGCGTCATCGGATACGGCATGCGCGGCGCCTTCGCGCGCACCGCGCACCGGCCCGGTCGCGGCGCTCGCGTCGTCGCCGTGGCCGACCCCGACCCCCGGGCGCGTGACGCGGCCACCGCGGCCTTCCCCGACGCGCGGGTCCCCGGCGACCACCGCCGGGTGATCGAGGCCCCGGACATCGACGCCGTGCTCGTCCTCACCCCCGACCACACCCACGCCGACCTCGCCTGCGCCGCCCTGCTCGCCGGGAAGCCGGTGTTCGTCGAGAAGCCCCTCGACATCACGGTCGAGCGCTGCGACGAGATCCTGCACACGGCCCGTGAGACCGGCACCCGGGTGTACGTGGGTCACAACATGCGGCACATGCCGGTGGTGCGGACGATGCGGGACCTGGTCGCCCGCGGCGCCGTGGGCAACGTCAAGACGGTCTGGGTCCGTCACTTCGTGGGGTACGGCGGCGACTGGTACTTCAAGGACTGGCACGCCGAGCGCCAGTACACCACCGGCCTCCTGCTGCAAAAGGCGGCGCACGACATCGACGTACTGCACTGGCTCTCCGGCGGCTACACGCGTGACGTCCAGGCCATGGGCGATCTCATGGTGTACGGCGACAACCCGAACCGCCGGGCCCCGGGCGAGCCGAAGGCCGATGACTGGTACACCAAGGACGGTCACTGGCCGCCGCACACCCAGCGCGGCCTGAACCCGGTCATCGACATCGAGGACGTGTCCCTGCTCAACATGCGCCTGGACAACGGCGTCCTGGCCTCGTACCAGCAGTGCCACTTCACCCCCGACTACTGGCGCAATTACACGGTCATCGGCGACGCCGGCCGTCTGGAGAACTTCGGCGACGGCCCGGGCAGCCACGTGAAGGTCTGGAACTCCCGGCGCTCCCACTACCGCGCCGAGCCCGACGCCACGTACGAGATCCCCAAGGCCACGAGCCGCCGGGGGCACGGCGGGGCCGATCCGTTGATCATGGACGAGTTCCTGCGCTTCGTCCGTGACGGCGGCGCCACCGACACCTCGCCCGTCGCCGCCCGGATGGCGGTCGCCGCGGGGTACGAGGCCACGGCCTCCCTGCGGGCCGGCGGCGTCCCGCGGCGGGTGCCACCGCTCGACCCCGAGCTGGCGGCGTACTTCGAACGGGGACAGCGGCACGAGGCGCACTGAGCCCGCCGCGTCCCGCCGCGGGTACCCCGTGAAAGGGGTTCGTGACCACCCGGGGAAGTGCGGTATTGTTCTCATGCACGAACGGCCGGGGGAAACCCCAGGTCAGACGGGCATCGGGACGTGGCGCAGCTTGGTAGCGCACTTGACTGGGGGTCAAGGGGTCGCAGGTTCAAATCCTGTCGTCCCGACTTGAAAGAGTCGAGGTCAGGGCCGGTTTCGGAGAAATCCGAAACCGGCCCTCGATCGTTTCCGGGGCCGGATGGGCCCCCAGTGATCGAGACCCCCGGCTGTCCGAGGCCGACGACCGGGCCCGGTGGGGAGCGCGGTACGTACGGCGCCCCGACAGCGGAAACGATCAGCCGCCTCCGAGGGGGCACTGGCGTACGCCTCCGAGGGGGGACCGGCGTACGCCTTCGAGGGGGGACCGGCGTGCGCCTTGACGCGTGTTCACCGCTGACCACCGACCGCTGACCACCAACCGCCGTCCGCCGACCGGCCGGGTGTCTCTGCGGCTCCCGCCCCGCTGGGGGCACGCGCGTCGGCGGTCGGGTGACAGGGGTTTTGCCGCCGTCGGCTGCCGGGGACTGATCACCATGTTTTCCCCCTCAACCGCTCGAACAGGAGCCAACATGCGTATGCGCACCACTCTGGCCGCCGGCGCTCTCGCCGTCGCCGCGATCCTCGGCAGCACCGGCACCGCGCTGGCCCACGACCGGGACGACGACCACCACTCCGGTGGCAAGACCGCCGCCTGCGGCTCGTTCGCCGCGACGATGGGCATGGGGCACGCCGCGGTCGGCAACGGCTGCAAGTACTCCTCGTGGGAGGGCATGATGCACGACTACGGCTTCCAGAACCACCACTCGTCCTAGGTCCTCGCGGCCAGTGCGAGCACGCAGGGCGCGTCCCGCCTCCAGGGCGGGTACGCGCCCTGCCGCTGTGCGTCCGCGCCCTGCCCGCCGTGTCGGCGAGCCCGGCGGGGGCGATCCCGGGGGCGATCTCGGGGGGCGGGCCGGGGGCGATCCCGGGGACGGGCGCACCCCGATCCTGTGACCCAGCTCACTTGTCAAGGGTGACAGGACGTTGTCGCGAGCGGCTGCGACCGTACGGAACATGGAGATCAAAGACGAGGACTGTCTCGCTGAAACCTTGGCATTCAACGAGCAATTCGCGGCAGCTGCCGCGAGCCGGCCCGCTCCCGGCGGGCCGCCGGACGCCACGCTGTTCGCCACCCTGCGGCGCAACCGGCTGGGCGGCGACACGCCACCCGTGAGACTGCCGCAGGGCCGCGACCGGATCGTGGCGGGCGGGGTGAAGGTCAGGACGTTCGTGCCGGACCATGTCGACGGCGTGTACCTGCACATGCACGGAGGCAGCTGGGCCTTCGGCTCCGCCGACGGGCAGGACGAGCGGCTGTGGTGGCTCGCGACCCAGACGCGGCTGGCCGTGGTCAGCGTGGAGTACCGCCTCGCGCCCGAGCATCCGTTCCCCGCCGGGCCGGACGACTGCGAAGTGGCCGCCCGGTGGCTGGTGGAGCATGCCGCAGCCGAGTTCGGCACCCGCCGGCTCCTGATCGGCGGCGAGTCGGCCGGCGCCCACCTTGCCGTCGTGACACTGCTGCGCCTTCGGGACCGGCACGGCATCAGCGACGCGTTCGGGGCGGCCCAGCTTCTGTTCGGCGTGTACGACCTGTCGATGACACCGAGCCAGCGGACCTTCGGATCCCGGCGGCTGTTGAGCAACACCGACACCCTGAGGCCCGCCTACGAGATGTTCACGCCCGGCATGGAAGCGGAGCAGCGCCGCGATCCCGATGTCTCACCGCTGTTCGCCGATCTGACGGGTCTGCCGCCCGCGCGGATCGCGGTCGGCACCGAGGACCCCCTGCGGGACGACTCGCTGTTCCTCGCCGCGCGCTGGCAGGCGGCCGGCGCGCCCGCGCAGCTCGACGTCGTCGCGGGCGCCATGCACGGATTCACCCTGTTCCCGCTGACCGTCACCGAACGCGAGCTGCGGCGGGAGCGGGACTTCCTGGCCGCGGCGGCACGGTAGCGTCCACCGACGTGAACCGCACTGCTCGGCTGTACTGGCTGGTGGAAGAGTTGCGTGCGGCGGCGCCGCGTCCGGTGACGGTCGCGGTGCTCGCCGCGCGGTGCGAGGTCAGCACGCGCACCGTGCAGCGCGACCTCCAGGCGTTGATGGAAGCGGGCGTCCCGGTGCGCACCGCGACGGGGCGCGGCGGAGGCTGGTCCATCGACGCGGCGATGACGCTGCCACCGATCCGGTTCACCGCCGACGAGGCGTCGGCCCTGACCGTGGCCCTCGCCGCGGCCGACGCCACCGCCCCCCATGCCGGCGCGGCCCGCAGAGCGGCCCAGAAACTCGCGGCCTCGATGAGCGGCCCCGCCTCGGCCGCGGCGGGCGTGCTCGCCACCCGGATCGTCACGCTGCCCTCACCGGCCAACCCCACGGTCCGCGCAGCGGTGGAACAGGCCCTCGCCGCCAACGCGGTGCTGCGCCTGTCCTACGCCGACGCGGCAGGACGCGCGAGTTCGCGTGTGGTGGAACCGGCAGGCCTGCTCGGTGCCGGGGGCCGGTGGTACCTCATCGCCTGGTGCCGCACGCGACAGGCCGGCCGTGGATTCAGGCTGGACCGGATCGCGGAAGCGGTGCTCACCGCCGAGCAGGCTGAACCCCGTGACCTGGGGGCCCTGTTGATCGGCTCGGTGGCCGCCGAGGCGGCGCGGCCCCCCGCCCTGACGCCGCTCATACCTCCGTCTTCCGACGCCTGAGGGGGCCAGGTGCCGGCTGCGCAGCACGCCGGGGCGCGTCGCAGTCCTGGCCGGGATGGAACGCGGTGACGGGGAGCGATTACGATCCGGGCTCATGAGCACCTCGGATCAGGAACAAGCGGTGGACGCGGCCCCGGAAGCGCCGAGGGCGCCCGAAGCGAAGGAAGAGCCCATACCCGGCGGGGCGTCGGCGCCGAAACGGCCGCGGGCTCAGCGCGCTTCGGCACGGCAGGACGTCGACGCGGCGGAGGAACCGGGTGCGGCGGAAGGTGGTGCCGGTGCCGGTGCCGGTGCCGGTCTTGATGCCGAGGGTGCGGATTCCGGTGCCGGTGCCGGCGGTGTGGTTGCGGAGGCCGGTGCCGGGGCGCGTGCCGGATCCGTGATCACGGAAGGCGTGGATGAGGCCAAGCGCGCGGAGGGTGCGGGGTCCGGTGCCGCCGGGTCGGGGGTTCCGGGAGCCGCCGCGTCTGCCGCCGAGGGCGCCGCCGGGTCCGCGGGGGAGGGAAAGCGTGGGCCGGCCATGACGGCCACCCCCGCCCCCGCCCCCGCTCCCACCGCCGCCGCAGCCGAACGCCCCGACGGCGTGGGCGACTTCGAGGACGATACGGACCCCGAGGACGCCTCGGACCGCAGCGAAGCCATGCGGGAGGGGATGGCTCCTCGACAGGCGCGGCGCATACGCATGGTTGCCGCCGGTGTGCTCATGGCGGCGATGGGGGTGATCCTCGTCGTACGCCTGGCCACCCGGTCGTCCGTACTCGTCGTCGGTGTGTACGGGATCGCTCTCATCCTGTGCGGGGTGGTCATCGAGCTGAGCCGCAACGGGCGGACCCGGCTGGGCTCCTGGCTCCTCGTGGTGGGTCTCGCCGCGGCGTTCGGCATGGACTGGTTCGTCCTGCCATGACCCCCTGCCCCGGGGCGGGGGCCGGGTCCGCCATCCGTCCGACCCGGCGTCGCGGTACCCCCTGACTCCATGTGAGGCGCGCCCTCGGGGACCGGGGGGCCGCTTCCGGGGAGGGCCGGTGGCGCAGTCCCCGCGCCCCTTAACCCCGGCGTCGTCTGCGGGCTGTGGCCGGTTGTTCGCGCAGTTCCCCGCGCCCCTTAACCCGCGTCCGTCTGCGGGCTGTGGCCGGTTGTTCGCGCAGTTCCTCGCGCCTCGCGCCTCTTAACCCCCCTCCGTCCGCGGACCGCATCCGGTTGCCCGAGCAGTCCCGCGCGTTCCCCCAACCCCCTCCGTCCGCGGACCGCATCCAATTGCCCCCGCAGGTCCCCGCCCCGCCAAACCCCCTCCGCCTGCGGGCCGTACGGTGCGGTGCGCGGGCGCCCGGGTGTGTCGGCTGCGGCCAACCCGTCGACTCCTCTGCGGTGCGGTGCGGTGCGGTCCGTGTCCGATGCCATGCCGGGTGGGGCCGTGAACTGGGCCCCCGGCGGGGGAGATGCAGCCCACCCATCGCGCTCACGAAACCCCCGCGTGTCACAGGCGTTGACATGTACCCGCCTCGCGGTGATTCTTGATGCTCGAAACTCCACTGTTCCAAGCATGAACGCGCACGCCTCGCCCCGGCTGTTGCTCGGTACGAACGGAGAACGACCCTTGCGGACCCCCTGGCACCGATTCCACCCGCCCCGACGGCCCGCCGTGGCCGTCTTCTCGACGCTCGCGCTCGCCCTTACCGCGCTAACCGTCCCGGCCGTCCCGGCCGCCCGCGCCGAGGCCGCGGCGCCACCCGGCGGCGTCCTGGACAGTGGTACGAAGTCCGTGACGTGGCAGAGCCCGGTCTACGAGAAGGGCACTGTCGGTTCGCCCGACAAGTGCCCGCCGCCCGCGCAGGATCCGGACGGCGCCGTCTGTGCCCGGTTCGACCTGACGGTGCGGCCGCCGGCCGGTGAGTGGGACGACAACCCGGAAGGCGGCGTGCCCGTCTCCGTCCAATGGGCGACCCCCACGGACGACTTCGACCTGTACGTCTATGACGACGCGGGCAAGCAGGTCGCGTCGAGCGCGGGCACCGCCGACCCCGAGGCCACCGTCATCCCGAAGGCGTCGGGGACGTACCACGTGGTCGTCGTCCCCTACGACGTGCACCACAACTCGTTCACGGGCACGGCCTACCTGCCGGAGCCGACCGACGCCGGGAACGTCACCGCCTTCGGCGGCAAGGACGGCACGTACGACATCGCCGCCGGAGCGCTGAAGGCCCGCGTGGACTTCCTCGCCGACGACACGCTGCGGCTGCGCGCCGCCCCGGACGGCACCTTCACCGACCCGCCCGACAGTCACATGATCCAGACCCGGCCGAAGCCGCAGAAGAACACCAACTCCTTTGACGCGGGCGCCTATTACGGCATTCGCAGCAAGGACGTCGTCCTGCGCGTCTACAAGAAGCCGCTCCGCTTCGCGCTCTACAAGGGCGACAACAGAACCGTCATCTGGTCCGAGGCAGACCCGCTGCGCTGGACCTCCGGCGGCATGCGGCAGAGCCTGACCCGCGGCGCCGACGAGCAGTTCTTCGGCGGGGGCGAGCAGAACGGCAGCTTCTCCCACCGCGACCAGGTCATGAACGTCGGCAACAACACCAACTGGAACGAGGGCGGCTGGAACAACTCGCAGCCGTTCTACATCTCCTCCGCCGGATACGGCGTGTTCCGCAACACCTTCACCCCCGGCGTCTACGACTTCGGCCCGCGGGTGCGCACCGGGCAGCAGGAACGGCGCCTGGACGCCTACTACTTCACGGGCGACGTGAAGTCCGTCATCGGCAAGTACACCTCGCTGGTCGGCAAGCCGTTCATGCCGCCCGTGTACGGGCTCGAACCGGGCGACTCCGACTGCTATCTGCACAACGCCAACCGGGGTGAACGGCACACCCTGGACGCGCTCAAGGTCGCCGACGGCTACACCCAGAACCAGATGCCGCTCGGCTGGATGCTCGTCAACGACGGCTACGGCTGCGGCTACGAGAACCTTGTCGAGACCGGAAAGGGCCTCCAGGCCCACAACGCGCAGCTCGGCCTGTGGACCCAGGACGGCCTGGACAAGCTCGCCGACCAGGTCAAGGCGGGCCAGCGCGTCGCGAAACTCGACGTCGCCTGGGTCGGCAACGGCTACGGCTTCGCGCTCAACGCGTGCGATCAGGCGAAGGCCGGCATCGAGGACAACAGCGACGCGCGCGGCTTTGTCTGGCTGCCCGTCTCCTGGGCGGGAGCCCAGCGCTGCGGCGTGCTGTGGAGCGGCGACCAGAAGCTCAGCTGGGACTACCTGCGCTGGCAGATCCCCACGTACGCGGGCGCCACGCTCTCCGGCATCGCC
Source organism: Streptomyces sp. NPDC048416 (assembly GCF_043200435.1). Taxonomy (NCBI): domain Bacteria; kingdom Bacillati; phylum Actinomycetota; class Actinomycetes; order Kitasatosporales; family Streptomycetaceae; genus Streptomyces; species Streptomyces sp. NPDC048416. Next base: position 314,945 of record NZ_JBICXU010000003.1, read on the forward strand.
TACAACACCGGCGACGTCGGCAGCATCTTCGGCCACGACCCGAAGATGTACACGCGTGACCTCCAGTGGAAGGCGTTCCTGCCCACCATCATGACGATGGACGGCTGGGCCAAGGACCTCACCACCGGCAAGGCCGCCGACCAGCAGCCCTGGCTCGACGGCGAACCGTACGCCTCCATCAACCGCAAGTACCTCCAGCTGAAGGAACGGCTCATCCCGTACATGTACGGGCTCTCCAAGGACGCCACCACCACCGGCGTCGGCGCGGTCCGCCCCCTCTCCCTGGAGTACCCGGACGACCCCGCCGCCCTGGGCGCGAACGCCAAGTACGAGTTCCTGGCCGGGCCGGACTTCCTCGTCGCCCCCGTCTACAGCGACACCAGCGTCCGCGACGGCATCTACCTGCCCAAGGGCACCTGGACCGACTACTGGACGGGCAAGACCTACCAGGGCCCCACCACCATCGACCACTATGCGGCCCCGCTCGACACCCTCCCGCTGTTCGTGAAGGGCGGCTCGATCGTGCCGATGTGGCCCAAGGGCACGACGTCCTGGCAGACCAGGGACAAGGGCGAGCTGGACTACGACATCTACCCCCGGCTCGGCAGCTCCTCCTACACGCTGTACGAGGACGACGGCGTCACCCGGCAGTTCGCCAAGGGGAGTTCGGCCACCCAGCGGGTCCAGGTGACCTCGGCCGGCCGCGCATCGGTCCTCAACGTCGGCGCCAGTGTGGGCAGTTATGAAGGCAAGCCCGCCGCCCGCTCCTACCGCTTCACCGTCCACAGCGGGGCGGCCCCCGGGATCGTCGCGCTCGGCGGGAAGCGGCTGCACCGGTACGGGTCGGCGGCGGAGCTCGACGCGGCGGGCTCGGGGTGGTTCTTCGATCCCGCGAGCGGAGTGACCGACGTCAAGACGCCGTCGCAGTCGACTGGTCACGCCTTCTCCGTGCAGATCGCGTGAGCGGGACCTGACGGTCCGCCGCCGGCGGGCCGGGGCCGTACCGTGAGCCGTCCGGTACGGCCCCTGCGCAGGTGCGGGGGTGGCGGTTGGGGCAGGATCGGCGTACGGCTGAACAGGCACCCGACCGCCAGGAGATCGATTCGATGTCATTTCGCGCCATCCGTGTGACCAAGGGCGAGCAGGGCCACCGGGCCGACACCGTCACGCTCCAGGAGAACGAGCTCCACGAGGGCGATGTGACCGTCGCCGTGGAGTACTCGACCGTCAACTACAAGGACGGCCTCGCGCTCGCCCATGGCAAGGGCGTCGTGCGGACCTACCCACTGGTTCCCGGCATCGACTTCACGGGCACCGTCGAGTCGTCCACCCACTCCTCGTTCGCGCCCGGCGACAAGGTGGTGCTCAACGGATACGGCGTCGGGGAGGAGCACGACGGCGGGTTCGCGCAGAAGGCCCGGGTCGACGGCGACTGGCTGGTCCCGCTGCCCGCCGGGCTCACCACGTTGCAGGCGGCCGCGATCGGGACCGCCGGGTACACGGCGATGCTCAGCGTGCTCGCCCTGGAGGACGCGGGACTCACCCCGGACAGCGGCGACGTGCTGGTGACGGGCGCCGCGGGCGGTGTCGGTTCGGTCGCCGTGTCGTTGCTGGCGGGGCTCGGTCACCGGGTGATCGCCTCGACCGGGAGGCCCGCCGAGGCGGACTACCTGCGCGAACTGGGCGCCGCCGAGATCATCGACCGCGCCGAACTCTCCGCGCCCGGCCGCCCGCTCGGCACGGAGCGCTGGGCGGGGGCGGTCGACTCGGTGGGCAGCCACACCCTGGTCAACGTCCTCGCGGGCACCCGCTACGGCGGCACCGTCACCAGCTGCGGCCTCGCCCAGGGCGCCGACCTGCCGGGCACCGTACTGCCGTTCATCCTGCGCGGGGTGACCCTGGCCGGCATCGACTCGGTGCGGGCCCCGATGGAGCGCCGGATCCGGGCGTACGAGCGGCTGGGCCGCGATCTCGACCTCTCGCGCCTGGAGCGGATGACCACCGTCGTCGGCCTGGCCGACGTGCCGGGCGTCGCGGACCGCATCCTCGCCGGCCAGGTCCGCGGCCGGACCGTGGTGGACGTCAACGCCTGACCCCCGCCGACGGGGGCGGCGCCGCCGCGCCGCCGCCCTCGACGATCCCGGCGAACCCGTCGAGCAGCGGGCCCAGGCCGAACTCGAAGAGCTCGTCGAAGCGCAGGTCGTATCCGTTCGCCAGTTCCGTGGTGACCCGGGTGAAGACGGGATAGCGCCCTGACGCCTTCAACGCGTCGAGCGCCATGGTCTGGTGCTCCATCCAGCCCTCGTCGCTGACTCCCGTCGCCGCGGCGGCCTGTGTCTCCTGTTCAAGACCGGCCGCGAGCCCCTGCACATAGCCGTACAGAAGCACGTGAATGTCCATCATGGTGGACGGCCCAAGGCCGTGCCCGTCGAGTGCGGCGAGCGCCCACTCGGCGTGCGTCATGAGGTTGGGAAGCAGCAACGGCCGGGTCAGGGGCGTGAGTTGGGCCAACCACGGATGCTTGCGGAACAGTGACCACAGGGTACGGGCGCCGAGTTCGAGCCGGGCGCGCCAGCCGTCCGGTTGCACCGCCGGGTAACGGGCCTCGCCGAACGCGGCGTCCGCCATCAGAAGCACCAGCTCGTCCTTGCTGCCGACATACCGGTACGGGGACATCGCGGCGACCCCGAGGCGGGCGGCGACCCCGCGCATGGACAGGGCGTCCAGACCCTCGCTGTCCGCGATCTGCATGGCGACGCCCACGATCCGCTCGCGCGTCAAGTCGTGCTCGGGCTGAGCACGCACGCGCACCGGCCGGGCCGGGGCGCGGTCGCTCACGACCGTCCCGACCCGGGGCACGGTTTCCACGAACCCCTCCAGGCGCAGGGTGGTCAGCACCTTGGTCGCGGTGGCCGACGCGACCCCCCACTCCTTGGCGATCGCCCGGGTCGAGGGCACCCGGTCACCCGGCGCGAGCTCGCCACTCGTGATGCGGTGCCGAATCTCGCCGGCGATGCGCCGGTAGGGCGGTTCGCTCTGCGTCGCCATGTACGCCGTCCTTCCCTGTCCGCAGCCACGGAGATTTTTGTCGGCCGACTCTCGCTGTACTAGTGCAGAGGCTAGCAGCGAGAAGGGCTCTGAACGAGGTCCTGTACTAGTTCAGCACAAGGAAAACGGCTGTTGGCAGGCGTGTGTGTACGCCGTACATTCAGTGGCGTACGGTATTTCAGCTGAGCTGCCTGTCACCATCGGACAAGGAGTCCGCCATGCAGACCGTCCTCATCTCCGGCGCCGGTGTCGCCGGTTGCACGCTCGCGTACTGGCTGCGCCGCAACGGTTTCGCGCCGACCGTCGTCGAGCGTGCTCCGGGGCCGCGGCCCGGCGGGCAGGCGGTCGACATCAGGGGAGTGGCACTCGATGTCGTGGAATGCATGGGGCTGCTCGGCCGGGTGCGTCAGGTGGCCACCCGCATGCGAGGGATGTCCCTGCTCGACGCGGACGGCAGCGAGGTCCACCGAAGCACGGAGTTCACCTTCAGCAGCGGCCGCCTGGACAGCGGGGATGTCGAGCTGCTGCGCGAGGACCTGATGGCCATGCTGTCCCAACTCGCCTCCAGAGAGGCCGAGTTCATCTATGCGGATCGTGTCACAGGGCTCGTCCAGGACGACGGGGGCGTCCATGTCGACTTCGAGCACCGCGCGTCGCGCACCTTCGATCTCGTGGTGGGGGCGGACGGGCTGCACTCGGCGGTGCGTGGGCTCGCCTTCGGGCCCGAAGCGGAGTTCCTGCACCACCTCGGCACGCATCTCGCGATCTTCAGTTCGGACAACTTCCTCGGGCTCGACAACTGGCAGCTGTGGCAGCGCGACGGCGACGCCGGTTACGGCATCTATCCGGTGCGCGACAACAGCGAGTTGCGGATCACTTTCGGCTTCGCTTCCGGACCACTCGACCCGGAGACCTTGTGCCCGGAGGTACTGAAAGCCAAGGTGGCCGAGCGGATGGGCAGGCTCCGTTGGGAGACACAGCGGCTGGTGAAAGCGTTGTGGGCGGCCCCCGACTTCTACAGCGACGCCATGGCACAGATCCGGCTCGACCAGTGGTCGCGGGGGAGGGTCGTACTGCTCGGGGACGCCGGATGCTGTGCCTCGCCCCTGTCGGGTCAGGGCACCAGCCTCGCGCTGGTGGGCGCGTACGTCCTCGCGGGCGCGCTGGGCCAGGGCTCCGGTGACCACCGCGCGGCGTTCGCGCGTTACGAGGCACGGCTGCGGCCCTTCGCGGCGCTCAACCAGGCACTGGCGACGGAGAACCCGGGGGGTCCGGCCAGTGCGGAATCCGTGGAACGCGCCAAGAACGCCATCGCCCTGGACGTCCGAGGCACGTGACCCGGCGCGTCCTCAGGCCGTGATCCTCACGGCCGGTTCCTGGGTGGGGAGGTCCGTGAGGCGGAGCGTGGGTTCTGGGGGCGGCGAGTCCGTGGGCAGGGGTGCCGGGAGGTCGGCCGGGGCCGGGGCGGTCAGCATGATCACGCCGCGGGCCGCGACGCCTGCCGACGCGGCGGCCGTCAGCCAGCCCAGTGCGCCGCCGTGGAAGGTCTCGCCCAGCAGCGCGACCCCGATCACCGCGGCGGCCGCCGGGTTGGCGAGGTTCACCACGGCCAGCGGGGCGGCGAGGCCGCCGCGGTAGGCCGCCTGCGACAGCAGCAGGCCGCCCACCGCGAAGGTCGCCACGAGGAACGCGAGCAGCGTGGTCTGCCACCAGGTCAGCGGGCCCGAGGGCAGTTCGCGGGCCAGTGCGGCGGTGACCGTCTGGGTCAGCGCGGAGGCCACCCCGGAGGCGACACCGGACGCGGCGGCCAGGCGCAGGCGGCCGCCGTGTGCGGAGTGCGCGCCGGCCCGCACAAGGAAGGCGAGCAGCAGAGCGGTGGCCGCGGCGATGGCGAGGGCTTCGCTGAGGCTGAGCGCGTCTCCGGGGCTCGCGGGCCCGGTGACGGCGATCAGGCCGGTGAGTCCGGCCAGCGTCCAGGCCGCGCCGCGCCACTCGCGGCGGCTGACGCGGCGCCGCTCGTAGTACGCGGAGAGCGGCAGCGCGGCGACCAGGGTGAGCGCGCCGAGCGGCTGGACCAGGGTGAGCGGGCCGTAGTGGAGTGCGGCCACGTGCATGAGGGCGCCCGCGGCGTTCAGGCCGACGGCCCACCACCACAGCGGCCGCCTGAGCAGCTGTCCCATGCCCCCGCCGCCCTGGGCGGCGAGCCGGGACTGGCCCACCGCGGCCAGCGCGTAGCCGGCGGCCGAGGCGAGTGAGAGCAGGATGGCGAGCAGCGCGGATTCGTTCATCGCACGGCCTCGGAGAGCTGGGGCGCGGGAGCGCGCGGGGGAGTGGGCGTCTGCGACGGCGCGGGCTGGGGCGGTGGCGCGTCCTCGGGCTGGTACGGGGACATGGTTCGCGTCACCGCGGCCGGCCGGCCCGCGGGCGGAGCGGACGTCCGCGACGACGGCTTGGATGCCGCAGGCAACCGTAGGGCGTGCTTCGGCGCCGGTACGAAGAAGAGGACCGCGCCCAGCAGCGCCGTGGCCACGATCACGTCGAGCCAGTAGTGGTTCGCGGTGCCGACGACCACCAGCAGGGTGAGCAGCGGATGCAGCAGCCACAGCCAGCGCCAGCGGCTCCGGGTCGCCATGATCAGCCCGATGGCGACCATCAGCGCCCAGCCGAAGTGCAGCGAGGGCATCGCGGCGAACTGGTTGGCCATGGCGTCGGTGTCCGGCGTCGCCGCGTACACGGAGGGCCCGTACACCTGCGCGGTGTCGACGAGTCCGGCCGTGGTCAGCATCCGCGGCGGGGCGAGCGGGACCGTGATGTGGAGCACCAGGGCGGCGGCGGTGAGCCCGGCGAGCACCCGGCGCGACCAGAGGTAGTGCCCGGGGCGGCGCAGGTACAGGTAGACGAGGAAGGCCACGGTGGCGGGGAAGTGCACCGTCGCATAGAAGGTGTTGGCGACCTTCACGAGGGTGTCGCCGTGCAGCAGCAGGTGTTGCACGGAGCCCTCGCCGGGCAGGTGCAGCGCGCGCTCCCAGCTCCACACGCGGTCGGCGTTGTCGAAGGCGCTCGCCTCGTGCCCGTTCGCCAGCTGACGGCCGAACTTGTAGACGAGGAAGAGCGCGGTCACGAGCAGCAGCTCGCGTACCAGGGGCGGCCGGGAAGCGGTCGTCTCCGGTCCTGCGGGACGGGTCTGGCGCCGCGTCCCCGTGGTTATACCGGCAAACATTCTCCGGCCCCTTTGAACCTGGATCGAATCGTGGAAAAAACACAAGCAAACATAGGAAGGCTAGATCCAAACTCATCGAGACGCAAACGTCTCGATACGTTTGCGTCTCGAACGGGCGGAGCCTACTCTCGTCCCAGCAGGAGCACCCCTTGTTTTTTCTCCGGAGGGAACGATGTCGACGATGTCGACGCAGGCCGCCACGGCCGCCGCCCGTCGCAGCAAGATCAGCCCCGAACGTGAGCTGGAGCTGTACGACGCGGTGCTCGACCTGCTCAGAGAGGGCGGCTACGACTCCGTGACCATGGAGGGCGTCGCCGCGCGGACCAAGTGCGGCAAGGCCACCCTGTACCGGCAGTGGAAGAGCAAGCCGCTGCTCGTCACCTCGGCGCTCGCCAGGAGCCGCTGCTCGTTCTTCGCCGGCATCGACACCGGGACGCTCGCAGGAGACCTGCGCGAGGCGGCCCGCGCGGTCGGCCGGCGCGAGGGACGCGACACCGAGCTGATGGAAGCCGTCGGGCAGGCCTACATCAAGCATCCGGACCTGCGCGAAGCCCTGCGCGAGACGGTCCTGAACCCCGAGATCGCGGCGCTGGACGCCATGCTCGCGCGCGGGGTCGAGCGCGGCGAGATCGCGGCGGACCATCCCGCGCTCGGGTACGTGGCTCCCATGATCATGGGCATGCTGCGCATCGAGCGGCTTTTCGAGGACCGCTTCCGCGGTGCGGACACGCTGCTCGGGCTGGTCGAGGCCGTCGTCCTTCCGGCGCTGAGGATCGGCTGACCCGCAAGGGCGGCCGAGCGGCCGAACGGGCCTCGGCCGGGGCCCGGGGCCCCGACAGGGCCCGGCCGTACGGCAGTTGACGCGGGATCAGACCGCGACGACCGTCACCCCGGCCTCGGTGAACCGCGCGGCCATTTCGTCGGACACGGCGGTGTCGGTCACCAGTGTGTCCACCTGGGCCGTCGCGCAGATCCGGGCGAACGTGCGCTTGCCCAGCTTCGTCGAGTCCGCGGCCACCACGACCCGCTCGGCACGCTCGCACAGCAGCCGGTTGATCCCGGCCTCGTCCTCGTCGTGGGCCGAGGCCCCGTGCGTCACATCGAACGCGCCGACGCCGAGCACCGCCACGTCCATCGTGATCTGGTTCAGGACCCCGCCCGCGAGCGGCCCCGTGAGCTCGTAGGACTGCGGTCGGGCCACCCCGCCCGTCACCACGATCTTGAACTGCGGCCGCACCGCGAGCTCGTTGGCGATGTTCAGCGCGTTCGTCACGATCGTCAACGCCGGTGATCCGCCGGCCAGTTCGGGCCGCACCGCGAGCGCGCGGGCGACCTCCGTGGTCGTGGTGCCGCCGGTCAGACCGACCGCCTCGCCCGGCGCCACCAGATCCGCCACCGCTTTCGCGATGCGCTGCTTCTCCGACGCCTGGCGCGCCGTCTTGTAGCGCAGCGGCAACTCGTAGGAGACGCCGTGCACGAGCGCCCCGCCCCGGGTCCGCACCAGCATCTGCTGCTCCGCGAGCTGGTCGAAGTCGCGGCGAATCGTCGCGGCCGACACCCCGAGGGCGGTGGCCGCCTCGTCGACATCGAGGCGGCCCTGCTCCACGAGAAGTTCCAGCAGCGCCTGCCAGCGGGCATCGCGCGACATCCCTGTCCACCGTTCTTCGTACCGGTAACCGTCCGTAGTGACCTTAGCGCACCGCATATGCTTGATCGTGCTCGAAATCGAGCTATATTTTGCAGAAACACGCACGCAGGCGCAGCAGATCCACAGGGTGGGAGCCGGCATGAGCCATGTCGAGAACGAACTGACCAGTCAGCCCGAATGCTGGAAGCGGGCCGCCGAACTGGCCCTCCAGCACAAGGACGCCCTGCCGGCCGCCGGTGAGCGCGTCGCCGTCGTCGGCTGCGGCACCTCCTTCTTCATGGCGCAGGCAGTCGCCGCGCTCCGCGAGAGCGCGGGCCTCGGCGAGACCGACGCCTTCGCCGCATCCGAGTTCCCCGCCGCCCGCTCCTACGACCGGGTCGTCGCGCTGACCCGCTCCGGCACCACCACCGAAGTGCTCGACCTCCTCGCACAAGTGCGCGGCAGCGCCCGTACCACCGCCGTCACGGCCGACCCCGCCACGCCGGTGATGCGGGCCGCCGACGACATCGTGGTCCTCGACTTCGCGGACGAGGAGTCGGTCGTCCAGACCCGCTTCGCGACCACCGCCTTCACTCTGCTGCGCGCCCACCTCGGGCTGCACACCGAGCAGGCCGTCACCGACGCGCACACCGCCCTCGCGCAGCCGCTGCCCGCAGGCCTCGTGGAAGCCACCCAGTTCAGTTTCCTCGGCCGGGGCTGGACCAACGGTCTCGCCCAGGAAGCCGCCCTCAAGATGCGCGAGGCATCGCTGTCCTGGACCGAGGCCTACCCGGCGATGGAGTACCGCCACGGTCCCATCAGCATCTCCACCACCACGACCGCCACCTGGATGTTCGGCGAGGCGCCCGAGGGCCTTGCCGAACAGGTGGCCGCGACCGGCGCGCTGTGGATCGAGGGCCGCCTCGACCCGCTCGCCGAACTCGTCCGCGCCCAGCGCCTGGCCGTCGCCGTCGCCGCCGCGCGCGGACTCGACCCCGACCGGCCGCGCCACCTCACCCGCTCGGTCATCCTCGACGGCGCCTGAACGGAACCGGCACATGACACCGGACGACACGCCACAGCCGCAGCACAGGTGAAGGGAAAGCACTGATGCCACTCGCACGGACCGGCACGCTCGTCGCCGAGGCCGCCGTCAAACGCCGCGCCGTCGCGGCCTTCAACATCATCACGCTGGAACACGCCGAGGCCGTCATCGCCGGCGCCGAGGCCGCCAGGTCGCCGGTCGTCCTCCAGGTCAGCGAGAACGCGGTCAAGTTCCGCTACGGCCGGGTCCTGCCGCTGGCCCGCGCCGCGGCCGCTGCCGCCGAGGCCGCGTCCGTGCCGGTCGCGCTGCACCTCGACCACGTCAAGCAGGACGAACTGCTCCGCCAGGCCGCCGACGCCGGCTTCAGCTCCGCCATGTACGACGCCGCACACATGCCGTACGAGGAGAACCTGGCCGCGACACGCGCCGCCGCCGACTGGGCGCACACCCAAGGGCTGTGGATCGAGGCCGAGTTGGGCGAGGTGGGCGGCAAGGACGGCAGAGCACCGCTCGACGCCCACGCGCCCGGCGCGCGCACCGACCCCGAACAGGCGCGGCAGTTCGTCGCCGAATCCGGCGTCGACGCGCTCGCCGTCGCCATCGGCAGTACGCACGCCATGACCTCGCGCACCGCCGAACTCGACCACGCCCTGCTCGCCAGGCTCGACGACGTCCTGCGCGTGCCGCTCGTGCTGCACGGCTCGTCCGGAGTCCCCGACGACGCGCTGACGGCCGCGGTCGCCGGCGGCATCGCCAAGGTCAACATCGGCACGGCGCTGAACCTGGCGATGACCGACGCGATCCGCGCCTACCTCGCCGCCCACCCCGAGGCGGTCGACGCCCGCACCTATCTGACGGTGGGGCGCCAGGCGATGGCGGCGACCGTCACCCGCCTGATCGGGGTCCTCGACGGGACCGCCTGACACGTACGCGCCGCCGCCGGGCCCCGCGGCGGCCCCGGCGGCGAAAGCGCCACGTTCCGCCCCTGCGGCGCTCTTCCGATGTGGCCGGGCGTCATAGACGATGGGCCTGTGGACAGGCATGAGCACGCTCGGCTCGACGCGCTGCAGCGCGACCCGTATCCGCACTACGCGCGGGCCCGGCACGCCGAGGGCCTGACCTTCGTACCGGAACTCGACGCGTGGCTGGTGGCCAGGGACGCCGACGTGCGCGAAGTCCTGCGCCGCCCCGAGGCGTTCTCCTCCGCCAACGCGCTGCGCCCCGACGTCCTGCCGGGGCCCACGGTGCTCGCCGAGATGGGCCGCGGGTTCGGCGGCCGGCCCGTCGTGGTCAGCTCCGACGGCGCCCTGCACCAGCGCCTGCGCGCGCCCGTCGTGCACGGCCTCTCGCCCTCGCGCGTCGCCGCCGTCGTGCCGTACGCCGCCGCACGGGCCACGCAACTCGTCGACGGCTTCGCGGCCCGGGGCTTCGCCGACCTCATGGCCGAGTTCGCCCTCAAGCTGCCCGGGCAGGTCATCGGCCACCTCATGGGCCTCGACCCGGCGGACGTGCCGCTCGTCGTGCACGGCGGCCACCGGGCCGAACAGCTGCTGTTCCGGCCGATGGACGAGGCGGACCAGCTCGCGGCGGCCCGTGACGTCGTCGCGATGCAGCACCTCCTGGACACCTATGTACGCGAACGCCACGCCCGCCCCCAGGACGACCTGTGCAGCTCGCTGATCGCCGCGCTCGCGGGGGGCGGCGAGGCGGCCGGCGGCGAGCTCACCCTGGACGAACGCCATGAGATGGTCGCCCATCTGCAGAACTTCCTGCTGGCCGGGCACCTCACCACGAGCGCGCTCATCGGCTCCACGCTGCTGCATCTGTTGCACCACCGTGCGCAATGGGAACTGCTCTGCGAGAAACCCGAGTTGATCCCGGCCGCCGTCGAGGAAGCCGCCCGCTACGACAGTCCGATCCAGGGCTTCCGACGCATCACGACCCGGCCGGTCGTGCTGTCCGGCACCGAACTGCCCATCGGGGCGGTGGTGTTCGTCGCCTACGGCTCCGCCAACCGCGACCCCAGCCGCCACGAACGCCCCGACGTCTTCGACATCACCCGCCCACCCGCCCGCCACCTCGCCTTCGGATACGGCGTGCACGGCTGTCCGGGCTCCCAGCTGGCCCGCGAACAGCTGCGGATCAGCCTGGAACTGCTGACGACACGGCTGCCCGGACTGCGCCTGGCCGAGGACAGACCCGTCGTCATGCGCCCGACGATGATCCACCGCTCGCCGGAGGAGCTTCCGCTGACCTGGTGAGCGACCGAATCGCTCCGGGCAGCAACGCGGCCCACCCCCACGGCAGTCGGCCTGCCCCTCAGGACGGGCTGCGCACCTATGAATCGCGGCCCGCATCCGACCGTGCTCCTCGATCGCCGGGTTCTTTCGGCGGGTCCTGCGGCGGCATATCCTCCGACCATGCGCGTCGCACTCTTCGTCACCTGCGTCAACGACGCGGTGTACCCGGCCACCGGCATCGCGACGGTGAAGCTGCTCGAACGGCTGGGGGTCGAGGTCGCGTTCCCGCCGGGGCAGACCTGCTGCGGGCAGCCCCAGTTCAACACCGGCTACCGGCGCGAGAGCGAGCCCCTGGTGCGCCGGATGGCCCGGGTCTTCGCGGGGTACGACCACATCGTCACCCCCTCGGGTTCCTGCGCGGCCATGGTCCGCGAGGCCTATCCGCGCATCGCCCGCAAGGCGGCCGCGGAGGGCCGGGGCACGGAGCTGACCGAGGCCGCCGACGCGCTGGCGCCGCGCATGTACGAACTGACCGAATTCCTCGTCGACGTACTCGGAGTGACCGACGTCGGCGCGTACTTCCCGCACACCGTCACCTACCACCCCTCGTGCCACGGCCTGCGCACCCTCGGCCTCGGCGACCGGCCGCGCCGACTGCTCGAAGCGGTCAAGGGCCTGGAACTGCGCGAGCTCCCCGACGCCGAGGAGTGCTGCGGCTTCGGCGGCACCTTCGCGCTCAAGAACCCGGACGTCTCCGTGGCCATGGGCGCCGACAAGGTGCGGAACGCCGCGTCCACCGGGGCCGACGTGCTGTGCGGCGCGGACAACTCGTGCCTGATGCACATCGGCGGCATCCTCCACCGACAGGACGCCCCGATGCGGGCGCTCCACATCGCCGAGATCCTTCTCAGCACGGAAGCGGAGCCCCCCGTATGAGCGCCACCTTCGTCGGCATGCCCGCGTTCCCCGAAGCCGCCCGCGACGCCGTACGCGACACCACCCTGCGGGCCAATCTGCGGCACGCCACCCACACCATCCGTGACAAGCGCGCCGCAGCCGTCGCCGAGCTGGCCGACTGGCAGCAGCTGCGCGAGGCCGGCAAGCAGATCAAGGACCGCACGCTGCGCCACCTCGACCGCTATCTGGTGCAGCTGGAGGAGGCGGTCACCGCAGCCGGCGGCACCGTGCACTGGGCCGCCGACGCGGCCGAGGCCAACCGGATCGTCACCGGTCTGGTCAAGGCCACCGGGGAGAGCGAGGTGGTCAAGGTCAAGTCGATGGTCACGCAGGAGACCGGCCTCAACGAAGCCCTCGCCGCCGAGGGGGTCCACGCCTATGAGACGGACCTCGCCGAGCTCATCGTCCAGCTCGGCGACGACCGTCCCTCGCACATCCTGGTACCGGCGATCCATCGCAACCGGGGCGAGATCCGCGACATCTTCCTTCGCCGGATGGGGAGTTGGGGAAGGGCAGCCCCCGAAGGACTCACCGACGAGCCCGCCGACCTCGCCGAAGCGGCCCGGCTGCATCTGCGGGAGAAGTTCCTGCGGGCGAAGGTGGGGATCTCGGGCGCCAACTTCATGGTCGCCGAGACCGGCACCCTGGTCGTCCTCGAATCCGAGGGCAACGGCCGCATGTGTCTGACCCTCCCCGACACCCTGATCTCGGTCGTCGGCATCGAGAAGGTGGTTCCCAGCTGGCGGGATCTGGAGGTCTTCCTTCAGACCCTGCCTCGCTCGTCGACGGCCGAGCGGATGAACCCGTACACCAGCATGTGGACCGGCACCGCCGACGGCGACGGCCCGGGGACCTTCCACCTGGTGCTGCTCGACAACGGCCGCACCGACGCCCTCGCCGACGACATCGGCCGCCAGGCGCTGCGCTGCATCCGCTGCTCGGCCTGCCTCAACGTGTGCCCGGTGTACGAACGGGCCGGCGGCCACGCCTACGGCTCGGTCTACCCGGGCCCGATCGGCGCCATCCTGACGCCCCAGCTCCGCGGCACGACGAGCGAGCTCGACGCCTCCTTGCCGTACGCGTCCTCCCTGTGCGGCGCCTGCTACGAGGTCTGCCCCGTCGCCATCGACATCCCGGAGGTCCTGGTCCACCTCCGCGAGCAGGTCGCAGGTCAGGGCGGCCGCGGGCACCGCGTGGAGAAGGCCGTGATGAAGGCCGCGACCTGGGCCATGGACCATCCGGCGGTCATGGCGGCGGGGAGCGGGCGGCGGCGAGGACCCGCGCGCTGCACCCGAAGCACCCGCCCGGCGTGCAGGCCTGGACCGAGGGCCGTGGCCTGCCGCGACTGCCCGAAGAACCCTTCCGTGACTGGTGGAAGAAGAACCGCACATGAGCTCACGCGACCGCATCCTGACCCGTGTACGGGCCGCCGTGGACGGCGCCCCGGCGGCCCCCGCGCCGAGCCGCGACTACCTCGCAAGCCACACCGCCGACGACCCGGCCGCCGTGCTCGGCCTGCTGCACGACAACCTTGCCGACTACCGTGCCGTCGTGCACCGCACGGACCCGGCCTCGGTGGCCTCGCTCATCGCGCGCCTGCTGACGGCGCGGGGGTCCAAGAGCGTGCTGACGCCCGCGGGACTGCCGCCGGCTTGGCTCGCGGACACCACCTGCGTACGCGTCATGGACACCGCGCAAGCGACGGCGCACGAACTCGACGCCGTGGACAGCGTGGTCACCGGGTGCGCCCTGGCCATCGCCGAGACCGGCACCATCGTCCTGGACGGTGGGCCGGGCCAGGGGCGCCGCCGGATCACCCTCGTCCCCGACCATCACATCTGCGTCGTACGGGCGCCGGGACAGGTCGTCGCCTCCGTCCCGCAGGCCATGCCACGCGTGGATCCCCGCCGGCCGCTGACCTGGATCTCGGGCCCCTCGGCCACCAGCGACATCGAACTCGACCGGGTCGAGGGCGTGCACGGCCCCCGCGCCCTCGACGTGGTCCTGCTCAGCGAGTGAGGCGGGCTCAGTGCGTGAGCGGGCTCGGTCAGTGAGCGGGCTCAGTCAGTGAGGCGGGCTCGGAGCGTGATGTGGGCTCAGTGGGTGAGGCGCGGCGCGTCCGTCGCCGCGTCGACGGGCCCCGGCAGCCGGCCGGCCAGTGCCCGCGCCCACCCGGCGAGCCCGTCCAGATCCATCCCGTACGTCGGTACGCCCTCTCGCGCCGCATACCGCGCGAGCGAGCCGGTGCCCCGTTCGAGAAGCGAGGCGGCACCCTTGGCGTTGCCGCGTGCGGCATGCGTGAGGCCCACCGCGAGCTGCGCCAACCCCCGCCACAGCGGCTCCTCCTGTGCGGGTCCGGACTTCCACGCGTCCTCGAACACCTCGTGGGCGTGGAACGGCATCCCCGCCGCCAGGAGCCGTTGCGCCTCGCGCACCGTCTCGTCGGGACGCCTCGTCACGCCCTCCGGCTGGCGGGCCACGCCCTCGGCACCGTAGGGCAACGGCCGGCCGAGCCCGTCCCTGGGCCGGGCGTTGCGCGCCCGCCCTTCGGCATCACGATCCCGGGCCGCAGAACTGTCCATGTGCCGATTGTGCCCCGTTCCTGGTGCGGCCCCAGAGTGCGGTATGGTTCTCATGCACGAACGGCCGGGGGAAACCCCAGGTCAGGCGGGCATCGGGACGTGGCGCAGCTTGGTAGCGCACTTGACTGGGGGTCAAGGGGTCGCAGGTTCAAATCCTGTCGTCCCGACTTGAGAGAGTCGAGATCAGGGCCGGTATCGGAGACATCCGATACCGGCCCTCGATCGTTTCGGGACCTGTGGGGGACCGGCGGGCAAGGGCTCCTGGCCCCTCAGGTGTGTCCGTGTGCAGGCTGCTGGCGGTGAGACCGCGATCGGACGCGGTGCGAGGCACCGGAGCTGACGCATCGTCATCTGACCGGTGGGTGCCTGTAGTTGGCGACGCGGATGCCGGGCGCGGCCCGGCCGGGTTGCTCAGCGGGTCCTGAAGCGGCGGAAGAGGTTGCGGGCCACGTACACCCCCGGACCGCCGAAGCCGACGATGTCGACGCGCCCGTCGCCGGTGATGTCGGCGAGGTACCGGGGGTGGCGGCCCACCCGCCAGGCGCCGGCGTCGTCGGCGTACCCGAAGCCGCGGCACACCAGCTGGGCCTGCTCGAAGCCGCCGTCGCCGCGGCCGTGCGCCACCCAGACCCCTTCGTCGCCGAAGCCGACGACGTCCGGTGCGCCGTCACCCGTGACGTCGACGAGGAACCGGAGGTGCCTGTCGCTGCTCCAGCCCTGGTCGTGCCCGAAGTCGTTCAGGACGAGTTTCGCGGGCTCGAATGTCCCGTCACCGCGTCCGTGTGCGACGACGACGCCCTGCGGGCCGAATCCGACGATGTCCACCGCACCGCCGCCGGTGGTCGCCGTCAGGAACCGTGGGTGCGCAGCGGCGGAGCTCCAGCCCTGGTCGACCCCGAAGTCGTCGAGGACGTAGAGGGGTTCGGCGAACATGCCGTCCTCGTCCTGGAGGGAGACCCAGACGCCGTCCTCGTGGCAGCCGACGAGGTCGAGCCTGCCGTTGCCGGTGGTGTCGGCGAGGAAGCGGGGGTGCTTGCCGGCGTCCCAGCCGCCCGCGTCCTCGGCGCGGCCGAACGCCGTGAGGGCGGGTTCGTCGGCGAGCGGCGCGAACGTGCCGTCCTCGTCCTGGACGGAGATCCAGACGCCGTCCTCGTGGCAGCCGACGAGGTCGAGCCTGCCGCTGCCGGTGGTGTCGGCGAGGAAGCGGGGGTGCTTGCCGGCGTCCCAGCCGCCCGCCTCCTCGGCGCGGCCGAACGCCTTCAGTGCCGGTTCACCGCTCGCGGGCGCGAACGTCCCGTCGTCCTGCCGGGCGGACACCCGCACGCCGTCGGCGGACAGCACGACCACATCCGGTTTGCCGTCCCCCGTGATGTCCGCGAACGTCCACAGGTCCGCGGGGTTGGCGGAGGGCGGGCCCTGGAGCAGGACGCGCTCGGCGTCGGCGAACGTGCCGTCGCCCCCGCTGGACGCCGCCACCGCCCCCTTCGGGAGCCTGAGCCCCACGATGTCGTGCCGTCCCGCTCCCGTGGTGTCGGCGAGGAAGCGCGCATCGGCCCCGGTCCTCCAGCCCGGTTGTCCACTCAGGGAGCAGTCGTTCGGCACGCCTTTCCAGCCGCCCGCGCTCTGGTCGCTGCCGAACCGTTCGAGGACCAGCAGCAGGTCGCTGAAGGAAGGTGTCGCCTCGGGTGCCGGCCGCAGCGCGGCGGAACGGGCCAGCCGCCAGGACTGCCGGCCGTTCCAGTGGCTCAGCGACGCCCAGCGCAGCACCGGGTCGCTGGTGCGCTCCGGTTCGTCCGGGACGAACCGCCAGCGCTGGCTCCGCGCGGCGTCGTCGTATGCGCGCAGCACGACCTTCCTGTCGCCCAGGTCGGCCCCGGCCCCGGCCCCGGCCCCGGCCCCGGCCCCGGCCCCGGCCCCGGCCCCGGCCCCGGCCCCGGCCCCGGCCCCGGCCCCGGCCCCGGAGCCGGAGCCGGAGCCGGAGCCTGGACCGGGGTCGGCGAGGTCGAGGACGGTGCCGTCGGTCGCGGTCTCGATGACGTACAGGCCCGCCTCACCTTCGACAGGGACGATGTGCCACTGCTGGCTCTGCTTGCCACCGGAGGCAGCGGCCCGGCGCACTCCGTGGTCGGGGGCGGCCGGATTGTCGAGGACCTTGCCGCCGGCCGCGTCGCCGATGACGTACGCCTCGTCGGCCTGCGCGGCGGGCAAGGGGGTGAGGTGCCAGAGCTGTCGACCTGGGCGTCGGCCCGGGCCTTCGTCGGCGACGTGACGGACGACCAGGGGTCCGTCCGCGCCCGGCGCGGCCTGCACGCCGAGGGTCTGCCCCGTGGCGGCGTTGACGATCTCCAGCTTCAGTTCTTCCATGGGCACGGGCATCGTGGTGCCTCTTCCATGAGGTGCGGACGACGACTCGGGACAGGTCTGGCGGGCGGATGACGCCCCTACGTGAAGACGTGGTGGTAGGGGACGGTCCACTCGCTGGGCAGCCGCGGGTAGAACGTGTTGATGACCGTCCCCGTGAAGTCCCCGCCCCAGTTGTAGG
This sequence comes from Streptomyces sp. NPDC048416, assembly GCF_043200435.1. NCBI lineage: Bacteria > Bacillati > Actinomycetota > Actinomycetes > Kitasatosporales > Streptomycetaceae > Streptomyces > Streptomyces sp. NPDC048416. The sequence goes on from NZ_JBICXU010000003.1 coordinate 332,206, forward strand.
TGAGGCGCGCTTCGCTGTCGGCGGTCACCGCGTGGTCCTTGAACCCGAGGATGGCGTCGGGGTGGGTGATCGGCACGAACGTGATCCCGCCCCATGGCGTCACCGTGACCACCCACAGCTGCGTGTCCTCGGGCGCGCCGTTCTTCCCGCGCCACTTGTCGCCGACCTTGTCGGGGAGGCCCACCTGCACGGTGTCGGCCGTGCTCTTGGGGGCCTCCTGGTGGACGGTGACACGCCTGCGCTGCGGCTTGGGCACGCCGTCGTCGCCGCGCCCGTCCCCGGCCCCGCCCGCGCCGGCGGGATCGGGCTCCACCTGGCCCGCGGCGCTCTCGATGAAGTACAGCGGCCGCTGTCCGAAGAAGCCGGCGGGGGTGACGTACCAGAGGTGTCCCTGCGCGTCCTTCGTGGCCGGGTCGAGCGCGGTGGCGAGCTTGACGCCCTTGTCGTGGCTCTCCTTCGCCAGCTCGGCGGGGCGCAGGTAGCCGCCGTTGAAGGCGTGGACGAGCATGACCGGCCGGTTCTCCACCAGCGCCGCCACGATCGCGTTGTCGTAGCTGTTGACCGCCACCGGGCCGCCGACCACCAGATTCGCCATCGTCGTGCGTTCTTGGGTGTACATCGCGAAACCTCACCTCTTTCTGAATTCCTGAATCTTGAATGGGCAGAAAACGAATCGGGCATCCGGTTTTCCGAATTCCCGTGTTGATGACAGCGCTTCAATCTAGCGATCCGGTCCGCGAGTTGAGAACAGTCGGAACATACGATTCACTCGATTGAGGGTGATGCGTGAAAGGGTCTTCCCGAGGAATTGGAGCCCGTGTTAGCTTCGATTACCGCACAGCACGTACACGCATTTTTCCATTCCATCAAGCGTGATTCGACAAGAATCAGTCGAGGACGGGGAATGCCTTCCAACGCGTACAACCTGGGTCAGGCGAAGCGCCAGCCACTGACCAAGAAGAACCTGGGAGAACTGGGCATCGCCCAGAACTGGCAGTCGATCCTGAACCATCCCAACTTGGTCTTCACCGACGCCTCCGGTGTGCAGCACCAGCCCATCGGGTTCTCCGTGAACAAGTCGGCCTTCGGCACCATCCCCAGCTCTGCTTTCCAGTTGGGCTGGCTCTCCTACATGAATCTAGGAGAGCCGCTGATCGAGGAGCGGCTGAACATCACCCAGCCGCCGGCCGACACCTTTTCCTCCCGCTCCTACGTCAACCGCAGTCAGACGACCAAGATGACGTTCACCGACTCGGTCGATTTCACCGTGTCGAACGGCGTCACCTGGTCCCTGCACGGCGACGCCAAGCTCACCTTCGGCGGCAGCGTCAGCGCTTCCCTGCAACTCCAGTTGCAGAACCAGCTCCGGCTCGATCTCCAGTCGCAGCAGCAGACGCAGACGCAGAACGAGCAGGCGAACCGGAACACGGACACCGTGACCAACAAGAACAGCAAGGACAGCGTCGGTGTGGACAACGCCCACGCCTCGGAGGTGTCCTCAAGAAATGCCGCGTCGAATTCGGCGTCGAACGGAATGACCAACTCGGTGGGGTTCACGACCACGGGCAGCGCCACCGGCAGTGCGTCGCTCAACGCGCAGTTGGCGCTGGGCATCGCGGCCAGTGTCGGCGGATCCCTGACCACCACGTGGGCGTCGAAGTCGCAGATCTCCGGCGAGGTCCCGCCGGACTCCAGGGTGGCGACCCTCGTCACCCAGCGGCGCACCCGCAAGCAGTACTCCTACGAGATCCCGGTGACCTTCTCCGGGCTGATCGCGGTGTACTACAGCGTGCCGGTGGCCGTCCTTTCCCCGCCGCAGCCGGGGACCTATCCCGCCCTCGACCGGCTGGTCGCCCGCGACATCGGAGACATCGAGCTGACGGCCGGCGGCTTCCGGATGCAGGGATCGGCCGAGGTCGTCTCCGCGCTGGACGTCCACCACACGATGTTCGACGTCGAGGACCTGACCGACAGTCAGCGATCGCTGCACAAGCAACCGTGACCGGGCGGCGCCGCCGCCACGACGACAACCAGGGGTGACGACCATGGTGTTCGACAACATCTTCAACTCCGCGGGACAGGGCGCGGGCCTCTTCTCGGTGACCACCGACAGGCTCAAAGCGCAGCCGGGTGCGGGCGTCGACTTCGAGGACTCCGAGGACGACACGTACGACGACACGAGCACGAGCCTGTTCAACAGCGCGATCCACGGGGCGTCCTCGCGCGCGAAGGTCGTGCAGGAGCAGTCGCCCGAGGCGCGGGCGGTGCTCGGATTCCTCGGGTCCTTCATCCAGGCCACCCAGGCGTCGGCCGGGGCGCAGGCCCAGTACGCCCAGGACCCCGGCTCGGTGACCAGGGCCGCATCGGACGGGATGAAGGAGGCGAGCACGACGGTGACGGAGCACGGCGACCTCCAGAAGGACGGGGACCTGGAGAACAGGCCGAAGAAGAGCGACTACTCCAAGGCCCCCAGGACGCCGGAGGCCCCCAAGGCGGCCAAGCCCGCCGCCGAGGACCCGTCGGCTTCCCGGTAGTGCCCGACGTCCGGGGGCGGAGGCGACCTCGCCTCCGCCCCCGGACGTCCTGCGTCATCCCGGCAGCAACTGCCACTGCCGGTTGCGGTGGTCGCCGTCCGCGTCGTGTTGCCTGACCGGCGTCGGGGCGTTGGTGTCGACCCGCAGGAGCAGCCCGCTGTTGCCGTTGGCGATCTCGAACACCCGCGGGGTGTCGGTCACCGGGCCCACCGGGATCAGCCGCCACTGCTGGTGGCGTGCGTCGGCGCCCTCGTAGGCGCGCTGCGCGACGACCGCCCCGGCGTTCTCCAGCGCGTCGACGACCTCAAGGACCTTGCCGCTGCGCAGGTTCTCGATCCGGTACAGGACCTCGCCGTCGTCCTGGCCCGCCGCCACCAGCCGCCACCGCTGGTGGTCCCGGGGAGCGGGCAGGGACTGGTGGATCTCGGCGCCGTCCTTGGTGGACTCGCGCAGGACGCCCAGCCGCAGCCTGCTGCGGACGTTGGTCCAGCGGACCACGGTGCCCGAGTCGGGCAGCCCGGCCGTCTTCGAGGAGGCGATCTTCCGGATCCGGTGGTTCATGTGGTCGGCGATGAAGAGGCTGTCGATGCAGTCCACCGCGAGCCCGAACGGATAGTTCAGCTGCGCCGACGCCGGTGGTCCGTCGTCGCCGCCGAACCCGGCGACGCCCGTGCCGGCCACCGTGCTGATCGTCCCGTCCTGTGCGACCCTGCGGACCCGGTGGTTGCTGTAGTCGGAGATGTAGAGGGTGCCGGTGCTGTCCACCGCCACCCCGACCGGACCGTTCAGCTTCGCGGAGACCGCCGGGCCGTCGTCGCCGCTGAAACCCGCGGTGCCGGTGCCGGCCACCGTGGTGATCCCGCCGTCCGGATCGATCTTCCGGATCCGGTGGTTGGCGTAGTCGGCGACGTAGAGGCTGCCCGCGTGGTCCACCGCCAAGCCGTGGGGGTTCCTCAGCTGGGCGGAGGCCGCCGGGCCGCCGTCCCCCTTGAACGCGGCCTGCCCGGTGCCCGCGACCGTGCTGATCGTCCCGTCGGCGGCGACCTTGCGGACCCGGTTGTTGTAGTACTCGCTGATGTACATGTCGCCGGCGCTGTTCACCGCCAGCCCCACGGGGAGGTTGAGCCGTGCGTCGGTGGCGGGGCCGCCGTCGCCCGTGAAGCCCGCGGTACCGGTGCCGGCCACCGTGCTGATCGTCCCGTCGGCCGTGACCTTCCGGATCCGGTGGTTGTTGGTGTCCGCGATGTAGAGGGTGCCGGTGCTGTCGACCGCCACCTCACGCGGGTAGTTCAGCTGGGCGGCCGCCGCCGGGCCGCCGTCCCCCTTGAACGCGGCCTGCCCGGTGCCCGCGACCGTGCTGATCCTGCCGTCGGTGGTGATCCTGCGGACCCGGTTGCTGTAGAAGTCGGAGAAGTACAGGGTGCCGTTGTCGTCCACGGCGACCCCGTACGGGCGGTTCAACTGGGCTGCTGCCGCAGGCTCGTTGTCCCCCTTGTACGCGGCGACGCCGGTGCCCGCGATGGTGCTGATCGCCGGGGCGGGGTTCTCGTCGTGGGTGGCTGGCTCCTGGGTGGTGCTCATGGTCATCCCTTCCGTACCGTTGCCGGCCCGTGCCCAGGGTGAACCCCGGCGGCGGCCGTCGCCGGGGGACACGGCGTCAACGTGGGCGATTTCCGGGGCCCTTGCCCGTAGCGGCTGGTCAGGCCGAGGGCGTCGTCCTCGGCCATGAGGACGGCGTGGCCCCGGGGACGCTTACAGGAGACCGCAGCGGGGCCGCACCGAAAAGCCCGGCAGTACACGGTTCGGTCATCTCACCACGAAGGGTTTGAGGGTGCGGGACGCGTACCGTTCCAGGTGTCCGGCACGTGCCACCGGCATTCATCCGCACCGGGCTCGCCGGGTGGAGCCGGGACAACGGCTCAAAGACACCGAGGATCCGCACCCGTCCAGGTGAACATTCCGTCCCCGCGCATTCCTGCGGGCGCGTCGGGCTCGGACGGCGCGCCCCCAAGGCACCCATGGCCCGGTGCCTGCCCCTTCGCGCGCGAGCCCGCTGCACTCACCAGTGCTCAACGGGCTTGCGCAGGCGCGGAGTTCACCTCCTGGCGGGGTTCGGCTGCGGATCCGGGCGGCAGAAAGCTGGTCCAGGCGGTGCGGGCGGGCAGCGGGTGGACGGTGCGGCCGGCGACCGCGTTCAGGATCACGGCGGCCCGGTGCGCACCGAGGCCGAGGTCGGGCCCGTGCCTGTCCAAGTCGATCAGCGGTTACGGGATGCCCATGGCGCTCACGCTGATGCGTCCCGAGTACGACGTGTGGCGTCCCGGCGAGCACAACGGCACCTTCCGGGGCTACAACCCGGCGTTCGTCACCGCTGCCCGGGCCCTGGAGGTCTTCTGGTCCGACGGTGCGCTTCAGGCCAGGACCGCCGTGCTGGGCGAACGCGTGCGCCGCGCCCTCGTCGAGATGGCCCGCCGTCATGGGCTCGCGGCCCCGCGCGGACGGGGTCTGGCGTGGGGGCTGCCCCTGGACCGCCCGGGCGCGGCCCGCGAGGTCTGCGACGCCGCCTATCGGGCCGGGCTCCTCCTGGAGACCGCGGGCCTCCAGGAGGAGGTGGTCAAGCTGCTGCCGCCGCTCACTGTGACGGACAGTCAGGTGGAGCGCGGCCTGGCACTGCTCGACCATGCCGTCGCGGCGGTGGCCGGTGTCCGGGAACGGACGATTCGTCGATCGGACAGCCGTCCGGCGTGGAGCGGTCGTCGGTGACGACGCTGAGCGCGGGCGTGCTTCCCGACGGGTGCCGCGAACACCGACCTGCACGGCGACCATCCATCCTGCCCGGCGACCATCCGTCGATCACCGGGGTAGGTACGCCCTTCGTGTGCTCCCCGAGCTCGATCCCCGGGGCTTGAGGAGGAAGGGCCTTGACCTCAAGTGCACTTGATGCTTGAGAGTCGGCGCCCATGACACGTTTCTTGGACCTCGTTCGCCCTGCCGCCGGGACCGCTCTGATGAGTGAGTGGATCACTGGCGCCACCGAGCGTTCGCACCTGGCCGTCGACGCGTTGATGGGAGAGTGGGCGGCGGCCGAGACGCCTCCGGGGCGCCTGGCGCAGCACGTCTTCCTGTCCACCGATGGTGCCGGTCTCCTCTTCTACGCGCAGTGGACCAGCGATGAGGACCACTTGGCATGGGCCCGTGCCCATCGCGCCAGTGCCGTCAGCCGCGTCGACGCGCTCGTGCCCGGCATCGAGCGTCCCGGTCTGACCCGAACTCGCTTGATGCGCAAGGTCGTTCACGATGCGGAGCGGCCGGCCGGCGTCTTTGTGGTGAGTACGTTGGCGCTGGGCGACGTGGACTCCGCGGTCGCGCCGGCGTCGGGCTTGCTCGCGGCACACGTCCACCTGACATCGGACGGCGAGCACGCGATGGTGGTCGCCGAATGGGTCGACGTCGCCGCCCATGAAGCCGCCACCCCGGGTGCGGGCGACTCCAAGCGGTACACGCTCTACCGCGCCTTCGACGACGACCGCCGTTAGCGGCCCGCATGGTGGGCGCCGGGCAACAGGGGCAACGGCACCGGTCGGCCAACGCCCGCGGCTCCGGCATGACGGGTGACGAGTGATCGGTGATCGGTGATCGGTGGGCTGAGGCCGACCGGCGTTTCGTGGTGCGGCGGTTCTACGATCTCAGTTCATGACGACTCCGGACTGCTACGCATGCGGCAGGGAAGCAGAGTTCGACCACCTTCCACCCCGTGAGTGCGTGGTGCATGACCAGCACTGGCGGGTGGCCCACGCCTTCAACACCGCAGTGCCCGGCTGGCTGGTGCTGCTGCCTCGGCGCCACGTTGTCGCGGTTCATGACCTCACCGACGCCGAGGCATCTGCGCTGGGGGTATGGCAGGTCGAGCTCTCCCGGGCCCTTCGCAGCGTGACTGGTTGCGCCAAGACCTACGTCGTCCAGTTCGCCGAAGCCGAAGGCTTCGCACACGTGCACTTCCACATCGTTCCGCGCATGACAGATCTGCCACCGGAGCATCGCGGGCCCGGCATTTTCGAGCTGCTTCGGCGACCGGAGCAAGAGCGAGTGACGGCTGACCGGGCGGATCAGACAGCCCTCACTCTCCGAGCTCGGCTCCGGCACCGGAACGCCCAGTGATACGGGGTGCCGGGGTGACCGTGGGGCACCTGTGCGGAAGCTGCCGGAACGGTCAGGCGGTCAGCAGGCCCTGGGGCAAAAGAATCCATACGTGCGCGAGAGGAATCCACACGTATGCTCGATTCGTGCAGCTGCCTTCCCACACAAGTAACCCATTGATCGCCGCGTTTCCAGCCGGGCTCGTCGAAGACGTCGAGGCAGTTCTGGCGGTCATGCCCGCCTCTGAACTCGCGCCGATTGCTTGGTTTTCGGTCGTCGTGGAGGGCTGGCGGGTGTCTCTTCCCGAGCGGGTCTACAACGACGAACCCCCGGCCGGTGCGCTGGGGTCGCTCTCGCCGCGTCAACGGCAGATCCTGCACTGCTTGTACTCCCGGCACTGCGACGGGCGGGTGCGGCAGCGCCATCTGGCGGAGGTCGTCGGCTCCACGGAAGCCTGGGTGATTCCGTTCGTCGTGCGGTTGGTTGGTGAGTACGTCCTGGAAATCCTGGTCGTCATCCGCGACGAGCTCCGTCAGCTCGCCTCGCCGGGCGCACCCGGACACCTCGCGTACGGGCACTTCATCGTGGAGAACCCGGAGTTCTTCGCGCGGACCGAGCGCCGGGTGGTGAGTTACTGGAGCTGCTACCACCGCCATGCCTATGCGAGTTTCCAGGGTTATCCGGGGTCGACCGTGCTCGACCTGCTCCGTTCCGCTGCCTCCGACAGGGCGGGACGGCCCTGGCCAAGCCTCGCTCCGGCCGGCCGCGCCAGGGTGGACGGGTACTGCTAGCGCGGGCCGGGCCGACGCGGTCAGAGGTCTCCCCGGTGCGTCCCTTCGTACTCAGGCTCAGGCGAACAAGACGGGCGGCGCGCAGGGAAACGCTCAGCCGTGCAGCGTCGGCCGGTAGGTGAGCTCTTGGATGTCGCCGTCGAGCGTTCGGCTCTCGATCAGTTCGAGGTCGAAGTCGGCCGCACCTCGGAAGATCGGGGCGTCCCCGGTCCGACCTGTGATCACCGGGAAGAGCGTCACCTGGACGCGGTCGACGAGACCGGCGGCCATCAGCGCCCGGTTCAACGACAGGCTGCCGTGCGAGCGCAACGGCACCGTGGACTCCCTCTTGAGCCGGGCGACGACATCGACGGCGTCACCGCGCACGACCGTCGCATCCGGCCAGTCCAGCGGCTCGTCCAGCGTGCTCGACACCACCGTTGCCGGCATGCTCCTCATCCGCGAGACCCAGGCGTCACGCACCCCGGACTCCTCGGTGCTCTCGGCCAGCATCTGCGCGAAGGCGCGATACGTGGTGGCCCCGAAGACCATCCGCTGCTCCTTGTCGAACAGGGCGAGGCGGTGGTCGAGCAGTTCCGGGCCCTGCTTGCCCCAGTAACCGCCCCAGCTGTCGTTGCTCACGCCGCCGAAGCCGTCGAGGCTCGAAAAGACGTCGAAGGTGTACGTGACGGTCATGATGGGCTCCTCGCCTGATGGTTGATCCGGCCCTCAACCTGTGGTCGGTTGACCGGGCCGCACCCGTGCTTGATGGGCTCTCATGAGGGAGACCCGGGGCCACGGCGAAACTCATCGTCACCGCATTCCTGGATCGCGGCACCCGGACGCGGGTGGACGCGGTGTAACAAGTGCCGTTTCCGAGGGTTCTCGTCGCCGCTGACGTCGTCGACGACGAGGGTGTGGTCGTCCCACCGCGGGTCCCGCGCTCACCCACGTGTCTGTCCTCTCTTCCTAGGATTCGAGGACAGGAGAGGACAATGCCGATACGGTGAGCATGTCTGGGCCGGTTCTGCTACCGGCGCTCTATTGGTCCATCCGCAGCCCGCCAGGGCATGGACGCAGAGGCGGAAGAAGATGCAGGTCACGGCACATTCATTGCGAGCCGGGGCGCTTATCCGAGCGAGACTGCAGCAGGGGGCCCGGGCCTCCGTGCCCGCGGCGCGGAGGTCGTGCGGTGACTGAGCTCCACCTCCTGCTGTTCATCGTCGTCGCCGAGGCCGGACTGCTCGGCGCGGCCGGCGGCGGCATCCTCGCCCATTGGAGCGGCGCGTCCGCCGCCAAGACCGCCCGAGACTCCGTGATCGGCGCCGGCGCAACCCTCACGTTTGTGATCTCCGTGATGGTGGCCGCGGGCATTTTCCGAAAGTAGCCCCACCCAAACCGGGGGCGGACCGGGACGGTTCGCCCCGCCACCTGTGAAGGAGAGCCTCGTGCTCCGTGTCCGGCTCGGCCCGCGTCGCTACATCGGCGACCAGGAACTCGACGACCCGGTCCTGCGCCGCAGCCTGGTCGGTTGGGACCCCACCATGAGCCCCGACGAAACCACGCTCGCCGCCCGGGGCTGGTGGCGGGTCGGCGAGCGCGCCGACGGCGAGCACTACGTGGCAGTGGTCGGCGGCGGCGTGATCCGCCAGGTGATCGCCATCGAGCGCTGGCACACCCGCGAGGACGGTCGCAGGGCGTTCGACGGGGATGTCCTGCCCCCCGGCCACACCATCTCCGCACGCCTCGTCGGCAGGGACGACCCGCTCCCCGCCATGGCCCGCAACCCCGTTGGTTATTTCGACGATGATGCGGACCTGCGCCCCTGCGCCTGCGGCTGTGGCACCCGGGTGCGCGGCACATGGTCGGCCGGCCACGACCAGCAGGCCTTGCACCGCACCATCGCGGCCAATTGGCACAGCGTCGAGGCCTTTATTACCTGGTGCCGCGCCAAGGGCATGGAAGTACCGCCGCCCGCCACGGTCGGCGCGCCTGCCACGGTCGGCGCGCCCGTCACGACCACGGCTGCACCGGACCCGACGCCTTCCCGTGCAGCGGGGCCCGCACCCACCGACCCCACGGTGGCGCCGTCGTGACTTGCCGACGGGCAGGAACCCGTGGTGCAAAAGGCATGGCTGCGGAGGGACTGGGGCCCGCCCTCGGCGAGGGGCGGGCCGTCGGTGTCAGCTACCGGCTGCTGCCGGTGCTCGCGCCCGATCTCACTTCAGGTGGCGGGTGAAGAACCGGGCGGCGTCGTCCCCCGCGGACTGCGGGACGCCGGTGTGTCCGCCCATGTTGGCGACCAGGGTCTTCTCCTTGGAGCCGAAGGCGTCGAACAGGTCCAGGGCTGCCTGACGGTCGTTCCCCTCGTCGTCCCACTGGAGCAGGACGTGGAGGGGAATGGTCACCCGGCGGGCCTCATCGAACATGGTGCGGGGCACGAGACTGCCGGCGAACAGACCGGCGGCCGCGATGCGCGGTTCGACCACCGCCAGCCGGATGCCGATGGAGATCACTCCGCCCGAGTATCCGACCTTGCCCCCGATCTCGGGCAACGCGAGGAGGGCGTCAAGAGCGGCCTGCGCTTCCGGCACCGCCTTCTCGACGAGCGGCAGGACGAGGGCGTCGACGATCTCGTCGCTGACCGGCTCTCCGGCCTGCATGACCCGACGCAGGTCGGCGCGGGCCTGTTCGGCGGCGGCCGATCGGGGCCGGTCGCCGCAGTCGGGGAGCTCAAGGGTGGCCGTGGCGAAGCCGTCCGCCGCGGCGTGCCGGGCCCGGCCCACCAGCCGCGGGTACATCTTGCGCAGCCCGAGGGAAGGCTGGCCGAGCAGAATCAGCGGTGCGGGCGTGCTCGCGGATGCCGATGCCGGCGTCCACAGAATGCCGGGGACGTCGCCGAGGGTGAATGCGCGTTCGAGGACGCCGTCGTCGAGGCGCTGCTCGGAAGTGAAGGTGAGATGCATGGTCGTGCCTTTCGGGAGTGCACTGGAACGGCGCTCCCGGACGACGACCTGTCTATCGCCCGACCGTGACCCCGGAGGAGAGCACCCATGTCGATACTGCGTTCACGGGTACCACCTCCTCGATCTCTCGCACGGCCTGGCGGAAATGTAGCAGCGGTCGCCCCGTCCGCCCAACGAGTTTCCGACTCGCCACCGAGGACGCACCCATGTCCCGATACCGACGCGCGTTGGGCGGCCTGCGCGCACTGGTCGCGGTGACCGGCGGCACGGCCCCGCCGGACGGCAGCCCCGGTGCGCTCCTCGCGTCGGGAAGCGGGGCCCGCGGTCTGGAGAGCCGGCGAGGGGCCGGACGCCGGCAGCGCCCTTGCCCCGGAGGCCGCCGTGGCCTCCCGCGCCTCCATGATCGCGACTGCGACGGGCGGAACGCGCCGATCCGGGCAGGGGAGCGCGGGTGAGCGGTGGGTTCGTGCGCGTGACGTACGCGGGAGCAACAGTTGTGACGTCGGTCACACGAGTGAACTGCGGTGCAGGTCATGGCACTTGGGGTGATCGTACGGTTGCTCTGCGCTGGGAACGCGTGTCCTGGAGGTAACCCGCACGGGGGTCGGTTTCGGTGTGCAGGGGTGAGAACACAGATGTTCCGCCCCGGCACGAAGATGTGCGCTCCGGGGCTCCAACGAAAGAACGAGGAGGGCTTCGTGGGGCTACACCTGACCTGGTACGCGTTCGCCGTTGTCGGCGCCTACCGGACGATCACCGTGTGCTTCGAAGCCGTCGTACGGCACGCACTGCGCATCGCCGCGCAGGACCGCTCCACCGCCCCTGCCGGGACGCCCGCCCGCCGGCCCGCCGCGGGCTCCGGCCGGCCTCTCGGCCCACACGCCCTCACGCTGTACCAGGACCTCGCGCAGGCAGCGCACCAGGACTCGGAGGCGGACCGGTGAACGACGCCCCCGGCCAGGAGTACCACCTGATCGAGCCCGACCCGGAGCGGCCCGCGCTGCCCCCCGACTTCGACTCCTTCTTCCGTCGGCACAAGGACGAGTTCCTGCGCATAGCCCAGTACCGGCTGCGCAATCTGCACGACGCGGACGATGCCCTCATGGAGGCCGCACTCGTCATGCACCGCAAGGCGGAACGGATCCTCGCCCATCCCAACCCGATCGCCCTGGCCCACCGGATCCTCAACAACGCGATCGTCGACTTCTACCGCCGCCGCGTCCGTATCTCCTCCCGCGAACGCAGCGTCGCCGAGCCTCCCGACAGTGCCTACCTCACCGAACTGCGGGGCAGCGACCGCCTCGACCGGGCGGTGGAGTACCTGCGGACGATCGCCCCGCTCCAAGCCCAGTGCCTGGAGCTGCACCACCTCGCCGAACTGACCTACAAGGAGATCGCCCGACGACTGGAGATCACCGAGAACGCCGCGAAGACCAATGCCTGCAAAGGCAAGAAGAAGCTGGAAACTCTCATGCGCACGGACCTTCCTGACGTGGAGAAAGGGGACTCCTGATGCTGGAAGACCTCCTGAAGAAACAGGCGGAGCACCTGCGTGCCGAAGTCGCCGCCCACAGCACGGACCACTTCATGCACCGCCTGGCCGCCCGGGCCGCCGAGGACGCCCGGCGCCCCGGCCGGATCCAGCAGCTGCCCGCGGCCGCCGCCCTCGCCGGGCCTGCCTCGCCGCGCAGCACGCCGCTCCCGGTCGTCCAACTCGCCCCGCCGCCGCCGGGCCCGGCCACCGCCGCGGGCGGACCGAGCAGGCCCCGTACCCGGCGCGGCATCCGCCGCCGTCCCACACCGATCATCGTCCACGACCCGGCCGTCGCCCAGATCGCCGTATTCGGGTACGTCCAGCAGCTGTGCGACATCGTGCTGCGCTCCAACGACATAGACACTTTGGCCGCGTTCGACGCGCACTACGACGGTGCGGGGGCGCGCACCTTCGCCTGTCTGCTCTACACCCTCGACAAGCGCGAGAGCGCCCTGTACTGGTGGCGGTTCGCCGCGGGCACCGGGGACCCCCTCGCCGCCCACCTGCTCGCCGCCTATCACGCGGCGGTCGGCACGGCGGCCGATGCCCGGCTGTGGCGGGTGTTCGCGCGAACGCTGGGGTTCGCCCGCGACCGGCATCTGCCGCAGCCCGTACGCAGACGCACCGAACTCGCCGAGGGATTCGCCCGCGACTTCCCCTGCAACCAGGAAGTACGGCTGTTCATGCGCTATCCGCACCTGCCGCGCGAACTCGCCGCACGCTGACGCGCGAGCCGGGCTCGCCCGCGCGGGGCCGGCCTCGGGTGGCCGCCACCCCGCGTTCGGCCCCGACCGGGGCGGCCGTGCGGGCGGAGCGCCATGGAATGTGGCTCCATGGGTAGGGAGAGCCTGTTCGTGCGGTGGGCGAGGGCTGAGCGGGAAGGGGCGCGGGATGGTGCTGCTGGCGGCCGGGGCGGTGGAGCCCACGGGGCAGGGCTGGCTCCAGGCGGGCGAGTTCGGCCTGGCGTTCCTGCTGTCGGCCGCCATCGGCCTCGAACGGGAGATCCGTCAGAAGGCGGCGGGCCTGCGGACGTACACGACGGTCGGCGTCGGCGCCGCACTGTTCACGCTGGTCAGCAAGTACGGCTTCGGTGACGTGCTGCACGCCGGGACCATCGAGCTCGACCCGTCGCGCGTGACGGCGCAGATCGTGTCGGGGGTGGGCTTCATCGGTGCCGGGGTCATCTTCGTGCACCGGGGCTCGGTCCAGGGCCTCACCACGGCGGCGACGATCTGGCTGACGGCGGCCGTCGGCGCCGCCGCGGCTGCGGGACTGCCGCTCCTGTCGATCCTGGCGGCCGCCGCGTACTTCGTCGCCGCGTACGTGGTCCGCCCCCTGGTCCACCGGTTGCCCGCCATGCGGTCGGTGGCCTCGCACTTCCGGATCACGTACGAACAGCGGCCCGGCCTCCTTCAGGAACTGATGGAGCAGTGCGAGCGCGCCGGGTTCACCGTCGCGGGGCTCCAGATGCTCAGGGCGGGCGGCACGGGGGAGATGGGGGAGGTTCTGATCTCGGCGGCCGGCCGCGGCGACCCCAGCGCGCTGACCGCCCGGTTCGCGGATGTCGCAGGCGTGGTGGCGTGCAGCCGCGGAGGCAACGAGGACGAGTGAACGCGCCCGGGCCGGTCTTCCGCCGGGGCTGCCCCGCTTCCGCCTGGCCCGGCTTACGAACCCGGACCCGGACCCGGACCCGCTCAGTCTCCCAACTCGGCCAGTCGCCCAACTCGGTCAGTCTCTGGAGCCGGCCAATCTCCGGGCCTGACCAGCTTCCGGGCCCGGCCGTCTCCCGACCCGGCCAGTCTCCGGGCCCGGCCTTCTCCCGACCTGGCGGTGTTCGTATTCGCCCGGCCCGCGGGCCGCGGACCGCGGCCCGCGTCAGGCGGTCGCGGGCCGTTCCATGGCGTGCGGCACGGTTTTCCTCGGCCGACGGGAAGCGAGAAGGCCCAGCACCACGGCGAACGCGATGGCGACGATGTGCTCGCGGCCCGCCAGGTTCGGCTTCTCGAAGGACCGCAGCACCGTCGGGCCGACGGCGCACACGAACAGCACCGGTGCCCGCTTCACGGTGGCGATGTGGGCGAAGAGACCGACCACGGCGGCCGACGCACCGGTGTCGATGACTTGGGCCGCCTCCGGCGGCAGCCCCCACCACCGCGGTCCCGCCGCGATCATGACGCGGGCGCTGAGCGTGCCCGCGAGTGAGACGGCGTACGCCACGAGCAGGGTCCTGCGGAGGCCGAGCACCAACTGGGCCAGCGCGAACGCGAGGAACAGCACAGGGATGCCGGGCAGGGCCGCCATGTCGCGCGCGGGGACGAACAACGAGAGGGGCGTACGGAGCAGCACGAGCGGGAGCGGGATGTCACCCCGTACGTGGGAGATGAGCCGCACCAGGACGGACCCCGTCCGCGACTGGTCCACCGCGTGCAGCAGGAGCACCGCAGCCGATGCGCAGACCGCCAGGAGTGCGCCGGACAGCCCGCGCCGCACGAGGGCCCGGACCGGCTCGACCACGACGGAGCGGAACTCGCGGCGCAGGTTCCGTGCGAGGAAACGTACGAAACGCTTGAGGCTGCGTTCGGCCGCCCCGAGCGGTTCGGTCACGGGGGCGGCGACAGGGAGCGCGCGTTGCGCGACCCCCGGCCCCGGCTCCACCGTCCGTATCCGGACGTCCGTCTCCCCGCGCACCATGAACCCCCACACCCGCCCCGGCCAGGGACTCCCCGCCGGCCTTCGGCCGATCCTGCCATGGGGCGCACGCGGAACCCCGGCCGCCCCCACCCTTTTCGATCACCTGTACGGCATCGCGCCGTATGCCACGCATACGCACATAACGACGTAAGTCTTACTAATCAGTTTCAATCGAAAATCAGGCCACTCGATGGAGTGAAAGGCGTATTAGGCATAACCCATCTGGCCCTGGCGGCGTTGATGGCGGTGCGGGCGAGTGGCCCGCGACCAACTCCGGAAGGCAGGAAACCAATGAGACGGGTCGCCATGAAGGGTCTGGTCACGGTGGTGGCCACGGGCGGTGTGCTGGCAGCGGCCGGCTACGCCCACGCGGACTCCAGCGCCGGCGGGAGCGCTGTCTCGTCCCCGGGGCTGCTGGCGGGCAACGCCGTGCAGCTTCCGGTGGACCTCCCGGTCAACGCCTGCGGGAACACGGTCGACGTGCTCGGCCTGCTCAACCCCGCGGCGGGCAACACGTGCGCCAACGTCTCGGGTGCCCACCACGGCGCGCGGCCGGGTTCGGCGCACTCGGGCAACGGCGGGGGCGCCTCCGCGTCCGGGGCAGGGGGGAATTCGCCGGGGCTGCTGTCCGGCAACGGCCTCCAGCTTCCGGTGGATCTGCCGGTCAACATCGCGGGCAACTCCGTCAGCGTGGTGGGCGTGGGCAACCCGGCTGTCGGCAACACGGCGGTGAACCACACCACGCCGCCAGTCCGGCACCGCCCCGCGCCGCCGCCCGCCCCGGCGCCCAAGCCGGCCCCGGCACCGCCCGTGACGCGTGCGAACCCCGTGCCGCAGCAGCTGCCCCAGGCAGCCACGCTCGCGCACACCGGCGCGGACGGGCTCGGCCTTGCGATTCCCGCCTCCGCCGCGCTGCTCCTGGGCGGCGGGGTGCTCTACCGGAGGTCCCGCGGCGCCCAGCGCTAGGTATCCGAAGGACGCCCCGGCGGACGACGCGCGCACCGCGCGCGCGGCAGGCCGGGCGCAGACCGTGCGGTCGGCCCGAAGCAGGCCGCGCGGCAGGCGTGCGGCATGCGTGCGGCATTGGCGCGGCAGGCGCGCGGCAGACGTGGCCCCGGTGTTGGCGCACACCGGGGCCACGGCCGTGCGGCGGCGCGGCTCAGGAGTGTGCGGGCGGGCAGTCGACCCGGACGACTGGGCTCCAGTACGTGTCGCTCGTGTCACTGGTGGCGAACAGGCCGCCGCCGTACTCGTAGTAGAGGTACGAGGAGAAGCCCAGGCTCCGCCCGCACGCGGAGTCCACGGCGATGCGATAGGTCAGGGTCACCGTGCGGCTCTCGCCCGGGGCGAGGGGAAGCGAATAGGCGCGGCCCAGGTTGCCGGCGCCGTCGAACCCGCAAGGAGCGTCCTCCGTGCGGCAGGACACCACCGCGTACTTCAGATCCGGCTGCCGGCTGGTCTCCCAGGTCGGCCGGATCGACTGGTAGACGAATCTGATCCCGGTCGACTGCGTGTTGGTGAGCGTCATCGACACGTCCACGGTGGAGCCCGGCGTGACCGCGGCCGTATCCGTGCTGAACGTCAGATCGGCCGTGTCGGCGTTCGCGGGCGTGCCCACGGCGAACAGCAGGGCGCCGGCGCATGAAAGGACCGCGGCGAGGCCAAGACCTGCGAGGCGTGTCGTCTTCATGGCCCAGCAGACTAGAAGCTGCCCCGCCCGCCGTCCCCCCGCTTCTGCTCCAACGGCTCGAAACCACCGGTGCGCCGGGGACACGAAGCCTTTCGCCAAAGTCGTCCAGAAGGCGGGTAGTTGGGGGATCGGGCCGCCAACAAGCGTGATGACCACGGGCGTTGGGCAGGCAAGCGAAGTACCGGCTCCTTTGGGCCGGACCGGCTCTCCCCGAGCCCGGCCACTCGACCGCATTGGGGGCGGATGACGTCATGGAGCAGCAGCCCTGGCGATTCTCGGACGACCGTGGACAGGTGTCGACGGCGGCGCGACCGCCGTCCCGCGTGGTGGCCTACATCCAGGCCGGGGCCACGTTGGAGGACCTGGGCGTCCGCCCGGTGGCCGTGTTCGGGTCCTTCCACGACGGGCCGCGGCCCGACCCGGCCAAGCGCGGCGCGCTGCCCCTGGACGAGGTCGGTTATCTGGGGGCGGGCGGCGACCTCGACGTGGAGGCGCTGCTCGCCGTCGCACCGGATGTCGTCGTCGCCGTCAGCTACGGCGGGGGTCAGGTGTACGGGCTCGACCCCGACACCGCCAAGCACCTGGAGGAGCGCGTCCCGGTGGTCGTGCTCGACGTGGGGCAGGCGGGCACCCTGGCGCGAACAAGGGGCCGATTCGCCGAGCTCGCGCGGTCGTTGGGCGCGCCCGCCGAGGACACCACCGCACTGGCCGCCGCCGAGGAGCGGCTGTGTGCGGCCGCCCGGCAAACACCCCGGCCGCGCGTCCTCGCCCTCTCCCCGGCCGGTCCTGAGCAGGTCCATCTGGCCCGCCCGCAGGCCTGGACCGAGCTGCGGGACCTGACGCGGTGCGGGGTGGAACTGATCGAGCCGGGGCAGGGACCAGGCACGGGCTGGCTCACCACGCACTGGGCGACAGCCGCCGAACTGCGCCCCGACATCGTCCTCGTGGACATCAGGGCGAACGCGGCTCCCCTCGACACGCTACGGTCCGACGCGTCGTGGCGCGCCCTGGAGGCGGGGGCCCGCGTCATCGCCTGGAACCCGGAGCTCCCGTGCAGCGCCGCCGCCCACGCCGCGTTCTTCGAGCGGTTGGCGGCCGCGGCCGAGGAGTGCGACGGGGCTGTCTGAGGGAGCGTCGGGGGCTGGGCCGAAACCGCCGAACGCAGGCCGTGCCGCCCCGCCCCCGGGCCACGGCGCGGCCCTCACCGGCCGGTCACGCGGCGACACCTCTTGAGATACGGCACGTTCCCTGTGACAGGTCGCAACGCGAGTATCTACATTGGCCGTTGACGCAGCGACGCACCCCAGGAGACACACCCGTGACCGAGAACCCCGCACCCTCCTCGACGCCCGACCATGTGCGTGACCGCATCAACACCGCACAGCCGCACACCGCCCGGATCTGGAACTACTGGCTCGGCGGCAAGGACAACTACCCCGTCGACCGGGAGACCGGCGACCAGATCCGCGCGCTCCACCCGGGCATCGGCGACTACGCGCAGGCCGACCGGCTCTTCCTCGGGCGGGCCGTGCGCCATCTGGTGGCCGACCGGGGCGTGCGCCAGTTCCTCGACGTCGGCACCGGGCTGCCCACCGCCGACAACACCCACGAGGTCGCCCAGCGTCTGGCGCCCGAGGCGCGGATCGTCTACGTGGACAACGATCCGCTGGTCCTCGCGCACGCCCGCGCCCTGCTGACCAGCACCCCCGAAGGGCGCACGGACTACCTCGACGCCGACCTGCGGGACAGCGCCACCATCCTGGAGCACGCGGCGAAGACCCTCGATCTGAGCCGGCCGGTCGCTCTCATGCTGCTCGGCGTCGTCATCTTCATCGAGGACGAGGCCGAGGCGCGCGGGCTCGTACGCGATCTGATGAAGGAACTGGCCCCGGGCAGCTTCCTCGTTCTCTCGCACACCATCACCAGCCCGGCGATGCCCGACGTCGACGACGCCGTGGCGTTCTGGAACCAGCACGGCACGCCCAAGCTGACCCAGCGCACCCCGGAGCAGGTGGCCCGGTTCTTCGAAGGGCTCGACCTGCTGGAGCCCGGGCTCGTGTCGTGTTCGCGCTGGCGCCCGGACACGGCCGGTGAACTTCCCGACGAGGTGGCGATGTACGGCGGTGTCGGCCTCAAGCGCTGAGCCCGCGCCCCGCAGCGGGGTGTTCACGGCCGGGGCGGCCCGGACGAGGGCGCCCCGCCCGTGTGCCCGCCCGTGTGCAGGCTGCCCACGAGTGTGAAGAGCGCGGCCTCATTGCCCGCGAGCCCCGCCTGCGCGAGCGCTTCGTCCGCCTCGGCGATGACCCCTTCAAGTGCGAGCGGGGCCTGCGGGCGGTCCGGGGGCGCGTCGAGGGCGGCCCGCACGGTGCTCAGCAGGCGCAGATAGGCCTGGGCGGCTGAGCGTTCATGGGATGTCATCACAACGGTGGTGGTCATCGGCGGCCTTCCCTCGGCAGTACGGGCTCACCGTTCACGATGCCGTACGCCACTGACAATCGTCCGTCACGGCCCGCTGACGCGCGACCGCTTGGGGCCCGAACCGGCGTGACGGGCTCGCCGCCGCAGGCCTTCGAGCCCGTCGTTCCGCACCGGCCGGCCGACGGCGCCGCCTCAGCGACGCCCCGCAAAACACGGGCTCTTGATCGGGCCGTACGCCTCAACCCACCAGCCGCAGAGCCGTGTCCGAGACCCCCACGCGCACCGACTGACCCCACGTCAGGTCCAGCGCGTCGTTCTCCATCCCGTCGCCGAACGCGACCAGGCGGTCCGACTCGACGGTGATCCGCAACCGCTCCGACCGGGACAGCTCCCCTTCGACCAGCGAGGTGCCGGTCACCGGCGACGGCCATGCCTCGCGCACGAACCACACCAGGCGCGGATCGGCACGGCCGGGCAGCGCCGGTGCGTCCGCGCGCTGCCGCCACAGCGAGCGCAACCAGCCGGTCGCCCCCGTGCCCGTACCCACCAGGACACCCGACGAGGCGTGCGCCTCCGAGGTGGCGTCCGGGTGGTCGGGGCCGATGCGGTAACGGGCGGTCTGGTGGCTGGGTGCGCCGAGGTAGATCTCGTTGAGCGCGAGCAGCCGCTGGCCGTCGTCGGTGTATGCCTCCACCATGGTCAATTCCTCGACCGTGCGGCCGTGTGACGCCGCCGAGGACAGCAACTTCGCCGTGGCGGAGGGCCGGTGGCGCACCAGCACTCCGGGGTTGCGCCCCGGTTCGGGGTCGACCCCGATGACCGGCTGACCCGCGAGGTACTTGGCGGCGTTGGCGACCAGACCGTCCTGTCCGACGACCACGACGACGTCCTGCGGAGCGAACAGGAAGCGGTCGAGGTCGGCGCGCTCGACGCGGGCCTGGCGCCATGTCGGAGGAATCGCCGCCGCCACGTCGGCCAGGGCACGCAGCGTCCGGTGATGACGGTCGGCCACCTCACGGATGCTCCGGCCCCGCGTGGAGAGGAAGAAGTCGGCCTGGCCGTGCGTGCCGTGCCGGGCCAGCAACTCCTCGTACTCCGATGCGCGATGAACGAGCACCGCGCGAGGCGCCAGACTCACGACGGCTCACCCCGTCCAGGTTCACGCGGTTCACGCGATGAACTCCGCTCACCCTGTGCACCAGGTTCACCCCGGTCACCCCGCTCACTTCGCTCACCCCGGCCACCCCGGCCGAGCCGGGCCAGTACGTCCGTGAGCAGGTCGGGGGAGAGGGTGAGGCTGTCGATCCGGGGCAGGTTCTCCGCCAGCCGGGTCGCGGCGAGAGCGTGCAGGGTCGCCGTGTCCGCCTCACCGTGCACCCGAAGCCAGGCATCCTGGGCGCCGGCCCGCGCCTCGCCCGCCGCGCGGGCGGCCTCCGCCTCGGCTCGGGCCAGCCGTACCGTGCGGGCGGCCTCGGCCTCGGTGCGCACCGCGTCCGCCGCCGCTGCCTCCTCCGCCTCGCGACGGGTGTTGGTGCCGCGCTGTTCCACCAACTGCTCCTCGCGCCGGGCGAGTTCGATACGGCTGGCGAGCTCGTTCTCGGCGATGGTCCGCTCCCGCTCGACGGCCACCGCGCGTCGTTCGTACGTCGCCCGGTCCGCCTCCTGCTGGATCCGCTCCCGCGCCGGAGTCCGCAGCGCACGCTCCACCTCGGGTTCCGGCCGGATCGCGACCACGCGCACCGCCACCACTTCGATGCCGGTCGCGGGCAGCCGGGGTTCCGTCGCGAGCCCGGTCGCGATCCGTTCGCGTACCGCTGCGACGCCGTCGGCGAGCGCGGCCGACAGCTCGGTGCGCGCCAGTACGTCCAGCGCATGCTGCTGGGCCGTCTCGGTGAGCAGGGTCGACAGTTGTTCCAGAGGGTCGCCGCGCCAGATCCCGGTGTCCGGGTCGAGCGAGAAGTCGAGCCGGTCGGCGGCGGTGCCCGGCTCGCTGATCCGGTACGTCACGGTCGCCTGCACGGTGACGTCCTGGAAGTCGGAGGTACGCGCGTGGAAGGCCATGGCCAGTTCCCGGTCGTTGACCGGGACTTCCGACAGTGCGGCGCTCAGCGGCCTGAACCAGAAGCTCAGCCCGGCTCCGTCATGAGCCAGGGCGCCGTTCCTGTGGTGCCGGACGTGCGACGTGGGTGCCGAGCGCAGATGGCGCCAGCCGAAGCGCCTGGAGATGTCGGCCATGGGAGAACCCCTCTCTTTTCGTCACCTTGACGATAGGCGGGCTCGTCTTTCTCGTCAAGGTGACGTAAAAGAGGGGTGCGAGGGGGACGGGCGCCCGCCTCTCTCGAAGCGAGTTCACTCAACGGTGTCGAAGGTGCGCGGGAGGTGCTTCGAGGCTGCGCGCGGGGTGCGTCGAAGGCGGGACCGCGGTGCGATTCGGCGGGGGAGGTCATCCGAGGCGGGATGTCGGCGCTTTAACTTCGCTTTGCCCGATCAAGGGAGTTGGGGCCCTTCGGGCGGGATGGCCCTCGTCTTCGAGCGGCGCGGCGTGCGGCTCAATTTGAATGCATATCGGGTTATTTCACCGCTGTCCGGTCTACACATCAGGAGTCCGTGGGATCAGTGACGGGAGCGGGAATGTCAGACATCAGCCGAAGGGGATTGCTGGGAGCGGGACTTGGAGTGGTGGCCGCGGCGGGACTCGCCGGGTGCGGCTCGCTGGGGGACGAGGACGCCGGCCGACCGGGCCGGCCGGGCCAGGGGCAGGGGCCGGGGAAACCCGCGAAAGCGCAGGTGAAGAGGATTGGTGACGGTTCGACGGCGGACACGGGCGAGCAGCCCAACCAGCCCGAGAAGCCCGTCCCGCTCGAACCGGGCCAGACCCCACCGCAGTTCGTGATCTTCTCCTGGGACGGCGCGGGCGAGGTCGGCAACGGGCTCTTCCCGCGCTTCCTCGAACTGGCGAGGGATCACGGCGCGGGGATGACGTTCTTCCTCTCCGGCCTCTATCTGCTCCCCGAGTCGAAGAGGAGCCTCTACCGCCCCCCGAACAACCCCGTCGGCGCCTCCGACATCGGCTACCTCTCCAACACGCACCTCAAGGAGACGCTGAAGTACACCGGGCAGGCCTGGCTGGACGGTCACGAGATCGGCACGCACTTCAACGGCCACTTCTGCGGCGGCTCCGGATCGGTCGCGGCCTGGACCCCTGCCCAGTGGAACAGCGAGATCGACCAGGCTGTCTCCTTCGTCACCGAGTGGCGCACCAACACCGGCTGGAACGACGAGGACCCGCTGCCGTTCGACTACCACAAGGAGCTCGTCGGCGGCCGCACGCCGTGTCTCCTGGGCCAGGACAACCTGCTGCCGACGGCGAAGGACCGCGGCTGGCGCTATGACGCCTCGTCACCCGGGGGCCGCCAGAAGTGGCCGGAGAAGCGCCACGGCGTATGGGACCTGCCGCTCCAGGGCATCCCGTTCCCCGGCCACTCCTTCGAGGTCCTTTCGATGGACTACAACATCCTCGCCAACCAGTCGAAGAACAGCACCAAGGGCATGACGTCGCGCTATCTGGGCTGGCGGACCCAGGCCACCGCCGCGTACCTGGCGGGCTTCAAGCGCGCCTACGAGACCAACCGTGCGCCCTTCTACATCGGCAACCACTTCGAGGAGTGGAACGGCGGCATCTACATGGACGCCGTCGAGGAGGCCCTGAAGGCGATGGCGGGCAAGCGGGACGTACGCCTCGTGTCGTTCCGCCAGTTCGTGGACTGGCTCGATGTCCAGGACCCGAAGGTGCTCGACCGGCTGCGTGCCCTGGAAGTGGGGCAGGCGCCGCCCGGCGGCTGGAACGCCTACTTCAAGGCGGCCTGAACGCGGCCTGCACCGGGGACGGGTCAAGGGCGACACGCGGGAGCGTGGTCGCCGACCCCCGGAAAGTTCACTCGACCGGGCGACGTGCTCCACATTTTGCCCGGCTCCGGCCCGACCGGCGCACCCTGCGGCGATGGGCGCCGTCGAGGGCGACGCGCCCGATTCGGCGGGGCTCGCCGGGTGGTGCCGGGAGGCGGGTACGCCGGGCCCGGGGTCTGCTCGAAGGAGGCAAGCGTGCCCCCGGCCATCCGGGTGGCGCGGCCGCGCACACCGGCGGCCTCGGGACTCGAAGCGCGCAGCGGTTCGGGCGCAGCCCGGGGCGGATGGAGCACACCATGCACGAAATGCGAGCGGAAACAGTCCTCGACGGGCTGGACGCGGAGAACCGGGACGCTCTCCTGTGGCACGTCATGAGCGACCAGGACCCCACCACGCTGTGCGGCCGGAGCCTCGAACGACACGAGGCGGCGACCCGGGTGCCCCCGGAGCTGACCGACGCCGACCGCTACTGCGGGGCCTGCATGGCCTCCTGCTGAAGGCGCACGGACCCTCGATTCGAGGGGCGCGTCGAGCGGCCTTCGACGAACGCGTCGAGCAGCCCTCGACGAATGCGTCGAGCCGTCGTCGGCGAACGCGTCGAGCGGCCTTCGACGAACGCGCCCGTCCATCAAGGGAGTTGATCGCGGGGCGCGCCGTCCCGCGGTCCGTTCGGGAGCGGGGCACCCGGGGGCCCGGGTGAGGGATCGACCGGGCGACCGCCCACGATCCGCGCACCGCGCGCCGTGGCCAGGGCCGCGAGGCAGAGCCAGAGCGAGGCGAACAGCCAGCCGCCCAGCACGTCGCTCGCCCAGTGCACCCCCAGGTAGACCCGGGAGAGGCCGACGGCCACCGCCCACAGGGACAGCACGGCGATGGTGGGGCGGGCGGCCGAGGAGGTCGAGCGGGTCAGCACCGCCCAGGCGAGCAGCCCGGCGGTCAGGGCGCTCGTGGCGGTGTGCCCCGAGGGGAAGGAGAACCCCGAGGCGGTCGTCGCCCAGTCGACGGCGGCCGGGCGCGGCCGGGAGACGGTGGCCATCAGGGCGTACCGCACCGCCTGGCCGAGTGCGAGCACCGTGAGCGCCCCGGCCACCGCGTACCGGCGCCCCTTGCCGCCGCGGCCGGCGATCAGGCCCGCGACGACGACCAGGACGTAGGGCACGACGCCGGTGCCGGTGGCCGTGATGGCGCGGGCGGTGGCGACGGCGACCGGCGGACGGTGGTCCAGGGGCCAGCGGTGCAGGGCGCGGTCGCCGGGCAGCGGTGCTCCGTGCCGTACGGCGACGACCACGGTGAGCAGGGTGAGGAGCGCAAGCAGGAGGCAGGCCGCCGCGCCTGTGCGCCGGACAGTTGTCATCGAGCGGTCACCGCCGGCCGAGGCGGTCGAGTGCGCGGACGGTCGTCATCGAGCGGTCACCGCCGGCCGAGGCGGTCGGCGGGCCCGGCGTGCGTCAGGGCGTGCGGCCCGCCGTGGGTGTCCATCAGCGGGATTCCTCCGTGGCCGCACGCGCCCGACGGGCGCGCAGCACCTCCAGGGCGACAGGGGTGAGCGACACGGCCACGACCACCGCCACGAGCGGCAGCAGATAGCGGTCCACGTTGGGCACGGACGAGCCGAGCGCGTATCCGCCGAGCACCAGCGCACAGGTCCACACGAGTCCGCCCGCGATCTGCCAGAGCGCGAAGACCCGGGCCGGTACGCCGAGGGCGCCCGCGAGGGGGTTGAGCACCGTACGGACGATCGGCACGAAGCGCGCCAGCACGATCGCCTTCGCGTGCCCGTACTTGGCCAGCAGCTCCTCGGCGCGGGCCGCGCCCTCGTGCAGTTTGCGGGATTTGCTGCGGGCCAGCAGGGCGCGCCCGCCGCGACGGCCGATCACGTATCCCACCTGGGCGCCCACAAGGGCGCCGGTCACCGAGCAGACCAGGACCTGCCCCAGCGACAGTGAGACGGGCCCGTTGCCGCCGGGCACGCTGAGCAGGCCGGCGGTGAACAGGAGGGAGTCGCCCGGCAGCAGGAAGCCCACGAGCAGACCGGTCTCGGCGAAGAGCACCACGGCGATGCCGAGGGCGCCGAATGCGGACAGCAGCGAGCCCGCGTCGAGGACGTTCACGGCCTGCGGGGCCGAGGCTGCGAACAGGGGTACGACTGCCATGTCAGTGGGCCCTCCCATAATGGTGGTCGGGCCGCCCGTCCAGAGACGCGCACGGCCCGGCTGACTACAGTGATGTAGGCGGTCTACAGAACTGTAGACGAACGAGGCGGGAGGAGTGGCCCATGACTGCCGGCGACGGTATCGGGCACGGGGAGCCACGACGGCCCGCGGGCGAACTGGAGGCCGGGGTGCTCGCCGCGCTCTGGGCCGCCGGTGCGCCGCTCACTCCCGGCGAGGTCCAGGCGGAGCTCGGCGGCGGCCTGGCCCGCACCACCGTGACCACGATCCTGACCCGCCTGTACGACAAGGGTGCGCTCACCCGCCGCCGTATCGGGCGTGGTTACGCGTACACCCCCACGGAGGACGCGCCGGGCCTCACCGCCCGCCGGATGCACACCGAACTGGCCAAGGAGGAGGACCGCTCCACCGTCCTCGCCCGGTTCGTCTCCCAGCTCAGCGACGAGGACGAGCGGCTGCTGCGCTCCCTCCTCGATGAGTCCGGAGGTGACCCGCGGTGATCTTCTCGGTGTGGATCCCGCTCCTCGTGCCGTTCCTCGCGGTCCCTGCGGCGCGTCGGCTCGCCGAGGCCCTGCCGCCCCGGCCGGCCGGCTGGCTGCTCGCCACCGCGGCGACCGGCCTTGCCGTCTGCTCGACCGCGGCGCTGGGTCTGATCGCGCTGGCCGGAGCGCTCCGGCTGCCCTTCGTCGCCTCGCTCGGCCACCTGACCGCGCCGCTGGACGCGCTCCCGGCCTGGCTCGCCCTCCCCGCGGCCGCCACCGCGGCCGGACTCGTCGCCCTGTCGGCGGCCGCCGTGGTCCGTACGGTGCGCCGTCACCTTGCCGAACTGCGCCTCGCGCGCGCCCAGTTGGGTTCGGCCACGGCCGAGCTCGCCGTGCTCAGGGACCCCGATCCCGACGCCTACGCGCTGCCCGGCCGCCCCGGCCGCATCGTCGTCACCACCGGAATGCTCCGGGCGCTCCAACCCGCCGAGCGCGAAGCCCTGTTCGCCCACGAGCGGGCCCACCTCGTCGGCCGCCACCACCTGTTCCTGGTCGCCGCCGAGCTCGCCGGGCACTGCCACCCCTCGCTGCGTTCGCTGCGCGCGCCGCTTGCCTTCGCCCTTGAGCGGTCCGCCGACGAGTACGCCGCCGCGGCCGTCGGCGACCGCGGGCTCGCCGCGCGGGCGATCGGGCGCGCCGCCCTCGCGTCCCGTGCCGCCGCGTCCCGCCCCCGCATGGCGCTCGCCGCGACGGCGGGACCGGTGCCGCGCCGTGTCGCCGCCCTGCTCGACCGCCACCCCGCGGCCAGGTCGGCCCGCTCGCGCGGCGCCCGGCTGATAGGCGCCGTCCTGGTGAGCTGTCTGTGCGTCTCGGCGGCATCGGCGATCGAGGCCGCAGCGGATCTGCACGGCGGAATCGAGATCGCCCAGGGCGAGACCGGCCGCTGACGCCCGCCTCGCCGGTCGGGGCCGACCCTCGCATCCGCGTCCGCGTGGCCGACGCCGCATCGGCCTCGGAACCCCGTCTCCGCTGCCACCGCCGCCTGCCCCGGCGGCCCGTGCCGGCCCGCGTGACCCGTACGGCCCAGCAACAGTGAGGGTCGGCTCCGCGCGCACCCGAGACTGAAGGCCGAGCCCATCGCCCCACGCCCCGGGAGACTCCATGACCTGCCTCAGCCGACGCGACCTCGGCCTGCTCGTGCTGCGGACCGGCACCGGCGCCGTCCTGATGGCGCACGGCGCCCAGAAACTTTTCGGCTGCTTCGGTGGCGGCGGGCTCGACGGCACCGCTGCCGCCATGGAGCAGATGGGCTTCCGCCCCGGCAAGCAGAGCGCGATCGCAGCCGGTCTCGGCGAGATGGGCGGCGGCGCCCTGCTCGCCCTCGGCCTCGCCACCCCGGCGGCGGGAGCGGCGGCGGCCGGCGCCATGGCGGGCGCGGTCTCCGTCCACGCCCCGGCCGGCTTCTTCGCCCAGGGCGGCGGGTTCGAATACCCGGCCTTCCTCGGCTTCACCGCCGCCGCGATCGGCCTCGCGGGGGCCGGCCGCTACTCCCTGGACCATGCCACGGATCACGTGGTCGACCAGCCCTGGACCGTGGCCCTCGCCTTCCTCGGCAGCGCCGTGGCTGCCGCGGCGGTGGTCGGACGCCGGGCGAAGGAGCAGGCCAAGCCGGACGAAGAGCCCTTCGGCTGAGGCGATCCGTACGCTGCGTCAGCGTACGGGCACGTTCCGTGGACCGTACGACCGTTTTTCCGTCACGCTGGGTGCTGTCGATCGCGGAAATCCCGCAGAGACGAAGGCACTTGGAGGTGGCCGCGTATGACCGACAGCAGCGACGAGACGGCTTGCGACTGGGAGCGCGAGCCTGATCCGTCGGACAGCCTGCGGACGTTCGGCGCCTTTGTCCAGGCCCTGCGCGAACACGCCGGGCTCAGCCGTGTCCAGTTCGCGGCACTCGTACGGTTCTCGAAACACACCGTGGAATCGGTCGAGTTGGGGCGACGGATGCCCGACGAACAGTTCGTTGAGCGGGCGGAGGAAGCGCTGGGGAACACGGGCGCACTGCGCAAGGCGGCCAGGCACCTCACGCGGGGCGAGGCGGGCCTTGCGGCCTGGTTCCGGCGGTGGGCCCGGCTGGAGAAGGTCGCGGTGAGCCTGTGTACGTACGAATGCAGGCTGGTTCCGGGCCTGTTGCAGTCGCAGGAGTACGCGCGAACGGTCTTCGAAGGCACGATTCCGGTGATCACGGACGAGGAGCTTGAGACCTTGCTCGCCGTCCGCATGGAGCGGCAGCGGATGCTGTACGAGCGGCCGGTCGTGCCGTTCAGCTTCATCGTCGAGGAGTACGTGTTCCGGCGCAGGTTCGCGGGCGTGGAGCAGATGCGGACGATGCTCGACCACGTGCTGGAACACAGCGCACCGCGCAACGTGACGCTGCAAATCGTGCCTCTGGAGGCGGGGTTGCATGCGTGCCTGGACGGGCCGGTGCGGTTACTGGAATCGGGGGAGGGGCGGCGTTTCGCGTACTCCGAAGGGCAGCAGAACGGGCGCTTGATCGGCGACGTGAAGGAGGTAAGTCTCCTTCAGCAGCGCTATGACAGACTGCGGTCGCAGGCCCTGAACCCCGAAGACTCGCGGGGTCTGTTGGAGAGACTGCGAGGAGAGCTATGAGCACGACGGAACTCGCCTGGTTCAAGTCCAGCTACAGCGGCAGCCAGGGCGACGATTGCGTAGAGGTCGCCGTCACCGAACGGGCCGTCCACGTAAGGGACTCGAAGGATCTGACATGCCCTCACTTCACCATGGGGCGTGACGGGTGGACGCGGTTCGTGCGGTACGCGTCGCACGGCTGAGGTGTAGGCGGAATTAGGGCGTAGGGCAGCCCGGCTTCCAGCCGGACTCGGGTGGGGGCTCCGACCGGAACCCCCACCCGACCGCGGTCCAGGGGGCGTTGACGCGTACCGCGTCAGCGCGTCAGGCGGCGTGCCACCGGTTGCGTCCGTCGGAGCCGGGTCCGCAGACCATCGGGGTCCCCGCCGTGGTGACACCGGTCGCGCCTGCCGGAGCACAGAACGAACCGGGATGCACCGTTCCGACGCTGCCGCCTCCGCCGGAACCCCCGGATGTGGACGTGGAACCGCCGGACGAGGACGAACTGCCGCCGGTCGAGGACGAAGAGCCCCCGGACGAGGACGAGGAACCGCCGGACGTGGACGACGAGCCCCCGGACGTCGACCGCGAACCGCCGGACGAGGACGACGAGCCCCCGGACGTGGACCTCGAACCGCCGGTCGAGGACGAGGAACTGCCGCCCGAGGAACCACCGTTACCGGTGGAGCCGCCATCGTCCTTCTTGTGGGCGGGATCGTTGGCCGGGATCTTGTAGGTCGTGTTCTTCGCCTTCGGGCAGCCCGTGACGAGGTCGGATTCGGTCCACCGGCCCAGGTCGAGAGTGACCGATGTGGTGGACGTGACCTTGGTGCGCTCGGCCGGAGCCTGGAAGCACACGTGCCATTCCTCGCCGTCCTCGGCGGCCTGCTGGGCGGTGGGGGAGTCGACGTCGAGGTAGACGTCGTCGAGCCTGACGGCATCGAGGTCGATGCCGGCGTCCTTCAGATCCTTGGTGGCTGCGTTGTACGTGGCGCCGACCACGTTCGGCATCGTCGGCCACGGGAGCGGGCCGCCGTCCTGCGCGGGGCAGGGTTCGCCGCTCTTGACGGCCGCGAAGTCGATGGTCTTCGCCGTGGCGTCGGCCTTCTGGAAGCACACCGTCCACCCGGACGGCCCGGCGACCGCGCGGTGGTCCTCGGCAGCATCGTGGTGAGCCGGGGTGAATCCGGCGGAGCGCGCCAGCTTCTCCGCCTCGTCGAGTGGCTTGGTGGTGTAGTCGGCGGCCTTGAGAGCCTGCGCGAGGACCGGGGACGCCGTGGCCTTGGCGTGGTCGCCGCCCTTGACCTGCGCCTTGGCGTCCGTCTTGTGCGGTGCGCTGTCGAGCTGTCCGCCCAGCCCCGCGCCGACCGCCAGAAGCGCGAACGCGCCGAACGTTGCCCCGAGTTTGGCGAACCAGCGCCATCGCGGCAGCATCCACACGGCCACCATGGCGGCGACCATGACGAGGAAGCCGAATCCGAAACTGAACGCGCCGACCAGGGCCACCAGGGCCAGGATGCCGAGCACGGCGGGAGTGGTCTTCCACCAAGGCGGGGGCGCGGCCGGGGTGTTGTAAGGGTTCACTGGCGCTCAGGCTCCTCTGACAGGAACGGGTTGACCTACGCCGCATCAGCTGGTGCCGGGAGCGTGGTGCATGCAGAGGGTGACGATCCGTATGCGCAAAAGGTTGCACGAGTTCCGGAAGGGAAGTGGCCGAAGGGCCCGACGGGCCCCGCCACAAGGACACATGGGCACAGCTGCCCGAACATCCGAACCTTCGTACGCCGAGGTCGTGCCCCTCGGCACGGGTCAGGACGTTCCGCCGGTGCGTGTCGTGTACCGACGGCTCGACCGCCCCGGGTGGCCGTCCGGCGACGCGGTGCGGGTCCGGCGGCGGTAGTAGGCGATGGCGAGGGCGATGATGATGGGCCCCCATACGGCGGTCGGCGCGATGCACACCGTCGCGAGCGTCTGCCAGGCGTTGTTGGTGTATTCGACGGTTTCGATGATGCCGTACGGGGTGAGCCGGCGGCGCCCGCCGAGCGGGACGTCGGTGAACAGGAACGTGAGGATCAGCCCGCCGACGAGGGCGGGCACGACGGCCGCCAGCGGCCGGATGCGTCTGCCGCCGATGACCGGGATCCAGGCGGGCGCGACCTCGCCCCACCCCCGGACAAGCCCGATGCCCAAGATCGCGGTCACTTCCGACAACACGCTGAGCCCGAGCACGTAAGGAATGCTCACCCCATAGGGCGGCATGCCCCCGTCGTGCGCCTGGCCCATGGCGAAATGGGCGGCGAAGGGCAGCCGCCACAGGCACGACGGGAGCAGAAGCAGCGGAAGCGCGTAGGCCAGACGCATCGCCCAGCGGGGCACCGGCCGTTCGGTGTCGCTGACGGGCGGGGGCGTGTGAAAGATCCTCGGTGGCATGGCTCCAGCGTTGCGGAGCGGGCGCACCGAGGAATCAGCCCTGCGGTCAGAACCGTTCCGCCTCACGGCGGAGGTCGACCGTTAGAGCGCCTGGAGTGCGAGGAGTACCCCTTCGCATCAACGTACGAAGGGTCTGCGCAGTCGATCTACGAGCCGACGAAGCCGAAAGGCAACTTCTCGGCCCTGGCTGTCATCAATTGCTGCCGCCGCTGCCTAAATGGCGCCTTCGTGTTTCGTAGGGGGACTCCCTCATGCGCTCCCGGTCGCGCGCTACCCGCGCCCACGGCCCGTCTTCGGTTTCTTGCTCATCCGTACGCGCCGGCTTCTCCATCCTCAATGAGTCGAGGCGGTTGATGCGAGCCTCATTGTTGATGCCGGCCGCACGGGCGAACGCCGCGTCCATCGCCCTCTGATGCGCGGCGATCTCTTCCGGTGTCTTTTCCGCCCGCTGCCGTTGTCGCTCTGTGCGGTCGCGTTGCCTTAGTTCCTCGGCGCGCTCGCGCAGGAGAAGCGCTTGCCGCCTGGCGAGCCCTGCCCACCTGGGGCGCCACCCCCTGCCCGTTCGCCAGTAGGAGATGCGCTGGGGGTAGGACTGTGGCGGCTCGGCTTCCCGGAGTCTGCCGCCCCGCTCCTCCAAGAAAAGCGCGAGCGCCTCCCACTCGAAGACATCCCTCACCTCGACCGACTCCAGCCGTTGGGCCACAACTTCCCCCTGTCGTCTCTCTCGTGGCGCGGAGCACGTTCAGCATCCCGCCTGGCGTAGGTACAGGCGGCTTCCGCTGCTTCGACTATCCCGAAAAAGCCGACGCTCCGCAGCTCCGTCGGCCAGAAAAAGAACCGCTCCCGGCCGGAGTGTTATTCAGGTGAGGTGTGATCAAGGTTTCACTCGGAGCCCGTGGAGACCCAAAAGCCCGGCAGAGACGAACTGGTCGGGCAGCAGCACCCGCAAGTGCAGTTGTAGGAGGGCGCGGTGACGGAGTTTCGGACGCCGTCTGATTGCAGGACGTCGACGGGTCTGTCCTCCAGCGTGCTGAAGTCGACGTACGGGTGTCGTGGTCCTCTGGGCGATCCCCGGTTCGTGAGCGGAGTACACGCCGAACCGGTTGATGTGCTCGGTCAGTACGGCGAGGTGCGTGATCGACAGGAACACCGTCCAGGGTCGGCGCCCTGCGCCGGGCGCGGCGGGCCGGCACGGGCCTTGAGAAGCAGGCCTGCCAGGCCGACAAGGCCATGCGCGTGTACGGCCCGCGCGGGTTACGTCACCGTCAGCTGTTGCGGATCAGCCTGGTCGACGGCACCACCGAGTTCATCAAGGGTCTTCGTCCGACATGATCTTGGACGTGACCGGACGTGACCAGGGCTCTTGTGCCGGATGACCTATGGCCGCATTGCTCTGATTCTGCCTCCCCGTCCGCAGCGCCGGAGCTTGTCGGCCAGTACCTGCTGCGGGGAGCTGGGCCGGGTTGTGGCCTGGTTGCAGAGCACCGCCGGGAACGCGGCTGTCGTCCATTGCCGTACCCCGCCAGGGCGGGTGCCCGCAACCGGCGCCGTGCTGGTGCCGCTCCGGCTGGGCCCAGACGTGGCCGGTACGCCACAGCCGGCAGTTGCGCTCGCGCCGCCCTCCATCACAAGGTCGGCACCAAACCCCGCCGAACTGCTGAACGAAGAAATCCGTACGCTCGGGCGTCACCACCAGGCAGGATGGGCCGGTGAAGGATCTACCGCCGGGCCTGCCACCGGCAGACTCGCGTAAATGGCACAGCCGCCGATGGTGGGACCAACTGGGATATCTGCGCGTGCGTTCCTTGGCGAACCCGAGCTGGGCCAGGGACATACCGTGGCTGATTGCGTGGCTGCGACGCGAGCGCTCGACTGCCCTCCCAACGGATCACGCCCTCTATGACGACGCGATCACCGCAGCTCAGAGCTATGCACGGACTCGCAGTAAGTCCCCAGAAGCGGACCGCGCCTGGGATCGGGTTCTTGAACCAATCGATGAGTTGCTGACGCGGCGGCAGGCGAGACACCTCGGCGAAGTCCGCAAGGCTCAAGCCGAGCAACGCAACCCAGGTTCCTGACGTCGTCACGAGCGCTCAGAGGTTGGAAGGCAAGCTGATGCCGAGGTACCCGATTCCGGCGGCACCGGGTCGTACGGGTCTTGAGCTCCCCGGTGAGGAACCACAGTGGCTCCAGATCGACCTCGTGGGTCACTGGGGCCAGGACGGAGCCCCGGGCCATACGGCCCGGGGCTCTTCGTTCGTGCTCCCTCATGTATGGCTGAACGACACGGCATCCAGGCCTGGCGCGAAGACTGGAACCGACCCACGGCCTACGTGTTGCACGAGCCCGGACCAGCTCCTCCACAACCTCGCCGGCACAGCCGAGGTGTCACCGACTCAAGCGGCTAGGGGGTGTCTGGTGGATCAGGGTCGGTCAGGGTGCGGCGCCTGGTGCGGTGCATCGCAAGGCGCCGGAACGTCGTGATAGCGGAGCTATCGGGGCGTTTCGGCAACGCCGCGAGGTGCCGTGCCAGGCGCCGCACCCCCGGCCATGATCCACCAGACACCCCCTAGTGCCACTTGGTGCAGTAGTTCGTTCCATGGGTCCAGGTACAGGCTCGGGCCTGCCAGGGCGCGCCGTCGTAGATGGGGGCGTTGAAGGAGGCCGAGTCCTGGACGCCGGAGTCACCGGGAAGAATCTGGGTTTTGTTCACGTACGGATCCCACCCGGCATCATGGTTCGTGGACCGGTCGAACCACACCTCTTGCCAGGTGTCGCCGATGATCTTCCAGTGGGCATACTCGTGGTGGTCGGAGTGGAGTTCGGTGTAGATCGCGATCCATCCGTTGGGTGTGTACGTGACGTCACAGAAATGGCTCCCGGGTTTGAGGTTCCCGCAGCCCTGTGCAAAGGCGTTCGTTTCCGTGGCAGCCAGGAACCCGGCGGTGACTCCGAGTGCGAGGGTGCAGCGCAGCGCGACAGTGCCAAGACGGTGCACAGCAGTTCTCCGTTTCTCGGGCGAGTCAAGATTCAACACGGCAAAGAAATGACCGTGTTCCGACAAGCAAAGTCTCTGGTCGGGTATATCGACGGTCAATAACGCACATCGCGCCAACTGACCTGAACGTCGAGGGGCGGCCCTGGAGTCATGGCTCGCACACCAGCCGCGAACCAGCCGACCGCCGTACGGCGTGGGTGATGCGGTCGAGCCGGCGCTCCAGCGCGATCGACCTGCCGTCCAGGCGAGCGGTGGCCAGTGCTACGGGACGCGCACGGCCAAGAGGGCGACATCGTCGTCGTTGTCGTCGGGGCGGACACGCTCCAGGAGAAGATCGCAGAAGGACTCCACGGTGCGGGTTGCGAGTGCTGCTGCGTGGCGACGCAGGCGGGCCATACCCGCGTCCACGCCGTTGGTATGCGATTCGATCAGACCGTCGGTGTAGAACAGCAGAGTGGCCCCGGCCGGCAGGGTGCAGGTGTTGTCCTTGTGGCGGAAGGACGAGCTGGTGCCGAGCAGCAGGACAGGGCCGCTGTCCAGGTAGTGGCTCTTGCCGTCCTGGGTGACCAGCAGCGGCGGGGGGTGGCCGGCGTTGCTCCAGCGCAGTGTCCAGCCCTGTTCGGGGTCCTGGTGCAGGCGAGCCAGGACCAGGGTGGCCATGGTGACGCTGGAGATGCGGTGCAGGGCCTCGTCCAGGCGGTTGATGACGGCTGCCGGATGTTCGTGGTGGGACCAGGCCAGGGCGCGGAGCATGTTGCGGACCTGGGCCATGCCGGCGGCGGCGTCGATGTCGTGGCCCACGACGTCGCCGATGGCCAGTGCGGTCGCGCCGTCCGAGAGTGGAAAGGCGTCGTACCAGTCGCCGCCGACTTGTGAGGCGTCGGGCGCGGGGAGGTAGCGGGCGGCCATCTGCAGTCCGGGTACGTGCGGCAACTGTGGCAGCAGGTGGCGCTGCATGGTCTCGGCGATGTGCCGCTGGCGCTGGTACAGGCGGGAGTTGGACAGCGCCAGTCCGGCCCGGCGGGTGATGTCCTCCAGCAGGGTCAGCTCTGGGGTGGTGAAGGCGTTGCCGGGAGCGGTGCGGCCCAGCGTCATCGC
Organism: Streptomyces sp. NPDC048416; assembly: GCF_043200435.1. Taxonomy (NCBI): domain Bacteria; kingdom Bacillati; phylum Actinomycetota; class Actinomycetes; order Kitasatosporales; family Streptomycetaceae; genus Streptomyces; species Streptomyces sp. NPDC048416. The sequence continues at coordinate 366,680 of NZ_JBICXU010000003.1, forward strand.
GCCCAGGACCTCGCGTGGTCCGCGGATGGGCGCGATGGCGGCGGAGCGAATGCCGGCCGTCGCGAACAGTTCCTGCTGGATCACCGTGATGCCGGAGTCGGCTTCCCCCTGGTACACCGTGAAGTCGGCGAGGGAGGCGGCAACCCCGCGCAGGGCTCGCGACAGTGGCATCTGCGAGTCGGGCGAGGCGGCGGGCATCGGGCCCTCCAGGTCCTCGCGGCGCGCCAGGCGCCCGTCCTGGTGATGGGCCACGGCGGTACGCCAGACCTCGCCCTGGTCGTTGGTCAGGTCGATGATCGCCCAGTCGGCCAGGCGAGGGACGACAAGGTCGATCAGCCGTTCCACGCATTCGGCCTCGTTGAGGGTGGAGGTGAGTGTTGAGGTGGTCTCCGCCAGCAGCGCCAGCCGTTCCAGCTCGCTCAACGGCTCGGCCGCGGCACCGGGGGCCGGCGGGGCAGTCTCATTGAAGATCACGATCATCCCGGTCTGATCCTGGCCCCAGGCGCACGGCAACGTCGTCCACGACACGGCGATCATGGTGCCGTCACCGCGCTCGAACCACGTCAGGGCACCCTGCGACGGGCGACCGGACAGCAGGGCATGCATCAACGCGCTCTGTGCGGCCGGCACGGTCCCCCCGTCCTTGCCGCGTATCAGCTCCTGCTGGTCCAAGCCCGCGAGTTCCTGCCGGCTACGTCGCAGCATGCCCTCCGTGCGGGCGTTGACAGCCACGATGCAGCCGTGGTCGTCCACCACGTAGACGCCCGCGTAGGGGAAGGACACCTGCATCGATTGCAGATCCGCCCGGACCCCAGCGCCTTGATCACCGACCACAGAACCGTCCTCGAATCACTCGGCCCAAGGCCTCGAATAGGTTTCCGACCCTCTCCACAAGGCTACGAGGCTGCCCGCCTTCTGCAGAAACGGCCCCGCGCCGTGGCGTTCGTCCCTTGGCGCAACCGACGCCGTCGAAGAAGGCGAGGTCGATGAGGCCGGAGCCTTCTTTGAGGGTGACGAAGACGGCTCGCCTCCCGGACGGCATGGGCGGTGTCTGTGTGGAGGTCCGTACGCCTGCCACCAGGACTGCCCAGGGACCATGGTCTGGCGATGGGCTGCGTCGGTGGCGCCGAGGTCGCGCAGCAGCCGGTGATGGTGCTCCATCAGGTGCTGGCGAAGTCTCGATGCCTCCCTGTAGACCCAGCTCGTGGACATATTGAGCATCGCCGCGACCTCAGAAGTGTCCACAAGGACGGGCTCGACGCCGAGGCGGAACGGAGCGGCCTGGGCCGGGATCACCCTGCCGACGCGCACCCCCCCGGGCCCCGTCGACCGCCTTCGTTCCTGACCGCTGCCCAGGTCGCCGAAGTGACGGTGATCACGGGCCCTCTTCGGGGGGCACTGCGTAGGCTTGTGCAGTCGTCGCGGCGAGGCCCGGGAGGGCCTGAGGGCTCTCCCGCATCTCCCTGACGATGCATCAGGAAAGTCGGCGAGCGGTCAGCATGAGTCCTGGAAAACCCGGGGACAGCTGCCCGGACCTGCGACTCGTTGTAGGGTGTCGAAACAGCCCTTGACCTGCAAAAACGCAGGCAGGGAGCCTACGTGTGGGAGTGCTCCAATGATGCGTACCATGTTCAAATCCAAGATCCACCGTGCCACCGTGACCCAGGCCGACCTGCACTACGTGGGCTCGGTCACCGTGGACGCCGACCTGATGGATGCCGCCGACCTGCTGCCCGGCGAGCTGGTCCACATCGTCGACATCGACAACGGCAACCGCCTGGAGACGTACGTCATCGAGGGCGAGCGCGGCTCCGGGGTCATCGGCATCAACGGCGCCGCCGCGCACCTCGTGCACCCCGGTGACCTGGTGATCCTCATCAGCTACGCGCAGGTCGACGACGCCGAGGCGCGCGCACTCAAGCCGAGCGTGGTGCACGTGGACGGAGCGAACCGGATCGTGGAGCTCGGCACCGACGCGTCGGCGCCCGTCCCCGGAAGCGACCAGCGGCGCAGCCCGCACGCCCGCGTTCCCGCCCCCCAGGGCTGAACCCGGCCGCGCCCCGGCCCGCATCGGAAAGGACTCCCTGCCATGGCAGAGCTGCGAGACGATCGCCCCAGAGGTGTGCTGGAGGCGCTCCAGTGACGCCCGCTCCAGTGACGCGCCGCTCGCGTGCGGGTCGAACGTGCCAGGAGCTCCCGTGACCACGCTCGCCCTGCTGCACACCTCGCCGGTCCACGTGCCGGTCTTCGACGCCCTGCGCGACGAGGACGCCGCGGATCTCGAACTGCACCACCTCGTGCACGAGCAACTACTCGACCGCGCAAGGGAGTCGGGGCCCGAGGCGGTAACCGGGGCTGTCCGGGCCGTCCTCGCCGAAGCGGTGGCGCAAGGCGCGGACGCGGTGCTGTGCACCTGCTCCACCATCGGCGCCGTCGCCGAAGCGGCCTCGGCCTCGCTGGGGGTCCGGGTGCTCAGGGTCGACCGGCCGATGGCCGCGGCCGCCGTCGCGCAGGGCCGTCGGGTCGCCGTCGTGGCCGCCGTCGCGTCCACCCTGGAACCCACGGCCGCGCTGATCCGCGAAGAGGCAGGTGCCCGGCCGCTCGACCTCATCGAGGTCCTGGCCGAGCACGCCTGGCCGCACTTCGCGTCGGGCGACACGGACGCGTACCACGCGGAGATCGCCCGGACGGTGGACGCGCTGGCGGATGTCGATGTCGATGTCGTCGTCCTGGCCCAGGCCTCGATGGCGCCCGCCGCGGCACGGACGACGATCGGCGTCCCCGTCCTGGCCAGCCCCCGCCTCGGGCTGCGGGCGGCGGCAGCCACCGTGCTGGGCTGAGCCGGCCGGGTGGAGCGCGCCGGGTCCGTACACCTCCACCGTGCTGGGTTGAGCCGGTCGGGTGGAGCGCGCCGGGTCCGTACGCCTCGACCGTGGCCGGATCGGCCCCCGTGCCGCACCACCCGGCCCAAGCCGTGCACCCCGTGACCTGACCCGGACGGGTTGAACCGGCGGGCGTCGGGCAGGCGGGCGGGTGAAGCTGAACTCAGACCCTGAGGAGGCCGATCATGACCGTGCCGCACCCGGAGCCCACCCAGCCGTGGCCCACCCCGCTGCCCGACCCCGAACCGGGCCCGCTCCCCGGCCCTGGACCCGGCCCTGGGCCCGATCCCGTGCCGCCGAGGCCCGGGCCCGGGCCTGATCCCGTGCCGCCGAGCCCGGGGCCCGACCCGCAGCCGCCGCGACCCGACCCGGACCCGGATCTGCCCGACCCCGTGCCGCAGCCCCCTGGCCCCGATCCCGTACCGGGCCCGCCGCAGCCCGAGCCCGCGGGCTGACGGGGCCCGGCGGCCGGGCCGGGAAGCCGTCGGTCAGCCGGCGCTTTCCTCGGACCGGTCGCCGCCCCACAGCGTGTGGAACGAGCCCTCCCGGTCGGTGCGACGGTAGGTGTGCGCGCCGAAGAAGTCGCGCTGGCCCTGCGTGAGCGCCGCCGGGAGGCGTTCGGCGCGCAGCGCGTCGTAGTAGGCGAGCGCCGCCGAGAAGCCGGGCACCGGTACGCCCTGGCGGGCCGCCGCCACGATCACCGCGCGCCAGTCGTCCTGCGCCGCCCCGATCTCGTCCGCGAACCGCTTGTCCGAGAGCAGGCTCGGCAGGCCGGGCTCGGCGTCGTAGGCGCTCCGGATCCGGTCGAGGAACGCGGCACGGATGATGCAGCCCGCGCGCCAGATCGCCGCCACCGTGCCCGGGTCGACGTCCCAGTCGTAGGTGTCGCTGCCCGCCCGGATCTGGTGGAAGCCCTGCGTGTACGACACGATCTTGGAGGCGTACAGCGCCTGCTCGACCTGGTCGGCGAAGGCCGCGGCCTCCGACTCGCCGAGCGGGTCGGCCGTGGGGCCGGTCAACGAGCGGGCGGCCTCGCGCAGTTCGGCGTGGCCCGAGAGGGAGCGGGCGAACACGGCCTCGGCGATGCCCGACACCGGGACACCCAGGTCGAGCGCGATCTGCACCGTCCAGCGTCCGGTGCCCTTCTGCTCGGCACGGTCCTGGACCACGTCGATGAACGGCTTGCCGGTCGCCGCGTCGACATGGGCAAGCACCTCGGCTGTGATCTCGATCAGATAGGAGTCGAGCCGGCCGGTGTTCCAGCCCCGGAACGTCTCGGCGATCTTCTCGGGGGAGTAGCCCGCGACCGTACGCAGCAGGTGGTACGCCTCCGCGATGAGCTGCATGTCGGCATACTCGATGCCGTTGTGGACCATCTTCACGAAGTGGCCCGCGCCGTCCGGGCCCACATGCGTGACACACGGGGTGCCGTCCGGGGCCTTCGCCGCGATGCGCTCAAGGAGCGGGCCGAGCGATGCGTACGACTCGGCCGAGCCGCCCGGCATGATGCTGGGCCCGTGCAGCGCGCCCTCCTCGCCGCCGGAGATGCCGACGCCGACGAAGTGGATGCCGCGCTCGCGCAGTTCGCGCTCGCGCCTGCGGGTGTCCTCGAAGTGGGCGTTGCCGCCGTCGATGAAGACGTCGCCCTCCTCCAGGAGCGGCGCGAACTCCTGGATCACCGCGTCCGTCGGCTCGCCCGCCTTAACCATGATCACGAGGCGGCGCGGGCGCTCAAGGGCGGCGACGAACTCCTCGGGTGACTCGGCCGCCACGAAGCTGCCCTCGTCGCCGAACTCCTCGACCAGCGCATGGGTCTTGGCCGCCGTCCGGTTGTGCACGGCGACCGTGAAACCGTTGCGCGCGAAGTTACGGGCGAGGTTGCGGCCCATGACCGCGAGTCCGGTGACGCCGATCTGGGCTGTTCCACTCATGCGTGTGCTCCTGGATCCTCGGGGTTCGCGGCGCCACGAGCGAGCGTCACGGCGCGCACGGTCGCCGCCCACCCTACGTAACGCACCACGTCAGGCGGCACGGCTTCGTTTCCCGACACGGGCGCCGGACATCCCGCCTCGCAGGAAGGCTGCCCTCCGCTTGTCCGACCCCTTGTCATGGCCAGTTCCCAGCCCCTATTTTGGCGGCTCTTGATGCCTTCGAGGGGGACTCATGGCCTTACGCGGCCGGCACCGCCGGTATCAGCCGAGCCGGATCAACCAGGCTTCCCTGACGGTCACGGCTGGCGGTGTGGGCATCGCCCTTCCGCTGATGGGGGCGGGCACCGCGGACGCCGCGTCCATCGATGTGTGGAACAAGGTCGCGGCCTGCGAGTCGACCGGCAACTGGCACATCAACACGGGCAACGGCTTCTACGGCGGGCTTCAGTTCACCCAGTCCACCTGGGAGGCGTACGGGGGCCGCCAGTACGCGCCGCGCGCGGACCTCGCCGGCCGCGACCAGCAGATCGCGATCGCCGAGAAGGTGCTCAAGGGGCAGGGGCCCGGCGCCTGGCCGGTCTGTTCGGCCGAGGCGGGGCTCAGCCGGGGCGGATCGGCCCCGCACCTGACGACAACGACGCAGCACCGTACCGAGATCAAGCAGACGGCGGCCCCGGCCAAGCCGTCCGCCGCCGGGCATGCCGCCGTCAAGCCGGCCGCCGCGAAGAAGGCCGAGCAGGCGAGCCCCACCAAGGTGCCGGGCCTCCGGGAGTCGTACACCGTGGTGCACGGCGACTCGCTGTCCCTGATCGCCGAGCGCGCACGCGTCCAGGGCGGCTGGCCGCATCTGTACGCCGAGAACCGCACGGTCGTCGGCGCGGACCCGGACCTCATCCGGCCCGGCCAGCACCTGACGCTGCCCGGCGGCACCTCGGCGAAGCCGACGACCCCGCCCCGAAGCGCGCCGAAGGCCCCGGCCGCAAAGCCCACGGCCAAGCCGCCCGCAGCCAAGGCGCCCGCCGCCAAGCCCGTGGCGAAGGCACCCGCCAAGTCCGCCAGGTCCGCCGACTTCACCGCGCCGGTCGACGCGCACCCCAGCACGCCGTACCGCAAGGCCGGTGCGTCCTGGGCGAGCGGCTACCACACCGGCGTCGACTTCCCCGTCTCCACCGGCACCTCCGTCAAGGCGGTCACCTCGGGCACGGTCGTCGAGGCGGGCTGGGGCGGGTCGTACGGATACCAGGTGGTGATCCACCACCCCGACGGCCGGTACAGCCAGTACGCACATCTCTCGGCGCTCACCGTGAAGGCGGGCCAGCGGGTCAACACCGGCCAGCGGATCGGTCGTTCGGGCGCGACGGGCAATGCGACCGGGCCGCATCTGCACTTCGAGGTGAGGACCGGACCCGCCTACGGCTCCGACGTGGACCCCCTGGCCTACCTCAGGGCGGGCGGCGTGGCGGTCTGATCCGGGCTGTCCCCCCGGCGCTCCGATCCGGGCGCCGGGTGTGCACCCGAGGCCATGACCGGGGTGTCGTGGGAGTTCATGACCGGTTTGTCGTGCCGCCCGGCGACGCCGAGCCGTTCCGTGGTGAGCAGGATCAGCCCGCCCGCGGCCACGACGCCGAATCCGAGCGCGATGGCGGTGCCCGCGGTCCCGTACCGGAAGGATTCGCCGAACAGGGTCAGACCGATGGCCGCGGCCACCACCGGGTTGACGACGGTGACCGTCGCCAGCGGCGCGGCGAGACCGGCGCCGCGATAGGACGCCTGGGAGAGCAGCAGCCCCGCGCCCGCGAACCCGGCTATCGCGAACAGGAGGGGCAGCTCCCGCAGCGGGAGCCCCGACTGCCAGTCCTCGGCGACGGACTTGGTGAACACCGAGGCGAGTCCGAACGCGGCGCCGGCCGCGGCGGCGAGCACGACGCCGCGGGTGGCGGCCCTGTGCAGGGCCTTGGACGCCAGGAACAGCGTCGCCACCGCTCCGAATCCGACGCCGGCCAGCACCAGGCGCGACCCCATGGCGAGCGTTTCGGCGTCCGCGCCGTTGGTCAGCGCGAGCAGACCGGCCAGGCCGGCCGTCGCCATCACGGCCCCGCGCCAGGCGGCGGTCCCGGCCCGTCGGCGGATGAAGGCCGCCGACATCGGCAGCGCGAAGACGATGGTGAGCGCGCCCATCGGCTGCACCAGGGTCAGCGGCCCGAACGCCAGGGCCGCGACGTGCAGGGTCGCGCCGAGCCCGTTGAGGGTGACCGAGCCCCACCACGCCGGGCGGCGCACGGGAGCGTACGCGCTGCCCGGGGCGGACGCGGCGACGCGCTCCTGAATGATCGCCGCCGCCGCATACGCGACGGCGGAGACCAGGGACAGCAGCACGGCCAGGACTAGGGCGCTCATGGCTCCCACGATGTCTCGTCGCGGACCCCGTGTCGTCGTCCCTGAGCACAGAATGCGCCGTACTCCAGGAGGAGTAGGGACGTACGACCCAAGGGGTCCCAGATATCGGACTTTCAGTAAAACCGCAGCTCAAAATGGACGTCAAGGGGATCGGAAGATCACCTTCCGTGCGCGGGCGTGAGCGGGCGCGCCGCCGCGGAACCTCCCTGTCCACGGCCCCGGAACCGCTCGCATCGCACTCGTGCCACAGTGGCACGTACTGCCATGCACGGTGGTACGTACGGGCCCCTGATGGGGGATGCGGCCGGGGAGCGGCCCCCGGGTGCGCGCCCGGCCGGACGCCGCCCGAATACTGGGGGTGTTCGTATGCGGAGGAAGAAGGGGCGGGCGGGTTGAGTCCGGAGGAATTGGCGGAGGTGTCGTCGGTCGGGGGTTTCTTCGCCCTGCGGACCGCTCATGGAGTCCGCCCCCATGTCCCACTCGCTGCCCTGTACGCGGGGGAGACGGCGCCGCTGGCCGCACGCGTCGACACGGTCGCGGCCCGGCTGCGTACACCCGAGCGCCGTGTGGCGGCGTCCATCGCGCATCTGGGCCTCGCCGCCCGGCTGTGGTCGATCGCCCTGGGGCCGGCTGTTCTCCACGGTGTCCTGCCGGACCTCGCGCCGGACCGGCTGTACTGGGACGGTGCGCGTACCTCGCCGGACGATCTGCTCCTCGCGCCCGGCGTCGGGGAGGACCGTGAGGCCACCGCGCAAGCCATCCTGGAGACCGTCCTGGCCGCTCACCTCACCCCGCTCGCCGAGGCGTTCCGCCGCGACACCGCCGTGTCCGCCGGGCTGCTGCGCGGCAACGCCGGGTCCGCCCTGGCCGGCGCGGTACGCGAACTCCACGGCTGGGCGCGGCGCGAGAGCCGTCCCGAGCTGGGGGAGCGGGCCCTGGAACTGGGCACCGAGCTGTTCGCGCACCCCGACCTGGCCGGCACCGGCGTCCTGCTGGCGGGCCCGGCGTTCCGCAGGCGCAGCTGCTGCCTCTACTACCGCTGCCCCGGCGGCGGGCTGTGCGGGGACTGCGTCTTCGACCGCCCACCCCGGTAAGCGGCGCCGCGACCTGCGCCCGGCGCCGTGACCTGCCCCGGCCTCCAGGCCCCAGCGGTTTGGTGTGGAGGGGGATCGCTCCGTACCATGGCGCTTTTGGGAACTTGATATGCACGACTGATCTACGACTGATCCACGACTGATCGAGGAACGCGGCGGCCATGACGGTGACAGAGGACTTCCAGGACCAGGGGCACGGTCTTGGTGTCGACGAGCGGCCCGGTCAGGGCGTCGACCAGGACTTCGGCCCCGGTATCGACCCCGAGCGGCTCGCGCTCTGCCTGAGCGTGCTCGCCGAGCTCGACCAGATCGACGTCGACCACCCCGACGCGATCGCCGTGCGCCGTGCCACCGCCGGTGTGTACCGGACCGTGAAGCAGCGCCGCCGCCAGGAGCGCCGCGCCGCCAAGACCGCTCACGACCGGGCGGTCACCGAGGCGACCGCGACCGGCTCGGCCGAGCGCATCGACGACGAGACCGAAGGCCTGCTGCCCAGCTCGTCGGTCACCGGTGAGATCGCGGGCATACTCCAGCGCCCCCGCTCCTGCTACATCTGCAAGGGCCGGTACGTCGAGGTCGACGCGTTCTACCACCAGCTGTGCCAGAAGTGCGCCGCCGAGAACCGGGCCCGCCGCGACGCCCGTACCGACCTCACCGGCAAGCGCGCCCTGCTCACCGGAGGCCGCGCCAAGATCGGCATGTACATCGCGCTGCGGCTGCTCCGCGACGGTGCCCACACCACCATCACCACGCGCTTCCCCAAGGACGCCATCCGCCGCTTCAAGGCTATGGAGGACTCCGCGGAGTGGATGCACCGTCTCGAAGTCGTCGGCATCGACCTGCGCGACCCGGCACAGGCCGTCGCCCTCGCCGAGCAGACCGCACAGCAGGGCCCGCTGGACATCCTGATCAACAACGCCACCCAGACCGTGCGCCGGCTGCCGTCCGCCTACGCCGCCCTGGTCGACGGCGAGAGCGCGCCGCTGCCCGCGGGCGAACTCCCCGCCCACCACGTCATCGGGGCCTTCAACTCCGGTTCGGTGGACGGACTCACCGCGCTGCCCGTCGGCACCTCGGGCCTCGACGCCCAGCGGGTCGCCGACCTCGCCCTGGTCGCCGGCAACGCCAGCATCGCCCGGCACCAGGACGGCACCGCTCTCGACGCGGGCGGTCTGCTCCCGGACGTCGTCGACAGCAACACCTGGGTGCAGTCCATCGACCAGATCTCCCCGGTCGAGCTCCTGGAAACGCAGCTGTGCAACTACACGGCGCCGTTCATCCTGATCAGCGCGCTGCGTCCCGCGATGGCCGACGCCGCGCGCAAGGCACCCAACGGACGCGCCTACGTGGTGAACGTCTCCGCGATGGAGGGTGTCTTCAGCCGCGGGTACAAGGGCGCGGGACACCCCAACACCAACGCCGCCAAGGCCGCCATGAACATGGTCACGCGCACCAGCGGCCAGGAGATGTTCGAGACCGACAAGATCCTCATGACGTCGGTCGACACCGGCTGGATCACCGACGAGCGTCCGCACCACGACAAGCTGCGGCTCGCCGAGGAGGGCTTCCACGCCCCGCTCGACCTCGTCGACGGCGCGGCCCGCGTCTACGACCCGATCGTGCGCGGTGAGCTGGGCGAGGACCTGCACAGCGTCTTCCTCAAGGACTACGCGCCCGCCAACTGGTAGCGGACCCCGGCCGTCACTGGGATGGCGTACCCACCCGAGATCGCGCACGGGCCCTTCGACGCACGGATTCGCCGTACGGTCCGGGCCGCGAGGGCGCCCTTCGGCGGCTCCGCGCGCCCGGGTCCCGGCGCGCGGCAGTCCGCCGCACCGGCAGATCATGACGGGGTGAACATATCGGGCTGAACGCCCGGCGAAGGAAAGTTGACGCAAAGGAAGTGGCGCTATCGAGCGCAACCGCGCTCATTTGGTTACTCTGGTGCGAACGGTAGCCACAGCGGGTCCACCAACCCTCCAGGCCCGTTCCGGATCCGTCCCGCAACCTGTGGCCGTGATGCGGACAGAGTGCCGGCGCCACCGCGTCAGAACTGCCCTAGCCCCTGCCCTCGGGCGGACGGACACCGGGTCGAGAACGACGCAACCGGGACGCCCAGGGTTACGCGACACAGAGGAGTGCGCGGTGACACCAGAGACGACAGAGCGCGAACGCCGGACACCGGAACGTGGCGGCGAGCGAGCCGGACGGCCCGAGAAGCTCCGCAACATCGAGGTCTGGGCCCGGTCGGCCCCGATTCGCCTCGCCGGTTACGAAGAGGACCTGGCCGAGCCGCACATCCTGCCCGGCATCGACTGACCCGCGCGATCCACCGGTCCGTGCCCCCTGTGCGCAAGGGGCGCGGACCGTTGTGGTGTCACCGCCCGGGAGCCGCCAGCGGCGCACAGGCGGGAACCACCCCCGAAAGCGCCGGATCGGATCGATCTTCGTCAAGTCGCACAACTCCGGTGCCGGGCAGGCAATATGACGTTGCGTCAGGAATGCCCCGGTTTCAAAGCCCTTGTTGGCAGGGAACCCGCCGGGGCAGGATGGCCGGCATGCCCGAGTCACCCGGCGGCACGACCGCCTTCCACGACCTGTCCGCCTTCCTCGCGACGCCGCGCGTCACCGGCCTCGCGCTCTCGCCCGACGGAACGCGGCTCGTGGCCTCGGTGCAGAGCCTCGACACCCACGGCACCGGGCATGTGTCGGGACTGTGGGACATCGACCCCGCCGCGATACGCGAACCCGTCCGGCTGACCCGCTCGCACGCGGGCGAATCCGCGCCCGCTTTCGCCGCGGACGGCACCCTGTACTTCCTCTCCGGACGGCCCGACACCGACCCCGGCGCGGCGAAGGACGACGAGGAAGGCGCCGGCGTGTGGGCGCTGCCCGAGCGCGGCGAGGCGGCACGCGTCGCCCGCCACCCCGGCGGCATCGCCGATTTCACCCTCGCCAGGGACACCGGAGTGCTCGCCTACACCGCCGGACTGCTGCCAGGGGCCGCCGACGCCGAGGCACACGGCAAGCTCCGCAAGGACCGCGCGGACGCCAAGGTCACCGCGATCCTCTACGAGTCGGGGCTGACCCGGTTCTGGGACTCCGACCTCGGCCCCGAGGAGCCGCACACCTTCGTCCGCGGCGCCCACCGGGGCAGCCCGGTCCTTGAGGGGGACGACACTGCGGCCGTCGACACCGGCGGGCAGGGCTTCATCAACGAGTCCGGGCCGGTGCTCTCGCCGGATGGCACCCGGGTCGCCTACACGCGCTTCGTGCACGGCCGGGTCCCCGACGGCAACCATACGGTCGTCGTGGTCGCCGACGCCGCCACCGGCCAGGAGCTGCACATCGCCGACCGGGACGGATACCAGTACAGCGCCCCGCTGTTCACCGCCGACGGCTCCGCGGTGCTGTGCGTCCGCGACCGGCTCGCCACGTACGAGGCATCGTTCTCCTACACCATGGTCCGCCTCGACCTGCCGGGCGGCGCCGAGAGCGACCTCCTGGAAGGATTCGCCAACTGGCCGTCGGAGACGGCCATTTCGCCGCGCCCCGACGACACGGGCATCTGGTTCACCGCCGACGAACTGGGCCACGCGCCGGTCTTCCGCCGCGACCCGGACGGCACCGTCACCCGCCTCACCGCCTCCGGCGCGTACACCTCGCTGTGCGTGGCACCCGACGGCCGGACCCTGTACGCGCTGCGCAGCGCCGTCGACGCGCCGCCCACCCCGGTCCGTCTCGATGCCGCCGCGCCCGACCAGGAACCCGTCATGCTCAAGGCGCCGGGCGGCGTGGGACGGCTGCCCGGCACCCTGACCGAGGTGCATACCGAGGGCGACGACGGCTCCCCGCTGCGCTCCTGGCTCGTGCTCCCCGAAGGCGCCTGCGCCGAACGGCCGGCGCCGCTGCTCGTCTTTCCGCACGGCGGCCCCCAGGCCTCCTGGAACTCCTGGACCTGGCGCTGGAATCCCTGGCCCTTCGCGGCCCGCGGCTACGCGGTCCTGCTGCCCGACCCCGCCCTCTCGGTCGGCTACGGGCCGCAGATGCACGAGCGGGGCTGGGGCCAGTGGGGCGGCCGGCCCTACCGGGACCTGATGGCGATGACCGACACCGCCGAGGCCCGCCCCGACATCGACGAGACCCGCTCCGGCCTCGCGGGCGCCTCGTACGGCGGCTACATGACCAACCGCATCGCCACCCTCACCGACCGCTTCAACGCGATCGTCTCGCAGGCCTCGATCTGGGACCTGCGCTCCTTCCAGGCGGACTCGGACGCCTCGATGTACTTCCGGCGTATCTTCGGGGACCCGCTGACCAGGGCCGAACGGTACGAGCAGGACTCGCCGGCCCTCGCGGCGGACCGCATCCGCACGCCCATGCTCGTCGTCCACGGAGCGAAGGACTACCGGGTGCCCGTCGGCCAGGGCATGGCCCTGTTCCAGGACCTCCAGCGCTGCGAAGTCCCCGCCCAGTTCCTGTACTTCCCCGACGAGGGCCACTGGATCCTCCGCCCCGGCCATGCCCGGCTCTGGTACGCGGCGCTGCTCAACTTCTTCGACCACCACCTGCTCGGTACTGCGTGGCGGCGCCCCGCACTGCTGTGAAGCACCGGGCGGGCGCAGGGTGGGCAGGACCGCGCGGCGAGGTGACTCGCCCGTTCGCCCCGCTCCGTTTGCGCGGGCCCCGAGCCTGCCGCACACAATGAGGGGCAACTCGGGGCGTACAGGTGGGAGATCCACGTGCCCTCGACCCTGCGCACCATCGTCACTGCCGCCGCCGTGCTGTCCGTCGGCGCCTTCGCCGCCGGATGCGGTGGCGGCGCCAGCGGTGCCGACAGCCAGCAGGACCTCAACCTCCAGCCGATCGCGGCCCAGGGACCGGACCCGTTCACCCCGTCCACGGCCGAGTCGACGGCGACCCCCGCCCCGGCCACGCCGCCCGGCACCCCGAGCGGTGCGGCGACCGCCCTTCAGTCGCTGCGTACCGTCTCGGGTTCCACGCCGGGCCTGTACGGCGGCACGCAGTCGGTCGCCAGTTGCGACGTGGAGAAGCAGATCCGCTTCCTCGGCGGCGACCGGGCCAAGAACCGGGCGTTCGCCGATGCCGCGGGAGTCGACCCGGGGTCGGTCGCGGGCTTCCTGCGCGGTCTGACGCCCGTGGTGCTGCGCGTGGACACCCGCGTCACCAACCACGGCTTCCGCGACGGCGCGGCCACCAGCTTCCAGTCGGTGCTCCAGGCCGGCACGGCCGTCCTCGTGGACGACCACGGCGCGCCGCGCGTGCGCTGTGCCTGCGGAAACCCGCTGAAGCCGCCCAACGCCCACCAGGGCGACTGGAACAACAAGGGCAAGCCGTGGCCCGGCTACCGCGGTGACCGCGTCGTCGTGGTGCGGCCCACCACCGTGGTCATCAACAACCTGATCATTGTGAACGTCGTCAACAACACCTGGATCGAGCGGCAAAGCGGCGACGACGGCGAGCACGACCGCCGCCGCCCCGACATCCACCTCGACCCCGTCAAGCCGCCCGTTCCCGAGCCGCTGACGCCGCCGACCGGCCCCAGCACATCGCCCCCGGTCACCAGTCCGCCGCCGAGCCCCGACTGCGCGACCCCGACGCCCACCGTCACGGTCACCGAGACGCCGACCCCCTCGGCGCCCTCCAGGCAGGCCGCGCCGCCCAGTGCACCCGCGCCGTCCGCGAGCGGCTGCCCGACGGCCACCGCGACCGTGACCGCGCCACCGCCCTCGCTCTCCCCTTCGCCGCCGCCGTCGCCGTCGTCCTCGCCGGAGCCGAAGACGAGCCCGCCCGACGACCTGCCCTCGCAGCCCTCCGACGTCCCGAGCGGCCAGCCGAGCGGGCCCGACTTCGACATCTACGGGCCGTCACCGGAGTCGGAGAACGTCTGAGCACGCCCCGGCACCGCGCGCGACACGAGGGAGTCACGAAAAGCCGGACCAAGGGGCGCAGATAGGCTGCACCCCTTGTCCGACTCGTTCGTCGTCCTCCCCGAGCAGCCAGGAGCGCCCTCCGTGACCGTCGCGATCGACCTGCCCGAGCCGTCCGGATCGTCCGCGGTTCCTACGATCGACCTGCCCGAGCCGTCCGTGTCGTCCGTGTCGTCCGCGGCGCCCACGATCGACCTGCCCGAGCCGTCCGCGCCTCCCGTCGGCGACGTGCACGAGAGCGTGGCGCGCGACGCCCGCGAGTTCGGCGCCTACGCCCGCACCGGCGGCTGGGCGTTCGCCCTGAAGGTGGCACGCAGCGTACGGCCCGGCGGGCAGGCGGCCGACGGGACGCCGAAGATCTCGGCGAAGGAGTTCAGCGCGCTCGCCGGGTGCTCCGCCGAGCGCGTCATGCGCTACTACAAGGCGTGGGACAAGGCATCCGACGACGGCCTCGTCCCGCTCTTCGAAGCGCTCGTGCCGGGCGAGGACATCGAACTGCCCGACGCCGACGTGTGGTTGGCGTACTACGTGTCCCGCTCCAGTGCGACGTCCGAGCGCGGGAGTGCCATCACGGCGGCCGCGCAGGCCGAGGGAATCCGGCCGACCAAGGCGCTGGAGGTCGCCGAGAACCCGACCGCGCTGCGCGCCGCGATCCTCGCCGACCCCGGCACCGCCCAGGCCGCCCGCGCCGCCCTCCTCGACCGCCTCAAGGACGACCCGGCGCTCCAGACCGAGCTGGCCCGCGACATCGCCCGCACCGACGAGCTGAAGAAGGCCGTCGCCAGCGAGACCAGGGCGGCCGACCGCATCGGATACGTCCGCCAGATCGTCGAGAACGGCCAGATCAGGACGCCCGCCGGGCAGATCGTGGACGCCCCCGCCGAACTCCGCGCCGAGGCCGAGCGGCACCTGTCCCTCCTCGACGAGCTCGACGACTCCGAAGAGAGCGGCGAGTGGGCAGGCGAGGCCTACGACACCGTCAAGGGTCTGGTCGCCGAGGCCGTGGAGGCCGACCCCGAGCTGCGCGTCCAGGAGCGCCGCACGAAGTTCTACAGCAGCCTGCACAAGGCGACGAAGGTGTTCGAGGAGCTGACGCTCGACGACGCCGACGACATCTACGAGGACGACATGGTGCAGCGCCTCGAAGCCCTCCAGTCGGCCATCGGCACCTGCATCACCGCCCTGCGCAAGGCTTCCCCGGCACCCTGACCCGTTCGCGCCGCGCGCCCCTCCGCCTCCCGCATGCGCCCGGTCCCGGCTGCGCCTAGCGTGGCCCCATGGACGAGGCTGAAGGGGGCGCAGGGGCGGCCGACCTGTGCCACTGCGGCGGTCCGGCCGACGGCGAGGACTGCCGCTTCCTTCACTCGTACGGCCCAGACCTGCGGATGGGCAGCTTCGACTGGGACCTGGTCACCGGCCTCATGCACATGGACGAGCCCGCGCTCGGCGTGTTCGACCTGCGTCCCGAGGAGTACGACAACAGACCGGAGTCGCTGGCGGGCCGGGTGCCGCCCGCCGAGGCCCTGCGGCTCGACGCGCTCGTCTCGCAGGCGCTCAAGAACGGCAGCGTCAACTACGGCGTGTACTTCCGCATCCGGCGCCGCGACGGCAGCCTGCGCTGGACACACACCCAGGGGTTCGTACGCCGCGACGACACCGGCCGGCCGCTGCGCATCATCGGCATCGTCCGCGACGCCACCCAGGAACTCGCCGAGACCACCGCCCGGGTCGGCCTCGACGACGAGCGGCGCCGCACCACCTCCGTCGTGGAGGCCACGACAGCCGCCCTCGCGCACGCCAGGACCGTCAAGGACGTCATCGACGTCATGAAGGACTCCCGGGGTCCCGAATACCTGGGCGCCACCAGCCTGGTGATGGGGCTCCTCGAAGCGGGCCGCATCCATCTGATCGCCGAGGGCCCCGAGGGCAGTTTCGTGCCGGGCACCCGGTGGACCCGGATCGACGAGCGGTACCCGATGAGCGAGGTCGTGCGGACCCTGGCACCGCGGTTCATCGAATCGTCCAAGGACTTCGCCGAGTCCTACCCGGGCCTGTGGCCCAACATCAGCGGGCTCGGCATCACCTCCGCCGCCTATCTGCCGCTGATCGCCCAGGCCCGCCCGATCGGCGCGATCGGGCTGCTCTACAGCGACAAGTCGGGATTCAGCAGCGAGGAGCGCAACCTCCTGGTGGCGCTGGGCAGTTCGATCGCCCAGTCCCTCCAGCGCGCCATGCTGTACGAGCAGGAGCACGACCTCGCCGAGGGACTGCAACAGGCCATGCTGCCGCGCCGCATCCCCGAGGTCCCCGGGGCCCAGCTCGCGGTGCGCTACCGCTCGGCACGGTTCGGCCGTGACATCGGTGGCGACTGGTACGACGTGGTGCCGCTGCCCGGCGGCCGCGTCGGCGTGGCCATCGGCGACGTACAGGGACACGACACGCACGCCGCCGCCGTGATGGGCCAGCTGCGCATCGTGCTGCGCGCGTACGCCGCCGAGGGCCACGCGCCGGCCACCGTGATCGCACGTGCCTCGGTCTTCCTGCACGAGCTGGACACCGACCGCTTCGCGACCTGCACGTATGCGGAGGCCGACCTGAGCACCGGCGTGTTGCAGATCGTGCGCGCCGGGCACGTCGACCCGCTGGTACGCCTCGTGGACGGCACCTGCCGCAGGCTGCCGGTCGAGGGCGGCCTTCCGCTGGGGCTGTCGGCCGAGTTCGGGCGGCTCGAATATCCGGTGTCGACGGTCGAACTCGACCCGGGCCAGACGCTGTTGCTCTACACCGACGGACTCGTGGAGCAGCCCGGCACCGATCTCGACGACGGAATGCAGCTCCTGGCGTCCCTGGTCCGCTCCGGACCGGAGGAACTGGAGGCGCTCGCCGACCGGCTCTGCGACGTGGTCGACGAGCGGGCCGGCGACG
Organism: Streptomyces sp. NPDC048416; assembly: GCF_043200435.1. Classification (NCBI taxonomy): domain Bacteria; kingdom Bacillati; phylum Actinomycetota; class Actinomycetes; order Kitasatosporales; family Streptomycetaceae; genus Streptomyces; species Streptomyces sp. NPDC048416. Next base: position 383,860 of record NZ_JBICXU010000003.1, read on the forward strand.
ACGACGTGGCGCTGCTGCTGTTGCGCCGGAGCGCCATGGAGGCGCCGCAGGGCGGCGGCAGGCTGCGCCAGCACGTGGCACAGAACGACCCGGAGGCGCTGAGCTCGGCCCGGCACATGATCCGGGCGGCCGTGCGCGCCTGGGGCGCCCGCGAGCGGTCCGACGAGATCGAACTCGCCGCCGACGAGCTCATGACCAACGCCCTGATGCACACCGACGGAGGGGCGATCGTCACCATCCGGATCCTCTCCGGTCCCGAACGCCGTCTGCGTGTCGAGGTCGAGGACCGCTCCAGCGCTCTGCCGCGCCGCCGCGAGGCCGGCGCGTCCGGGGTGTCGGGGCGCGGCCTGATGCTGGTGGACCGGCTGGCGGACGTGTGGGGCGTGGAGTCGCGGGGCGGCGGCAAGTGCGTGTGGTGCGAGTTCGCCGTCCCGGAGCGCGAGGCCGGCTGACCCGGCCGGCTCAGGCGCCGGCCGGCCGGCCGGGGCCGACCGACGCCTCGATGTGGGCGAGTTGGGCGCCCAGGATCTCTTCGAAGGCGGCACGGCGGTCCGCGCCCAGGGGCTGGATCGCGCGGGCGAAGTGGGCCAGGGCGGGGAAGCGTTCGGGGTCGGCGCCCAGGACCGCGACGCGGAACAGCTCCATGCCCTGTTCGTGCTCATCGGGGGAGAGGGCGCTGACTCCGGCTTCGGAGGAGATCAACGAGACGATGAGGATCACGATCCGGTGGTAGCGCCCGGGGACCTCCTCGTCCGCGAGACCCGACGCCCGCAGGGCCTGAAGCACCTCCTCCATCACCAGCCGGGAGCCGGCGCCGCTCGACGCGTGCCGGCCCCAGACCGAGGCGAGCTGGGGCTGCTGACCGAAGGCCTCGCGCACCCGCAGGGCCAACGTGGTGATGCGCTGCTTCCAGTCGCCCTCGGGGCGATGGCCCTCCATGGCGGCGAGCAGGATCCGGTCGGCGACCGCGCGCAGGAGTTCGGTCTTGCTGCGGAAGTGCCGGTAGAGGCTTGAGGAATCGGTCCCGAGCTCCGCCGCGAGCCGGCGCACGCTGAAGGACTCGGCGTCGCCCGTGCGCAGCAACTCGGCCGCCCCGTCCAGGATCTCATCGGTCGACCAGCGCCTTCGCCCTGCCATCGTGCTCCTCTCGTCCCGGTCACTCTACTTGTGCACTTGGTGTTGCACGCACCGCGTGCATAATAAGGGCATGGGCGTGTCGGCAGCCGTCGGCGGGCAACCGCCGAGCGCTGCGCCCGCCCGGCGGGCCGGTGGCACCCCACCCCCGGTACGTGAAAGCCGTCTCGTCACGAAGGGCACCCACCATGAGCAACACCGCACTGGATCCGGCCCGGCTGGACGCCGCCATGGAGAACGTCCACCGAGCCGGAGTGCCCGGCGTGTTCGCCGAGGTGCGGGCGGGCGACCAGGTCTGGCGCGGCGCCGCCGGGTTCGCCGATCTCGGCACGCGCCGCCCCGCCACCCCCGACCTCCGCCACCGCGTCGGCAGCATCACCAAGACCTTCGTCACCGCCGCGGTGCTCCAGCAGGTCGAGGCGGGCGACATCGACCTCGACGCACCCATCGGCCGATACCTCCCAGGGCTCGTACCGGGCGGGCGCGGCCGGGCGATCACGGTCCGCATGCTGATCCACCACACCAGCGGCCTCGCCGAGTACCTTCCGTACGCCTATCCCTCCCTCAAGGGGTTCCCCGACCCCGCCCACACGGGGCCCGCGAGCCTGGACGACCACCGGTTCACGCGCTTCCACCCCACCGAACTCATCGAGATGGGGGTCGGTGCGCCCGCGGCCGGCGCCCCGGGCGCCACTCCGGGGACGTACTCGAACACCAACTACCTGCTCGTCGGGCGCCTTCTGGAACAGGTCACGGGCACCACGGCCGAGCGGTACATCACCCAGAACGTCATCGAACGGGCCGACCTCCGGGCCACCGAACTTCCCACCGGGCCGCACATGGAGGGGCCGCACCCCCGGATGTACGAGGCGTGGTTCGGCATGATCGACCCGCCGCGCGACTACAGCGTCTTCGACATGTCATGGGTGTGGTCGGCGGCGTCGCTGATATCGACCGTGGGAGACCTCAACCGGTTCTACGCCCTCCTGTTCGCCGGTGAGATCGTCAGCCCCGCCTCGCTGGCACAGATGCGGCGCACCGTCCCGGTCGTCTCGCAGCAGGGCACGACGATCGACTACGGCCTCGCCCTGCACCCCTGGACGTCCGCCGCCGACAGCTCCTACTGGGGGCACGGCGGCTCCGCCTGGGGCGCGGGAACGCTGGCCATGGCCCGCACCGACGGCAAGCGGCAGCTGGCCGTGGCGGTCAACCTCCAGCGATGGAACAGACTCGACCCGGCGGGCCGCCCCCGGCGCCATCCCATCGACGACGCGCTCGCGGCCCTGTACCGGGTGGCCATGGGCTGAGGACCCGCCGCGGGCGACCGACGGGGGCCGCGCGTGCGGCTCGCCGAGCCGGGCGGGGCGGGGCACCCTGGTACGTATGCCGGAACTGCCCGAAGTCGAGGCCCTGCGGGACTTCCTCTCCGACCACCTGGTCGGGCAGGAGATCGCGGACGCCCAGCCCGTAGCGATCAGCGTCCTGAAGACGTACGACCCTCCGTACACCGCCCTGGCCGGGCGTACCGTCACCGGTGTCGCCCGGCACGGCAAGTTCCTCGACATCGACGCCGAGGGGCTGCACCTGTGTGTCCACCTCGCCCGCGCGGGCTGGCTCCGCTGGCACGACACGCTGCCGGCCGCGCCGGCCAGACCCGGCAAGGGCCCGCTCGCGCTGCGGGTGGCGCTCAGCGGGGGCGCGGGGTTCGACCTCACCGAGGCCGGCACCCGCAAGAGCCTCGCCGCCTACCTCGTCCACGACCCGTCCGAGGTCCCCGGCATCGCCCGGCTCGGCCCCGACCCGCTGGCAGCCGGCTTCGGCCGTGACGAGCTCGCCGCCCTGCTCGCGGGCGAGCGACGCCAGCTCAAGGGCGCCCTGCGCGACCAGTCCCTCATCGCCGGGATCGGGAACGCCTACAGCGACGAAATCCTCCACGTGGCCCGGATGTCTCCGTTCAAGCCGGTTGCCCACCTCACCGACGACGAGATCACCGCCCTGTACGAGGCGATGCGCACCACCCTCACCGATGCGGTCGAGCGTTCCCGTGGCCTGGCGGCGGGCCGCCTCAAGGCGGAGAAGAAGAGCGGGCTTCGGGTGCACGGCAGGGCCGGGCAGCCGTGCCCGGTCTGCGGCGACACGGTGCGCGAGGTGTCGTTCGCCGACTCCTCCCTCCAGTACTGCGCCACCTGCCAGACCGAGGGCAAGATCCTCGCCGACCGGCGCACCTCGAAATTCCTCAAGTAGCCCCGCCCCGCGCACAAGTGGCCCCGGTACCGCCCTGGCCGCCCACCTCCTGCGGCCGCGCGCCGTTCCCCGTCCCCGTCGCCTCACCCCGGTGTGATCGTCGCGAGCCGTGCCCCGTCCGCCGCCCGCACCTCGAACCGTGCGATGGCGTCCTGCGCCAGGGCGGCGCCGCCCCGCATCCGCGCCGGCCGCCCGCCCTGCTCCGCCCAGGTCGCCACCGTCTGCCGTGTCCCGTCGCGGCCCACCGCGACCAGCGTGCACACCTGCGGCGCCGCGCCCGCGAGAGCGAGGTCCACATCCGTGCCCCAGTCCCGCGCCTCGGTCGCGAGCGACGCCGTCACTCCCGGCGCGTGCGAGGCCACCTCCCACCGGGGAGCCGCTGGCCACAGGACGACCCCGGCCCCGCCCGCCACCAGCACCCCCGCGGCAGCCACCAGGGCGATGCGCACCGCGCGCCCCCGCCGCCGCCGTGCGGCCACCACCGCCAGCATCCGGTGCGGCACCTCCGCTGCCACCGCGCCGGCCGGCAGCGGGCCGTCCGCGACGTACGCGGCGAGCGCCACCGTCACGCCGCCCAACTCGGCGAGCAGCGCTCGACACAGCGCGCAGCCGCCGAGGTGGTCCTCGAAGCGGAAGGCGTCGGCGGCACCCAGCACACCGAGGGCATAGGGCCCGGCGTCCTGGTGGATCTGCGGCGAACTCATGCCGTCAGGTACGGAAAAAACGGTCCGAACACTCAAGACACACCGGCGTCCACGCACCTACACTCCGGGCCCATGCTGCGCGTACTGGCCGTCGACGACGAAGCGCCCGCCCTCGAAGAACTCCTCTATCTGCTGCGCTCCGACCCCCGGATCCGCTCCGCCGATGGCGCGAGGGACGCCACCGAGGCGCTGCGGCTCATCGGCGCCGCCCTCGAAGCGGGCGAGGACGGTGAGCGGGGCGTCGACGTCGTCTTCCTCGACATCCACATGGCCGGCCTGACCGGACTCGACATCGCCCGCCTGCTCGCCGGGTTCGCCCGGCCACCGCTGATCGTCTTCGTCACCGCACACGAGGGCTTCGCCGTGCGCGCCTTCGACCTCAAAGCCGTCGACTACGTCCTCAAACCGGTCCGTGGGGAACGGCTGGCCGAAGCGGTCCGCCGCGTCGCCGAGCTCGTCGGCGACCGTACCGCCACCGTCCAGGAAACCGACCAGATCCCCGTCGAACTCGGCGGCGTGACCCGCTTCCTGCCCATCGCCGACATCGCGTACGCCGAGGCGCAGGGCGACTACGCCCGCCTGCACACCGCACGCGGCAGCCACCTCGTACGGATCCCGCTGTCCGCCCTTGAGGAACGCTGGCGGGGCCGGGGCTTCGTCCGGATCCACCGCAGCCATCTCGTGGCGCTCGACCGGATCGACGAACTCCGCCTGGACGGAGGCAGCATGAGCGTGCGGGTCGGGGACGCCGAGCTTCCCGTCAGCCGCCGCCACGCGCGTACGGTGCGCGACCGCCTGCTGCGGCGCGCCACCCACTGACCTGGCCCTTCCCCCACCCCTGTCGCGCTGCGTACACTCCGCGTCATGTCCGCAGAGCAGGCGGCGCGACGCGAGACGGTCACGGGGGAGCCGAGAAGGGTCCGCCCGCTGCCCCGCCACCGCGCCCAGTCGGAGATCGACGACCAGACCGCGCTCGGCGGTGCCTATGTACGGTCCCTGATGCGCGGTCAACTGCGGGCGGCGCTCACCGCGTTCGGCGTCCTCGTGTTCACCGCCGCTACCCTCCCCCTCGCCTTCCGCGCCCTCCACGACGACACCGTCACCTGGTGCGTGCTCGGCTTCGCGCTGTACCCGCCGCTCGGCCTGACCGCCTGGTGGTACGTGCGTACCGCCGAACGCAACGAACGCGACTTCGCCCGCCTGGTCGCCGACCGCCCCACGCAAGGCCGTTCCGCTCCGTGAGCCAGACGTACGCCGTGGTGGCGGTGACCGCCGTCGTGCTCGCGACCGCCCTCGTCGGCGGGTTCGGCCTGCGCATATCGCGCACCACCTCCGACTTCTATGTCGCATCGCGCACGGTCGGCCCCGGCCTCAACGCGGCCGCCATCAGCGGCGAATACCTCTCAGCGGCCTCCTTCCTCGGCGTCGCCGGGCTCGTCCTGGTGCAGGGCCCCGACATGCTCTGGTACCCGGTCGGCTACACCGCCGGGTACCTGGTGCTCCTGTTGTTCGTCGCGGCCCCGCTGCGCCGCTCGGGCGCGTACACCCTGCCCGACTTCGCCGAAGGACGGCTCGAATCGCGTGCCGTGCGCCGCCTGGTGAGCGTGTTCGTGGTCGGCGCGGGATGGCTCTACCTGGTGCCCCAACTCCAGGGCGCCGGGCTGACGTTGAAGATCCTCACCGGCGCGCCCGGCTGGCTCGGGGCGGTGCTCGTCGCGGGCGTCGTGGTCCTCGCGGTCGCCGCGGGCGGCATGCGCTCCATCACCTTCGTCCAGGCCTTCCAGTACTGGCTGAAACTGACCGCGCTGCTCATCCCCGTGTTCTTCCTGGTCCTCGCCTGGCAGAGCGACGGTGCGCCGCGCCCCGTCCAGGACGAGCCGGCGGCCCTGCGCCACCAGCAAACCGTCCGGTTCGCCGACGAACTGACCCTGCGCCTGGACCGTCCCCTGCCCGTCCGCGCGCACGGCACGGTCGACGGCCGCCGCCACGACGGCGACCCGCTGACGCTCGCAGCGGGCGAGCACCGCGTCGACGCCGGCACGCGCCTCGACCTCGCCGCCGCGACCCGCGTCCCCGGCAGCGACTCCCGCACCGAGTACCCCCTGTACGCCACCTACGGGCTCATCGTGGCGACCTTCCTCGGCACCATGGGCCTTCCCCATGTCGTCGTCCGCTTCTACACCAGCCCGGGCGGACGTGAAGCCCGCCGCGCCACCGTCGTCGTCCTCGCCCTCATCGGCGCGTTCTACCTGCTGTCGCCCATCTATGGCGCGCTGGGCCGCCTGTACACGCCCGAACTCGCCCTCACCGGCGACGCGGACGCCGCCGTACTGCTCCTGCCCGAGCGGATGATCGGCGGACCGGGCGGCGATCTGCTGGGTGCGCTGGTCGCGGGCGGCGCCTTCGCCGCGTTCCTGTCCACCGCGTCCGGGCTGACCATGGCGGTCGCCGGTGTCCTCACCCAGGACGTGCTGCCCTCGCGCGGCGTGCGCCATTTCCGACTCGCGACCCCGCTCGCGATCGTGGTGCCCCTGCTCGGCGCGCTGCTGGTGACCGGGATGCCGGTGGCCGACGCCGTCGGCATGGCGTTCGCGGTGTCCGCCTCCTCGTTCTGTCCCCTGCTCGTGCTCGGCATCTGGTGGCGCCGGCTGACCCCGCCGGGCGCGGCAGCGGGACTGCTGCTCGGCGGGGGCTCGGCGCTGGTCGCCGTCGCCCTCACCGTCCTCGGCGCGGCGCCGCCCGGCCTGCTGCACGCGCTGTTGGCCTGGCCCGCGGTGTGGTCGGTGCCCGTCGGCTTCCTCACCATGACCGGGGTGTCGCTGGCGACCGCGGGCCGGATCCCGGCGGGCACCAACGCCGCCATGGCCCGCTTCCATCTGCCCGAGTCGCTGGTGCGGCGAGGGGGCACCCCATGACCCTGGCGGTCCTGCTCTTCCTCGGCCCGCTGCTGGCCGCCGGCGCGTTCCTGCTCGGCCGGCGCACCGCACGGGGCACCCGTACCAGCGATGTCGGAACCCCCGTCGAGCACGCCACGTTCGAGACCCTGCACACCGCGTCCCTCGCCGCGCCACCTCTGCGCGCGGGGCTCACCGCCGAGGCCGCGCGCAAGTCGGCCCGCGGTCTTCGCTCGCTGCTCGGCACCGACGCGCTGTGTCTCACGGACCGCGACACCATCCTCACCTGGGACGGCGCGGGGGAGCAGCAGCACGCCGCGCACGTCATGGACCAGATACGGGCGCTGCTCGACACCGGGCGCGACAGGGCGTTCGTGCCGGGCTGCGCCGATCCGGACTGCCCGCTGCGCTGGGCGGTGGCCGTGCCGCTCACCGTGGATGACCGTGTGCTGGGCGCGCTCATCGCCTATGCGCCCAGGGAATCGGCGGTCCTGGCACGCGCGGCGGGCGAGGTCGGCCGCTGGGTCTCGGTCCAGCTGGAACTCGCCGAGCTCGACCGCTCCCGCACCCGTCTGATCGAGGCCGAGATCAAGGCGCTGCGTGCCCAGATCTCTCCGCACTTCATCTTCAACTCGCTCGCCGCGATCGCCTCGTTCGTACGGACCGACCCGGAGCGGGCCCGTGAACTCCTCCTGGAATTCGCCGACTTCACCCGCTACTCGTTCCGCAGACACGGCGATTTCACCACGCTCGCCGAGGAGCTGCACTGCATCGACCAGTACCTGGCGCTGGTACGGGCCCGCTTCGGCGACCGGCTCTCGATCACCCTGCAAGTGGCCCCCGAGGTGCTGCCGGTGGCCCTGCCGTTCCTCTGCCTCCAGCCGCTCGTCGAGAACGCGGTGAAACACGGCGTCGAGGGCGCGGCCACCGCTCCACCGGCTGCCGGCTCCGTTCGCGCGCGGGACACCCCGCTGCGCATCACCATCAGCGCCCTGGACGCGGGCAGCGAGGCGGAGGTCGTCATCGAGGACGACGGCGCGGGCATGGACCCGGCGCAGTTGCGCCGCGTCCTGCGGGGCGACGGCGCGACCTCGGGCGGCATCGGCCTGCTCAACGTCGACGAACGGTTGCGTCAGGTGTACGGCGATGCGTACGGCCTGGTCATCGAGACCGGCATCGGCGCGGGCATGAAGGTGACGGCGCGGATACCCAAATACCGTGCGGGCGTACACACATGATGCGCCGTCAGAACAGGTGGATGGCCAAGTGGCCCAACGGCAGCCCCAGTTCCCAGGCCGGCGTCCACACCCGGGGCTCGTCCTCCTCGCGTGCGTGGGGGTCCACCCCGCCCGGCACCACCGCGTCCAGGTCCGCGGCCAGCAGCTCGGTCTCCTCCAGCCATCGCCAGGCGGCCCGCGCCAGCTCCAGGTCGGGCCCGGAATCCTGATCGCGGTCCAGCCGGCCCAGCTGTCCGCGGACCCAGCGTCGCCACGGCCGCCCGGCCGCGGTGAGCGAGCTCCACTCATCGAGCCGGGCCACCACCCGCGCCCCGCCGACCGCCCCGTCGGACAGGAAGATCGTCAGGGCGAGGGCATTGCGCCCCGCCCGGAATTCCAGTGTCGTCGCCGGCATCAGATCGCCGGTACGCAGCAATTCGTCGGCGATGTACTCCGCGTACATCCACGCCATCGGCACCACCAGTTCGCCACCACTGGTCCCGCTACTTCCCTCCGGACGCATCCTGTCTCGCCTCTTTCATCGACCGTCCCGGCGCTCCCGGGGAGCTCCAGGGAGCATTGAACCGGGGGCGCGTGCCCGCCGTGGCCAGAAGGGCAGGATCCGTCACACGACACGAGGTGCTCATGCATGTGCGGCAGCTGCTCGGCGCCTACGTACTGGGCGCTCTCGCGCCCGGCGAGGACCGCACCGTCGCCGCGCATCTGCGCCGGTGCGCACCGTGCCGCAGTGCCTGTCTGGAGGTCGCCGAGGCGCCCTCGCTGCTCGCCCTGCTCACCGAGGCGGACCTGGAACCCGCCGAGGAGAGCCCTTCCGGGCCTGACGCAGAATAGCCGGGCAGCAGCCGGGCCAGTGCACGCAGCGCGTAGTAGGAACGGGACTTGACGGTCCCGGGCGGAACACCGAGCACATCGGCCGCTTCGTTCACACTCAGGCCCCGGAAGTACAACTGCACCAGGACCGCCCGGTGTTCGGGTGTGAGCGACCTCACGGCCGCGCGGACGTCGAGCGCCGCGGCGCACCGCTCGGTGTGGTCGTCGTCCTCCGCCGTCGCGAGCAGCACCTCGTCGCCGACCTCGGCGGGGCGCGCGAGTCGTCTGCGCCGGGCGTCGATGGCCAGGCGCCGTGCGACCGTGAACAGCCAGGGCCGCATCGAGCCGTACGGCGCGTCGAACGCCTCCGGATGCTGCCAGGCCCGCACCAGGGTCTCCTGCACAAGGTCCTCGGCGCGCTGGCGGTCCCCATAGGTGAGCCCGAGCAGGAACCGCAGCAGCGCGGGGCCGTGCGCCCGCTGCAACTCGGCCAGGTCCCGCTCGCGGGTGCGCCGTGTGTCCGCGACCGACGTCGTCACCGTGCACGCCCTTTCCCCGAAACGCCTCGACCGAGCCGTATCCGAGCGCATCCGGGTGCGGCGGGACAGGGGCCGCACCACCCGCTGCGACGAGCGGTCGAACCGAGCGGCGAGTGGTGCGTCGAGCGGTGGGGCCGGGGGCGCCACCGGTAAGACCCCGGGTGCGTCCGTTCCAGTGATCGTGAGTCGTATCAACGGCTTTTCGGCTTGACCGACCTGTTCTCGCGGGGTGGATTTCGGACACACGTCCACCCTCGAACGACGGAGTCCGACGCCGATGCACCAGCCGACCCAGCGCGCCCGCACCACGGCGGCGGCCGTCGCGGCCCTTCTGCTCGCGGCCACGACGGGATGCGGCGGCGGGCACGAGCCCTCCGCCCGGACCCCACGCCCCCAGCACTCCCCGGCCTCCGGCGCGGCGCCCGCCCTGCACCCCTTCACGCTGGTCGCCACCGGCGACGTACTGCCCCACGACTCCACGATCCAGCGGGCCAAGTCCGATGCGAAGGACGGGAGTTACGACTTCCGGCCGATGCTCTCCGGCGTCAGGCCGATCATCTCCCGCGCCGATCTGGCGATCTGTCACATGGAGACGGTGTACGGCCCCGACGAGGGCCCCTTCACGGGCTACCCGGCGTTCACGTCCCCGCCGCAGGTGGCCGCCGCGCTCAAGGACACCGGCTACGACTCCTGCTCGACGGCCTCCAATCACACCCTGGACGACGGGGCCGACGGTCTCGCCCGCACCCTGAAGGCGTTCGACAAGGCGGGCCTGAAGCACACCGGCTCGGGCCGCACCGCCGAGGAGTCCGCGCGCCCGGCACTCATGTCGGCCGGCGGCGCCAAGGTCGCCCAGCTCGCGTACACCTACGACACCAACGGCTACCCGATGCCGGACGGGCAGCCGTGGGCGGTCCACCTCATCGACCAGAAGAAGATCATCGCGGACGCCCGGGCGGCCCGCGCGGCGGGCGCCGACGTGGTGGTCGTCAGCCTCCACTGGGGCACCGAATGGCAGACCGAACCGGACGAGCAGCAGCTCACCCTCGGCAAGGCGCTCACCGCGTCGAAGACGAACGGCCGCCCCGACATCGACCTGATCCTCGGCACCCACGCGCACATCCCGCAGGCGTACGAGAAGGTCAACGGCACCTGGATCGTCTACGGCGAGGGCGACCAGATCGCGGGGGAGATGTTCAACGAGAGCGGAGAGCGCGACGAGCGGGGCAACATGAGCTCGATCGCCCGCTTCACCTTCGCGCCGCCGGTGCGGCCCGGTTCGCGCTGGGAGGTCAGCAGGGCGGAGTTCGTCCCGCAGTGGATCGACGTGGAGCGCGGCCGGGTGATGAGCCTGCCCGACGCCCTCGCGAAGTCCCCCGGCAACGAGACCTACACAGAGACGCAGCAGCAGATCAGCGAGGCGGTGCTCAGCCGGGGCGCCGCGAAGGACGGCCTGAAGATGTCCCACTGATCCGGTGGGCGGGCCGGATGCTCGCCGACCCGGATGGGCGAGGCCGGATGCGCACCGACCCGGATGGGTGAAGCCGGATGCTCGCCGACCCCGGATGGGTGAGGCCGGGCTCCGCCGACCGGGCGGGGCGGGACGCTACGGCACCACGGTGACCGGCCAGCGGCCCGCCTTGACCAGGCGCACCGCCACCGAGCCGATGATGCGGTGGCCCGCCGACTCGGACGCGCCCACCACCACCGCGTCCGCCGTGAGCTCGTCGGCCGCCGTCACCAGGCCGGAGTAAGGATCGCCGCGGAAGGTGTGGAACTCCCAGCGGACGTCCCAGATGCCACGGACCCGCTCCGCCGCCGCCCTGATCTCGGCGACCAGGCCCTCGGCGATCTCCACCGTCGTGTCGGCGACGGGCGCGCCGAGCGCGGCACCCGCCGGAAGCACGGGCTGCACGTACACCAGGGCGAGCAGGGCGTTCTGGCGCCGGGCAAGACCACTGGCGTACGCCGCCGCTCTGAGCGAGGACTCGGAGCCGTCGACGCCGGCGACGATCACCTTGGGACCGTCGGTACCGCGTTCGAATCGCTGGGACTCGGGGTGGGGCTGGGGCCGCTGCTCTGTCACGCACCGAGGCTAACGGGCCGGGTGCGGCGCCCGACAGGCGGCCCGGCCCAGGGCTACCTAGAGTGCTGAGCATGGCTGTCAGGGAGGCGGCGCCGATCGCGCCCCGCACCGGCTTTCTGGGGCGGGTGCCCGAAGCGTTCGCGATGTTCTTCGGCGCGCTGGGGCTGTTCTGCGGCGTCATCGCGCTCATTTCGCCGCTGCGCCGACTGCTCCACCCCGTCTCCTGGTTCCTTGACCGGGTCACGGTGCCGGTCAGCGCCAACCTCGCGTACGCCGTCTTTCTGCTGCTCCTCGCGGCCGCGATCGGCGCCCGCAAGAAGGTCGCCTGGTGGCTGGTCGTCGTCTACCTGGGGCTGCTCCTCCTGCTCGACGTGCTGCTGATCGCCGTCACCGAATGGGCGTGGATCCCCAACGGCGTCTTCTGCGGCGTCGCCCTCGTGGTGCTGATCCTGGCCCGCGGGCAGTTCTACGCGCAGACCCGCCGGGGCGCGTTCCGCCGGGCGGTGGGAGTGCTGTGCCTCGGGCTCGCGGCCGGCGTGCTCGTCGGCTGGGGTCTGGTCGAACTGTTCCCGAACAGCCTGCCGCGCGGCCAGCGCCTGCTGTGGGCCTCCAACCGCGTCTTCGGCGGTCTCGTCTCCAACGGCCGGTTCGACGGGAGCCCGCCGAGGCCCCTGTACTTCCTCCTCGGCCTGTTCGGCGCCATCGCCCTGCTGACGGCGGCCTCCACGCTCTTCCGCTCGCAGCGGATGGAGGCCGCGCTGCACGGCGACGAGGAGCCGCGCATCCGGGCCCTGCTCGGCGCGTACGGCCGCCAGGACTCGCTGGGCTACTTCGCCACCCGCCGCGACAAGGCGGTGGTGTTCTCGCCCAACGGCAAGGCCGCCGTCACCTACCGCGTCGAGGCCGGCGTGGCGCTCGCCAGCGGCGACCCGGTGGGCGACACCGGGGCCTGGGGCCCGGCCATCGACGCCTGGCTCGACATCGCCCGCCAGTACGCCTGGGCGCCCGCCGTGATGGGCGCGTCCGAAGAAGGCGCCACCGCCTACGCGCGGCACGGCCTCGGCGCCATCCAGCTCGGCGACGAGGCGATCCTGAACGTCGCCAAGTTCGACCTGGACGGCCGTGACATGCGGGTCACCCGCCAAGCCGTCCGCCGCGTCGAGCGGACCGGCGCCACCACCCGCATCCGGCGCCACTCGGCGCTCAGCGACGAGGAGATGCGGCAGATCGTGGAGCGCGCCGACGCCTGGCGCGACACCGAGACCGAGCGCGGCTTCTCCATGGCGCTCGACCGGCTCGGCGACCCCGCCGACGGCGACTGCCTGCTCGTCGAGGCCTTCGACGCCGAGGGCGGGCTGATCGCGCTGCTCTCCTTCGTGCCCTGGGGACGCGACGGCATCTCGCTCGACCTGATGCGCCGCGACCGCAGCGCACCCAATGGCGTCATGGAGTTCATGGTCGCCGAACTGTGCGCCGTCGTACCGAAGTTGGGGGTGCGACGGGTCTCGCTCAACTTCGCCGTGTTCCGCTCGGCCTTCGAGGAGGGCGCCCGCATCGGCGCCGGGCCCGTGCTGCGGCTGTGGCGCCGGCTGCTGCTCTTCTTCTCCAAGTGGTGGCAGCTGGAAGCGCTCTACCGCTCCAATGTGAAGTACCAGCCGCAGTGGTTCCCCCGCTTCCTGTGCTACGGCGACGCCGGCTCGCTCGCCCGTGTCGGCCTCGCCTCCGGCATCGCCGAGGGCTTCGTCTCCGTACCGAGCCTGCGCAAGCTCTGGGGCAAGGGCCGCGCCAAGGGCGTCACCAAACCCGTCACCACCGCGGGCCTGCCCTCCATCGAGGCGCTTGGCCTGGCGGGCCCGGACAGCGGTGAGATGACGGAGCGTCAACTCCCGGACCAGGTGCGCGTACGCCACCGCAAGCTCGACAGGCTGCGGGCCGACGGAGCCGAGCCCTACCCCGTCGTCATCGCGGCCCGCACCCACACGCTGGCCCGCCTCCGGGCCCAAGGAGAGGGCATGGAGGCCACCGTGGCCGGCCGGGTCATGGCCGTCCGCGACTTCGGCGGCGTCGTCTTCGTCGTCGTACGCGACTGGTCGGGCGATCTCCAGCTCGTCCTCACCCGCGAGGGCGCCGGCGTCGACGTCCTCGACCGGTTCACCCGCGACATCGACCTCGGTGACCACATCACCGCCACCGGCACCACCGCCACCACCGAGAAGGGCGAGTTCTCGCTCTTCGCCACCGGCTGGCAGATGACGGCCAAGTGCCTGCGCCCGCTCCCCGACAAGCGGCGCGGCCTCGCCGACCCCGAGGCCCGCGTGCGCCGGCGCTATCTCGACCTGGTGGCGAGCCCCGAGGCCCGCGACGTGGTCCGCCACCGCTCCACCGCCGTCCAGGCGCTGCGCCAGGGCCTGCTGGACCGGGGCTATCTGGAGGTCGAGACACCGATGCTCCAGCAGATCCACGGCGGCGCCAACGCCCGCCCCTTCACCACCCACATCAACGCCTACGACCTCGATCTGTACCTGCGCATCGCGCCCGAGCTGTACCTCAAACGGCTCTGCGTCGGCGGCGTGGAGAAGGTCTTCGAAATGGGCCGCACCTTCCGCAACGAGGGCGTCTCCTACAAGCACAACCCCGAGTTCACGATGCTGGAGGCCTACCAGGCGTACGCCGACTACGACGTCATGCTCGACCTCACCCGCGAGCTGATCCAGGGCGCCGCCACCGCCGCCTTCGGCTCCCCGATCGCCCGCAAGGCAGGCTCCGACGGCAAGGTCGTCGAGTACGACATCTCCGGGCCCTGGCCCGTCAAGACGCTGTACGGGGCGGTGTCCGAGGCGCTGGGCGAGGAGATCGGCGCCGACACCGGCGAACAGGCGCTGCGCCGACTGTGCGACCGGGCCGGGGTGCCGCACACCCCGGACAGCACACGCGGCGACGTCGTCCTCGAAATGTACGAACGGCTGGTCGAGGAGAAGACACAGCTGCCCACCTTCTACAAGGACTTCCCCACCGAGGTCTCCCCGCTCACCCGCCAGCACCGCACCGATGCGCGGCTCGCCGAACGCTGGGACCTGGTCGCCTTCGGCACCGAACTCGGCACCGCCTACTCGGAGTTGACCGACCCGGTCGAACAGCGGCGCAGGCTCACCGCGCAGTCGCTGCTCGCGGCGGGCGGCGACCCCGAGGCGATGGAGATCGACGAGGACTTCCTCGACGCGCTCGAATACGCCATGCCGCCCACCGGTGGCCTCGGCATCGGCGTGGACCGGCTCGTCATGTTCCTCACCGGCCTCACCATCCGCGAGACGCTGCCCTTCCCGCTGGTCCGCCGTACCTGAACCGCGCCCTGAGCGGTACCGACGGATGACTCCATTCGTGCTGGTGTCGTACGGCTGCTGACGTTTCGCGGGCCCCGCCACGGCCGGCACGCCCTACCCTGCCGCCATGACGAACAAAAGCCGCATGTCATGAAAAGGGATCAGATGATCCCCAGTCGGCGGACACTGCTCCGGATCACCGCCTGCCTCGGAGCCGCCGCCGCGGTACGCCTGCTCACCGCCGAGGACGCCGTCACCCCGACGGCCCCGACCCGGGCGGCGCCGGCCGCGGGTCCCCAGGCCCCCGCCGCCCGGCCGCGGGCCGGCGCCTACCGGCTCGAACCCATGACCGCCTACACCCCACCGCGCTATCACACCGCGCTGCCGCCGGTACGGACCAGACCGTTCCTGAGCATGCCCCAGCTGGGGGAGCACTCGATGGTGCTCACCTTCGACGACGGCCCCGACCCGCGCTACACGCCGGGCATCCTCAAGACCCTGCGCGAGCACGACGTGCGCGCCGTGTTTTTCCTGTGCGGCGAGATGGCCACCGACAACCGGGACCTGCTGCGCGAGATGCGGGACGACGGGCACGTCATCGGCAACCACACCTGGACCCACCCGCAGCTCAACCTGATGGCGCCCGCCGTGATCCGCTCCGAGATCGGCCGCACCAGTGAGGTCATCGAGCAGACACTGGGCGAGCCCCCGCAATGGTTCCGCGCGCCGTACGGTGCGTGGAACCGCAATGTGTTCGAGATCCAGGCCGAGATGGGAATGGAGCCACTCGCCTGGACCGTGGACACCCTCGACTGGACCACGCCCGGCACCCCCACCATCATCCGCCGGGTCATGGACGGAGCCGCGCCGGGCGTCGTGGTGCTCTCGCACGACGCGGGCGGCGACCGCTCGCAGAGCGTGGCGGCCCTGCGCAGCTATCTGCCCCAACTCCTGTCCCAGGGATACGAGTTGAAAGTCCCGCCGCGTCGTAGGTGATCCCGCCCCCGACGGCGTCCCGGCAGGCGTGCCCGGCCTCCCGGCAGGCGTGCCGGCCGCTCCAGGGCTGCCCGGGCACGTGTCAGGACGTGCTCGGGCACTCCAGGACTCGCTCGGGCACGCCGGAACGTGCGCGGGCGCTCCAGACTCGCTCGGGCACGCCGGAACGTACTCGGGCACGCCGGAACGTACTCGGGCACGTCAGAACGTGCTCGGGCACCTCACGGTCACTTGACGGACACCAGGCGCGCGAAGGCCACCACGTTCCCGTCGTACCCACGGGCCTTGGAGAAGCCGCCGCCACACGTGATCACCCGCAGCTCCGGGTGCCCGGTGTCGCCGTACACGCGGGCGCCCGGGAAGGTGGCCTTGTCGAAGACCTCGACGCCGTACACCTCGAACACCGCGGTGCGGCCGTCGAAACGGTCCACCTCGATGTGGTTGCCCTTGTCGAGCGACCCGAGCCCGTAGAAGACCGCGGGGCCCTTCATGTTGTCGACGTGGCCGACGATCACCGACGTACCGCGCATGCCCGGGGCCACGCCGTTCTGGTACCAGCCGGCCAGGTTCGCGTCCTGGGGCGGAGGCGCCTGCACCCATCCCTGGGCGTCGGTGCCGACGTCCATGAGCGGCGCGTTCACATTGATCGCGTCGATCCGCACGCGGGAGGCCGGCGCGAACGGCAGCGGCTCGACCGCGGCGGCCGGCGGAGGCGTGGACACGGCCCCCGAGCTGCTGGTCAGCGCCGCCGCCGCGGCCGGCTGAGGCGGGCCCATCGTCACGTCCGCCCCGTTGCGCAACAGTGCCAGGCCGGTGAGCATCACCAACGCCAGGGCCCCCCAGGGGGAACGCCTGCGATGCTCCATGCCGCTCTCTTCGTGCGCCATGTCTCTTCGTCAACTCCTTCGCCGTCCACCCTCAGCGCGCCTTCGAGCACCGTAAGGGCGGGGCGGCCGCCCGGCGATCGGACGGCGGCGAACGGGTGGCGGTCAACCGGGCCTGACCCATCCGGGTAGTACGCCGGCGAAATTGATCTGACGGTCTGTGACCTGCGGGTCCGTCAGATTCCGGGGCCGAACGGGGGGCCCGCCGTTCACCAGGGTGGATGAGTGCCGAAATGCGGCTTGTATGAGCGGCGGTGAGGGTTCGTCGTGGGAGGCGTACTCGTCGATCATCCCGGAGCACGGCTTCGGGGCGTCCTCCCATGGAGGTTCAACGATGCGTGCTTCACGCGCTCTAACGGTGGCGCTGGTGGCCGGCGCCGCGCTCGGGTTCGCCGCCCCGATGGCCGTCGCAGGGGGGCCGCCGTCCGGTGGGCCGACCAGTGTCGAAGTCGACCCCTCCGAAGTCCACCAGGGCGCCACCCTGAGGGTCACCGTCAGGGGCTGCCCGAACGGCGGCAGAGTCAGCTCGAACGCCTTCGACGAGGTCTACCTGTCGCGGGGCGGCGAGCTCAGCTTCGCCACCGCGAGGATCCACGACCACACGACGCCGGGCAACTACAGCCTCGCGGTCAAGTGCAACGACAACGACCGGGTCGCGACGCGCAGCTTCCGGGTCCTCGAAGGCCGGGGTGCCGACGGCGGGCTCGGCGGCGCCGCGGGCCCGACCAGCACCGAGATGGCGGTCGGCGGCGGCCTCGTCGGCACGGCCGCGATCGGCGGCGCGCTGTTCGTGGCCCGTCGGCGCCGCGCAGGCGTAGGGGTCTGACCGGACGAACCTCCCGGAAGGACCTCACGGCCCGTCGTCCCCGAGTCCCGGCCAGGACTCGGGGACGACGGGCGTGGCGGCCGGGTGGGAAGCGGGGGAGGCGGCGCGGGGAGCGCGAAACGTGCCGCCATGGCCGGGCGTGTGTCCCGGACACGTGGGTGTTCCGGACACGCGGCTGGTCCCGGCCATGATCCACCAGACACCCCCTAGTGCTGCCGTCCGGCGGAGCGCCTGCGCAGGACGTAGAACGCGCCGCCGCCCGCCACCGCGATCAGCGCCGCGCCGACCGCAAGCTCGACGACGTCGAGACCGTCGCCCGTGCTGCCGCCGAGGCCGCCGCGGACACCGAGCGGGGGTGTGGTGGTCCGGACGGTGGGGCTGACGGTGGGCCGGGTGGTGGAGCTGGCGGTCGGCGAACCACCGGCGATCGTCAGCTGCGTGGTTCCCCGCACGCCGTCGCAGTTGAACGTGACCGTGTACGAAGCGCCGCGCTTCGCGTCCGAGTCGACCGTCGCGTTCCTTGAGCTGTCCTTGGGGATGGTGACGGTGTTGAAGACGCCGGAGGTCGCCGTCGCATCGCCGGAGCAGTTGGTGGCGTTCAGCGTGACCTGGCCACCGGGCGCGATCACCGACGGGGTCACGCTGAAGGCGGGCGTTCCGGGGTTCGCGTTGGCGCTGCCGTTGGCCGCCACGGCCGTGGACGGGGCGAGCGCGAGCGCGCCGGCGCCGATCAGTGCGACGGATGCGATGCGTATCGCGCCCATGGTCAATCCTCCGGTCCCCGAGGAGCAGCTGCGGAACCGATTCCACATAAGGGGTCAATGCACCTCGATGCCCGGAACGCTAGGAGGCGGCGCGGCGTGTCGCGATCGGTGTCCGGCGAATGGGGCATCGAGGTCCCCCACCCGGCCGAGCGGACACCGCGCCGAGCGGACACTGGGCCCAGCGGACACCGGGCCCAGCGGACACCGCGCCGGGCGGCGCGGTGTCAGGGGCTCGGCGTCAGGGGTGGGGTGTCGGGGGGTGGGGTGTCGGGCGGTGACGCAGCCCTCGGCGGGTCAGCCGATGCCGGGGAACAGGTCGAGGAAGGGGCCCGCCGTCGCGGAGATGCCCCGTCCGAAGGGGGCGTCGAAGTCCCAGATCAGGAAGAGCAGGAAGGCGATGAGGGCGCTGAAGAGGCCGGCCAGCAGCAGTTCCCGCCAGGTGCGCCTGATCTGAAGGGTGAAGATCAGGCCGACGGTGACCAGGGCCCCGGTGATCAGGCCGAACCAGACGACCCCCGGCATGGTGGCGCCCGCCCCCTGCCCGCGGGCGGTCCGGGCGGCGTCCACGGCCCCGACCTGGTCGATCAGCGGCTGGTAGGCCTGCGCCTCGAAGTCGTTCGCGGGGTGGTAGTCCGTCACGTCGCGGCGGATCTTCTCCAGTTTCTGCGCGCCCTCGTCGGTGAGGTCGCCGTGCTTGGCCATGTGGCTCCACTCGGTGTGCACCACGTAGGACGCGTACGCCTCGACGTCCGCCCGGGTCCGCTCGCGCACCTCGGCCGGGTACACCTGGACGCGCTGGCTGATCTCGTGCAGCGCCTGGGCCTCCTGCTGTACGTCCGCCTGGGCGGCCCCGCGGCCCTCCCACACGCCGGCGATGGCGAGGCCGAGGACGATGGCGTACACCACGCCGATCATCATCGTCATGTACTCGATGACGTCCGGAGTGCCGGAGGGGTCGTCGTTCTCCGGGTCGACGCGGCGGTTGCTGAACAGGGTGATGGTGAGGACGACCGCGCAGGCGGCGGCCATCGCGATGACCAGGACGAGCCAGTCGGACAAGGGGGGCCTCTCAGGAATGCGGGGCTCAGCGCGAGCGGGAGCCGGAGCGGGTGCGCAGCAGTGCCGCGCCGAGCACGGCGGGCGCGGTGATGAGCAGCGTGAGGGTGACGGGGGAGAGCCGCGGCGCGGGCTTCTTGCGCGGCGGCATCCGGTAGGCGCGCAGGACGATCCGCTGCGCGGCCGGCGGCCCGGGGCGCGGCGAGGCGCCGGGCGGGGGCGGAACCGGGGGCGCCACCGGCGCCCGGGGCGGCGGGGGCGGCACGGGCGGCACGGCGGGCCGGTGCACCACCGGAGGAGGCGCCGGGGCGGGCGGCGCGGGGTGCGACGGCGGGGTGGGGCGGGGCGCGGGCGGGGCCGGTGGAGGCGGCGGCGGGGGTGTCGGCGGCGGTGGCGGCGTGGGCACCCGGGTGTGTGTGGGCCTGGGGTGCGGCCAGGGCGGGAAGGGGCAGTGGGCATGGCCCGAGCCCGCCACCGCCCAGGGCGATCCGCCCCCGCTGCCCTGCGATACGGACGCGTACGCACAGGCGTCGGCCCGCGCGGGCGGCGCCGGCGCGGCCAGCAGCACGGTGAAGGCCGTGGCGGCGAGCAGCCGCCCGGCGAGGTGTCGTCCTTGCACGCAGTGATCATCGGGCCGCCGGGCCCGCAGCAGGGGGGCCGTCGAATCGATTCGCCTGAAGGAAGGAGTTAGCGGCGCTTTGTGTCCGTCGCGTTGACCAGCTGTTCGGGTCCGTTCGGAAAATTCCTGGGCCCGCGTTGAACGCACCGTCGCCCGCCGCCCGTACTTAGGGCCAGTAACCGGTGCCACCGGCGCCTCAACAGCCTTACGGACAACGGGAGTTGACATGAGCACCTGGCGCAGCGCAGCGCTCGCGGCAGCGGCGGCAACAGTACTGGCGGTGACTGCGACGGGCTGCGGCCAGGACAAGGGCAGCGGCTACGCGAGTGGCAACGGACAGCCGGTCGCCAACGCCGGCGCCGCCCAGCAGCCCACCGGCAGCGGCTACGGGTCGAGCGGCGGATACGGGCAGGCGGGCGGCGCGGTGTCCGCGGCGAAACAGGCCGGACAGCTGACGGTCACCGACAGCAAGGACCTGGGCAAGGTCGTCACCGACAGCGCCGGGTTCACGCTCTACCGCTTCGACAAGGACACCGCGAGTCCCCCCGCATCGAAGTGCGACGGCGACTGCGCGAAGACCTGGCCCGCGGTGCCCGCCGACGGCGTCACCGCGCCGGCGGGCACCGACCAGTCCAAGCTCGGCTCGGTCACCCGCGCGGACGGCACCAAGCAGCTCACCATCGGCGGCTGGCCGATGTACCGCTATGCCAAGGACACCAACCCCGGCGACACCAACGGGCAGAACGTGGGCGGCACTTGGCACGCCGCGGCGCCCGACGGCAAGAAGGCATCAGCGGCGGCGGCCGCGCCGGCCGCCACCGAGGCGCTGCCGGGCCTCTCCGTCCGCAAGGACGCCAAGCTCGGCGACGTCATCGTCGACGCCCGCGGCATGACCGTCTACCGGTTCAAGAAGGACTCGGCCTGGCCCATGAAGTCGGCCTGCACCGGCGCCTGTCTCCAGAAGTGGCCGGTGGTGGCGCCCGTCGAGAAGGACAACACCAAGGGCATCGCGCTCAAGGGTTTCGTGACCTTCGACCGGCCCGACGGCGTCAAGCAGCAGTCCATCACCTGCTGGCCCGTCTACACGTTCTCCGGCGACACCAAGCCCGGCGACACCAACGGCCAGGGCGCGGGCGGCACCTGGTACGCCGTCTCCCCCCAGGGCAAGCTCGTCGGCGCGCCCAAGTAGCCCTGGGCGCAACCCCGTCGGCCCGGCACCGCGACCCCCGCGCGGCGCCGGGCCCACGCGTGTGTCCACCCACCGGTACGATTGCGTGCCTCGCCGTGTCTGCCCGTACGATACGGCGCACATGCCCTCGGCCTGTGACCAAGAACGGACGAGCATTTTCCGTTTTTACTCGCTCTCCCGGCGGACGATCAGTAGCCTCAGGCGCAAACAATGGTCATGGTCATGGCCTCCTGCGGCGACTTGTTGGAGACATTGATGGAGCGTCCCGCCTGGGCCCCCCAGGGCATCGACATCTCGGTGCCGAGCGTGTCCCGCATATACGACTACTACCTGGGCGGTTCGCACAATTTCGAGGTGGACCGGGAAGCGGCCCGCGAGGCCATGCGGTTCATGCCGGGGCTTCCCAAGGTCATGCAGGCCAACCGCGCTTTCATGCGGCGCGCCGTGCGCTTCGCCGTCGATGAGGGCATCACGCAATTCCTGGACATCGGATCCGGAATCCCGACCTTCGGAAATGTTCACGAAGTCGCCCACGCGGCCAGCCCCGGGGCCCGCGTCCTGTACGTCGATCACGACCCGGTCGCCGTCGCCCACAGCCGCGCCGTCCTTGAGGGCAACGACCAGGCCGCGATCACGGCGGCCGATCTGCGCAAGCCGCAGGACATCCTGTGCGCTCCCGAACTGAACCAACTCCTCGACCTGTCACGGCCGGTGGCGCTGCTCCTGGTGGCCGTGCTGCACTTCGTCGAGGACCAGGACGACCCCCGCGCGGCGGTCGCCGAGCTGCGCGACGCACTCGCCCCGGGCAGCCTGCTCGTGCTCACCCACGCGTCCTACGAGGGCATCCCGCTCAGCGAGGAAGAGGCCGGCGGCACGGTGGGCGTCTACCGCAACATCAAGAACCCGCTGGTCATGCGCTCCCGCGAGGAAGTCGCCGGATTCTTCGACGGGTTCACGATGGTCGAGCCCGGCCTGGTCTCGATGCCGCTGTGGCGGCCCGAGAACGACACCGACCAGGAAGATCCGTACGCCTTCTCGGGCTTTGCCGGCGTGGGGCGCAAGGCGTGAGCACCCCGCCCCCGGCGCCGGCTCCGGACATGGCGCCGGACAGCCCCGAAGACCGGCTCAGACGGTTCGCGACGATCTGGAGCCGGGCGATCTTCCCGGTGACGGCGACCTCGCTGACCCGGCCCGAGTTCGAGCAGCACCTGGTGCCGCTGGCCCGTCGTCTCATCCACGCCCTGCACGGACGCCACTTCGACCCGGCCCCCGCCCACGAGGCGGGAGCCGCCCTGGTCGCCGCGCACTGCACCGACCCGGACGCCCTCAGCCGCACCCTCGGCGTCGTCGAGTCCTACCTCGTCCTGTACTGCGGCACGGGCGACGCGCTCTCCGCCGAAGAGGCGCGGGCCCGCTGTGCCCGGCTCCAGCACGCCCTCGCGGCCGGTTTCGCCGGGGCCCTGCGCGAACGCACCCGGTCCGAGCAGGAAGCCATCGCACGCTCGGCGATGTCGGCGCGCAGCGCGGCCCTCGAAGCCCTGCACACCACCGAGACGCGCTTTCGCGCCGTCTTCGAGGGCGCCGCGATCGGCATCGGCATCGCGGACCTGGAAGGCCGGGTCCTGGAGGTCAACGAAACCCTCACCCGGATGTTCGGCGGCATCGAGGGCCAGATCCGCAGCCGCAACGTCAGCGAGTGGGTGCACCCCGAGGACGCCCCGCAGGTGTGGCGCCTGTACGGGGAACTCGTGCGGGGCGAGCGCGACCACTACCGGGTCGAGAAGCCCTACTACCGGGGCGACGGCACGGTCCTGTGGACCAACCTCACCGTTTCGCTGCTGCGTGACGCCGAGGGCCGCCCCAAATACCAGCTCGCGCTGATGGAGGACACCACCGAGCGACGGCTGCTCAATCTGCGGCTGCGCTACGAGGCCACCCACGACGCGCTCACCGGACTGCCCAACCGCACCCTGTTCTTCGAACGCCTGGAGAAGGCGCTCGCGCCGGGCGACGGCAAACGGTTCGGGCTCTGCTACCTGGACCTCGACGGGTTCAAGGCGGTCAACGACAGCCTCGGCCACTCGGCGGGCGACCGGCTCCTGGTCGAGGTCGCCGACCGGCTCCAGAGCTGCGCGACCGGGCCCGGCGAGATGGTGGCCCGGCTCGGCGGCGACGAGTTCGTGGCGCTCACCACGGGCCCCGACACCGCGTTCGAGGCGGACGAGCTCGCCTCACGGATCCTGAGCACCCTCGCCACCCCGATCCGCATCGAGGGCCGGGAGCTGACCGTGCGGGGCTCGATCGGCGTGGTCGAGGGGCCCGCCGGCGAGCGCAGCGCCGCCGAGGTGCTGCGCAGCGCCGACATCACGATGTACCGGGCGAAATCGGCGGGCGGCAACCGCTTCGAGTTCGCCGACGCCGAGGCCGACGCCCGCGCCATCACCCGGCACGGGCTCACCAACGCGCTGCCCGCCGCCCTGGAGCGCGGCGAGTTCTTCATCGAGTACCAGCCGCTCGTGCACCTCGGCGACGGCAGTGTGCACGGCGCCGAGGCGCTGGTCCGCTGGTCGCATCCGCAGCACGGCGTGCTCGGCCCGGACCGTTTCATCCCGCTCGCCGAACACACCGGCCTCATCGTGCCGCTCGGGCGCTGGGTGATGCAGGAGTCGGTGCGCCAGGCCAGGGCCTGGCAGGAGGCCCACCCCGGCGCCACCGACGGCGGCCCGCTGCGCATCAACGTCAACCTGTCGCCGACCCAGCTCTACCATCCGGGACTGGTGGCCGACACCGTGGAGATGCTGGAGCGCACGGGGCTCGCCCCCGGCGCGCTCTGCCTCGAAGTCACCGAGTCCGCGCTGATCGGCGCCGACGACGACCTTCTCAAGCCGCTGCGTCAGCTCGCCGACATGGGCGTGGACATAGCCCTCGACGACTTCGGAACGGGCTACTCCAACCTGGCCAACCTGCGCAGGCTCCCGGTGAGCGTGCTCAAGCTGGACCGGTCCTTCACCCAGTCCATGCAGCAGCTGCCCGCCGACCCCGTCGACATCAAGATCGTCGAGGGGATCGTGGCGCTGGCCCACAGCCTGTCGCTGGCCGTGACGGTGGAGGGCGTGGAGACGGGCGCGCAGGCCGAGCAGCTGAAGGAGCTGGGCTGCGACACGGCCCAGGGCTGGTACTACGCGCGGCCCGGGGCGCCGGACCGCATCCACTCCCTGGCGCTCATCGACGCGGTGTGATCTCGCGGGGCGGGGGACCGGGGCCGGCGCGCCCCGGCCCCCCGCCCGCGGAACAGGTCAGCCCCCTTCACGTCGCCCCGTCCCGATGCTGAGCAGCAGGCGCTG
Source organism: Streptomyces sp. NPDC048416 (assembly GCF_043200435.1). NCBI lineage: Bacteria > Bacillati > Actinomycetota > Actinomycetes > Kitasatosporales > Streptomycetaceae > Streptomyces > Streptomyces sp. NPDC048416. Next base: position 408,507 of record NZ_JBICXU010000003.1, read on the forward strand.
CAACTCCCGCGCCGCACGCGGCGGGTCGACGTCGCTGCGGTGGGCGAGCGCGATCGTGCGGCGCAGGCCGGGACGGGCCAGCGGGGTCACCCGCAGGTCCCCGGCCCGCGCCGCCACCATGCTCGGCACCACGGCGAGCCCGAGCCCGGCCCGTACGAAGCCGAGCACCGCGTCCATCTCGCCGCCCTCCACGGTGAACGCCGGCTCGAAGCCCTCGGCCCGGCACGCGGCCACCGTCAGCTCCCGCAGGTCGTAGCCGTGCCGGAACATCACGAGCGGCGCATCGCGCAGATCGGCGATGCGCACGCAGGAGTGCGACCCCGGCGCGGCCTCGGCGGTCGAGGAGACGACCACCAGGTCCTCCTGGAGCAGTTCGATCGTGGTGAGAGCGGGCGAACCGGCCGGGAGGGGCAGCACGATGAGGGCCAAGTCCAGTGCGCCGCGCGCCAGTTCACGTACGAGATCGTGTGAGCCGCCCTCCTCGATGAGGAGCTGGATGCCGGGGTGGCGGTCGTGGAAGGCGCGCAGCACGTCCGGCAGGAGCCCCGTGCACAGGCTCGGGGTCGCACCGAGCCGCACCCGGCCGCGCCGCAACTGCGCCAGCTCCTGCACCTCGATCCGGGCGGTGTCCGCGTCCGCCAGGATGCGCCGGGCCAGTGGCAGCAGCGCATCGCCCGCGTCGGTGAGCGCGATATTGCCCCGGGCGCGGCTGAACAGCTCGGCGCCCAGCTCGTTCTCCAGCGCCTTGATCTGCTGGGAGAGGGAGGGCTGAGAGACGTGCACACGCTCGGCGGCCCGGGTGAAGTGCCGGGTCTCGGCGACGGCCACGAAGTAGAGGAGCTGCTGGAACTGCATACCCCTACGATAGGGCATTCCTATGGAGATGAGCCCAACCATGTCTTGGACCTCTTGGGCCCTTCGCCCCTAGCGTCAATCACATGGCTCTGGCAACGCGGACGGACCAACGGCCGTCCATGACGCGCACACTGTGGGACTCGACCCTCGGCAAGAAGACGATCATGGCGGTGAGCGGCCTGATCATGCTGTCCTACCTGGTCGCCCACATGATGGGCAACCTGAAGATCTTCTTCGGGGCCGGCCAGTTCGACTCCTACGCGCACTGGCTGCGCACGATGGGCGAGCCCTTCCTGCACTACGAGTGGGCGCTGTGGCTCATCCGCGTGGTGCTGGTCGCCGCCGTCGTGGGCCACGCCGTCTGCGCCTACCAGCTGAGCCGCCGCGACATCCGGGCGCGGCCCGGCGGTTACGTCCACAAGCGGGCCAGGGCGAGCTACGCGACGCGCACGATGCGCTGGGGCGGCGTGATCCTCGCCCTGTTCATCGTGTGGCACATCCTGGACCTCACGACGGGCACCGTGCACTCCGGCTTCCGGCCCGGCCACCCCTACCAGAACATCGTGGACACCTTCTCGACCTGGTACGGGAACGCGATCTACATCGTGGCGGTGGCCGCGCTCGCCCTGCACGTCCAGCACGGGCTCTGGAGCGCCGCGCAGACCCTCGGGGTGGGCAACGCCACCAGGAACCGGATCCTGAAGGCGCTCGCCCGTGCCCTCGCGCTGCTGCTCTTCGCCGGATTCGTCTCCGTACCCGTAGCCGTCATGACCGGAGTGGTGAGCTGACATGACCTCGTACACCGACTTCACACTGGGCGACCCGATCGCCGACGGCCGGGCGCCGCAGGGGCCGATCGCCGGGCGCTGGGACACCCGCCGCTTCGAGGCCAAGCTGGTCAACCCGGCCAACCGCCGGGGCCGCACCGTCATCGTGGTCGGCACCGGCCTGGCCGGCGGCGCGGCGGGCGCCACCCTCGCCGAACAGGGCTACCACGTCGTCCAGTTCTGCTTCCAGGACTCGCCGCGCCGAGCCCACTCGATCGCCGCGCAGGGCGGCATCAACGCCGCGAAGAACTACCGCAACGACGGCGACTCCGTCCACCGGCTCTTCTACGACACCGTCAAGGGCGGCGACTTCCGCTCCCGCGAATCCAATGTGCACCGCCTCGCCCAGATCTCCGTCGAGATCATCGACCAGTGTGTGGCCCAGGGCGTCCCCTTCGCCCGTGAGTACGGCGGACTCCTCGACACCCGCTCCTTCGGCGGCGTCCAGGTCTCGCGCACCTTCTACGCCCGCGGCCAGACGGGCCAGCAGCTCCTGCTCGGCGCCTACCAGGCACTGTCGCGCCAAATCGCCGCGGGGAACGTGGAGTTGCACCCTCGCACCGAAATGCTCGACCTGATCGTGGTGGACGGCAAGGCGCGCGGCATCGTGGCCCGCGACCTCGTCACCGGCAAGATCGACACGTACTTCGCGGACGCCGTGGTGCTCGCGAGCGGGGGCTACGGCAACGTCTTCTACCTCTCCACCAACGCCATGAACTCCAACGCCACCGCGATCTGGCGGGCTCACCGGCGCGGCGCCTACTTCGCGAACCCCTGCTACACCCAGATCCATCCGACCTGCATCCCGCGCACCGGCGAGCACCAGTCCAAGCTCACCCTGATGAGCGAGTCGCTGCGCAACGACGGCCGTATCTGGGTGCCGAAGACCAAGGGCGACGCCCGTCCGCCGGGCGAGATCCCCGAGGACGAGCGCGACTACTACCTGGAGCGCATCTACCCCGCCTTCGGCAACCTCGTGCCGCGCGACATCGCCTCGCGCGCCGCCAAGCACGTCTGCGACGAGGGGCGCGGGGTCGGACCCGGTGGCCAGGACGGGAGGGGCGGAGCCGAAGGCTCCTCGGCCGAGGGCGGTGGCGGGCGACGGGAGGGCGTCTACCTCGACTTCGCCGACGCCATCGCGCGGATGGGCCGCGCGGCCGTGGAGGCGAAGTACGGCAACCTCTTCGACATGTACGCGCGGATCACCGCCGAGGACCCGTACAGCACACCGATGCGGATCTACCCGGCCGTGCACTACACGATGGGCGGCCTCTGGGTCGACTACGACCTCCAGACCACGATCCCCGGTCTTTTCGCCATCGGCGAGGCCAACTTCTCCGACCACGGCGCCAACCGTCTCGGCGCCTCCGCCCTGATGCAGGGTCTCGCCGACGGATACTTCGTCCTGCCCGCCACGATCAACGACTACCTGGCCCGCAACCCGCACCAGGAACCCGTCACCGACGCACACCCGGCGGTCGCCGAGGCCGTCGCCGAGACCGAGGACCGCCTCCACCTCCTCCTGGCGGTCGACGGCGACCGCACGCCCGACTCCTTCCACCGTGAGATCGGCGAACTCATGTGGGAGTACTGCGGGATGGCCCGCACCGAGGCGGGACTCCGCAAGGCGCTCGACCGGATTCCGCAGATCCGTGCGGAGTTCTGGCGCCGCATCAAGGTGCCGGGCAGCGGCGAGGAGTTCAACCAGTCCTTGGAGAAGGCCAACCGGATCGTCGACTACCTGGAACTCGCCGAGCTCATGTGCCTCGACGCCCTGCACCGCGCCGAATCCTGCGGCGGTCATTTCCGCGAGGAGTCCCAGACCTCCGGCGGCGAGGCCGAACGGCGTGACGCGGAGTTCTCGTACGCCGCCGCCTGGGAGTTCACCGGCATCGGCGCCGCGCCCGTCCTGCACAAGGAAGACCTCGTCTTCGAGTACGTCCACCCCACTCAGCGGAGCTACGCATGAAGCTCACCCTGCGCGTCTGGCGCCAGAAGAACGCCAACTCTGCCGGAAACATGGCCACTTACGACATCGACGACATCTCGACGGACATGTCCTTCCTCGAAATGCTCGACACCCTGAACGAAGAGCTCATCGTCAAGGGCGAGGAGCCCATCGCCTTCGATCACGACTGCCGCGAAGGCATCTGCGGCGCCTGCTCACTCGTCATCAACGGCGACGCCCACGGCCCCGAGAGGACCACCGCCTGCCAGCTCCACATGCGTTCGTTCAGGGACGGCGACACCATCGATGTCGAGCCGTGGCGCGCATCGGCGTTCCCGGTGGTGAAGGACCTGGTGGTGGACCGCTCGGCCTTCGACCGGATCATCCAGGCGGGCGGATACATCAGTGTGCCGACCGGCGCCGCCCCCGACGCGCACGCCACCCCGGTGCCCAAGCCCGACGCGGACTTCGCCTTCGAGCACGCCGAGTGCATCGGCTGCGGCGCCTGCGTGGCGGCCTGCCCCAACGGCTCGGCGATGCTGTTCACCTCCGCGAAGATCAACCATCTCAATGTGCTGCCCCAGGGCGCGCCCGAACGTGAGACACGGGTCCTGGACATGGTCGGGCAGATGGACGCCGAGGGCTTCGGTGGCTGCACCCTGACGGGGGAGTGCGCGACGGCCTGCCCCAAGGGCATCCCGCTCCCGTCGATCGCGGCCATGAACAAGGAGTGGCTGCGGGCGACGAGGAAGGCGCGGAGGGCGGGGCGCTGAGGCGAGGGGGCGAAGGGGCGAGCGGGTGCAGGGGCGTTGAGGCGAAGGGGCGAGCGGGCGAAGGGGCGCGCCCCCGGGTGCCCCCGGGTGCGCGCCCCTGCGTGCACCTCGTACGCGTCGCCGACCGGTTGGCTAGGCCACCGAGAGGTCGTCCCCGTACACCGCACCCTGGCCGTACCATCCGTGCAGGTAGACGGTCACGGTGCCCGAGGCGCCCGTGGTGAACGGCACGCTGAGCTTGCTCCAGCCGCTGGAGTTGGTCCAGGCGCTCCCCGTGGCGCCGCCCCGTACCCCGAGGTAGGCGTAACTGCCCTGCACCCAACCACTCAGCGTGTACTGGGTGTTGGGGGCCAGGGTGAGCGTCTGCGCGCACTCGCCGGTCGTCGCTGAGGTGGGCGCGGTCTTCAGGGCGTACGAACCGCCGTGCGCCGGGCTCGACACCACGGAGGCGCCGCTCTCACAGGTCCACGGGGCGAGCGAGCCGCTTTCGAAGCCGCCGTTGACCAGCGCGCCGGTGGTGCCGCCCGGGCCCGACACGGTGAGGGTGAAGGTGGTCGAGTGGGTGAGCGTACCGGCTGTGCCCGTCACGGTGATCGGGTACGTGCCCGGCGCCGCGGAGGCCGAAGCGGCAACCGTGAGCTGCGCCGAGGCGCCCGCGGTGACGGAGCTCGGGCTGAGCGTCGCCGTCACGCCTGCCGGGGCGCCGGTGGCGGTCAGGGCGAGGGACTTGGCGTTGCCCGACGTCACGGCCGTGCTCACCGTGGCGGTGGTGGAGCCGCCGGGTGCGACGGAGGCCGAGCCGGGTGTGACACCCACCGAGAAGTCGTCCTGGACGGGCCCGCCGCCGCCGGTGAAGGGCTCGAAGGTGTGGCTGAAGTACCACGTGTCCTGGGCGATGCCGGAGCAGGTGTCCGAGCCGCCGGTGCCCGGGCAGCCGCCGTTGTCGCGCTGGAGGGCCCAGAAGGACAGCGTGTTGATGCCCTTGGAGACGGCCCAGTTGTAGACGGCGGTCGCGTCCGCGGTGGTGAACGTCTCGGCCGGCCCGTAGTCGTCGATGCCCGGCATCTCGGTGACGCCGACCATGCCCCACAGCTGGGCGGAGGTACGGCCCGGGTAGAGGGTGTTCAGCTGGTTGTAGAGACCGGTGGCCGCGCTCTGGGTGTCGTTGGCCATGTTGTGGGTGGCGCCGTCGTAGTAGTCGAAGGTCATGAGGTTCACGACGTCGACCTTCGCGCCGTACTTGACCGCGCTCTTGAGCACCGCGAGCCCGCTGTCGGCGAGACCACCCGTGGTGGTGGGCAGGGTGTAGGAGATCTGCACCGAGCGCCCGTTGGCCGCCGCCCAGTCCTGCACCTTCTTGATCGCCTGGTTGCGGCGGTCGATGCCGGCCTTGTTGGTCAGCGAGTTGTCCTCGATGTCCATGTCGAGCCGCGAGAGGTCGTAGGTGGTGATGACCTTCTCGTACGCGGCGGCGATCGAATCCACGGAGGCGCAGCTGTCGGCGATCTCGGTGCCGCCGTTGTCGGCCGCGTATCCGCCGAAGGACGGGATGACGTCGCCACCGCGCGAGCGGATGGTGGAGATGTCGGCGCCGAACACGGACGACGAGATCGGCTGCTCGGTCGAGCCGTTCCAGTACGGGGTGCAGGAGCCCTTGGTCTCGGTCTGCACGAACGCCATGGTCAGGTACTTGGCGCCCGACTTCTGCGCCAGGTCGGCGGGGCTGTCCGAGGAGTACGCCTCGAAGTAGGGCGCGAAGACATGGGCCGGGAGCGGAGTCGCGGCGTGCGCCGCGCCGCCCGTCCCGATGACGAGGCCGGCGGACGCGGCGACGGTGCTGAGCGTGGCGAGCAGGGCGCGGACGGATCTCGGACGTCTCATCGGGGCTCTCCGACGGGGGTGTGAGAAGGGTGCGGACGCCCCATGATTGGTCTGGACCAGCGACCGGTCAAGGGTCTAGGCCAATATTTCCGCGTGAGGTGAGCGGCGTGCCCAACTGGCCGCTCGGGAAAGGGAGTCGGAGTACTTCTGTCGTCGTGGCCGTCCGCGGAGGCCCTGACTCCCGCGGCGCTGGAGCAGGTCGGCCACGGCGGCCGGAGGGGCAGCCGTTGCGGCGGACCAGCGCGGCCGCGTCAGGTGCGGCCGGGGGTCGGTGCCGGGCGGGGCCGTTCTCAGCCGCAGTCGTCGGGCGAGCCGGCCGGATCCTCGTGATTCTGGGCAACTCCGCGATGCGCTCCCGTAATTCGGGTCGCGTGGTGCTGTCATCCTTGGTCGGTGTCTTCATCTGATCATGCGGGCGTCGTGTTCTTCGATGTCGATGGCACCCTCGTGCCGGGTGCGAGCTCGTCGGTCTTCCTGGCCGGCTTCCTCGGCCATCGGGACGAGTTGACCAGGGCCGAGGATTCCTATGCCTCCGGTGACCTGGACAATCGGCAAGTTTCCGAGCTGGACGCCAAGGGCTGGGGGGTGTCTGGTGGATCATGGCCGGGGGTGCGGCGCCTGGCACGGCACCTCGCGGCGTTGCCGAAACGCCCCGATAGCTCCGCTATCACGACGT